>JAZRAH010000068.1:0-11796 GCA_045634505.1 Elusimicrobiaceae bacterium
GGGGAAGGCTCGTTCTATGGTTCGTACGGCTCTGCGTATTTTTATCCCATAAAATCGGTTATTATGTACTTGCATATTGACTCCTGATAAACTATTATCTCAGTTTATCAAAAGTCCATTATGTGTTTGATATTTTGCAGGGTGTTGGACAAATAATACAGACATTGGCAGATACATCTGCAAATCTTTGGAAAACCAAGGATGGAAAATGATGGATGGAGAATTTTAAACGTGAAAAACACCGGGGCATTGAAAGCCCCGGTGTTACGTTCATATATTTTCAATAATTCACTATTTCTTTTTTACCGCCAAATATCCCATTAAGCGGTAAATCAGTTTAGACACATTAAACTCCGTAATCGTGTCCGCCTTGCGCGCACACGCTTCCACTACGTCAATAGCTACAATTTTTTTGTTCTAGTAAGCGTACGCACAAAAACGGTTGCTACTGTTGAGCCATTTTCCCTAACCTAAACATATAACAGCCGTAGTCACTCGCCAAAACGAGAAACACTCGGCACAAAATAATAAGCTCATGACTTCTTATTACTTTGTGCCTATAACGACCGTTCTTGGAGGGAAAATGTGCCACGGTTTACCCGGTAGCGCAGCGTTTCCAAAACGCTTCCAAAAACAGATAAAAAATTGTACATATAGTGTAACAAAATTAAATAAGGTTGTCATCCCCGAAGGAGTCAGGCACTTCCTTCTTATCTGCCTTGTGGGTGAGGGACTGCAAATGGAAAGATGTCAAACAGGGTTTCCACGTTGGTAAGCAGAGCCACAGAATGGGAAGGGGGCTTTAAAGTTTTCAGGGTCCTACGCCCCCTTAGGTCCAAAGGCCCTCGTCCTCTTGCTGCTAAAATCCTATAATATTATATATGAAGCGTTATATTTTACTTATTGCTCTGCTATGTCTAGGGTTTTCGCTACAAGCGCAAAATTTTCTTCGTAATGCGCGCCAGGTGTTTAAAGCCTCCACCTCTTCAAAAGTAGGTCACTCCCTTGCCGTGGCCCGGGCCGAACATACTGCCGCAAGGATAGCTGCCCGTCAACAGGCCTTGGTCAGCTCTTTTCAACCCATTAAACTAATGCTTGATTCTCCTAAGGCTGATATGAAGGCCTCCTCGTTTTTCTTGCAAGAAACCTACCAAGGCAAAAAGTATCTTTGGGGGGTAACAGTATCCCATTATAATTTTACGCAAGCGGTCATGGAAGGACAGGGAGGACGGTTAAGCCCGGTACATTTTATCGCCCGCGGCAATTCTGGGCTTAACGACGTAACTGTTTTTGCTGTTCCCGCCGGGCAAGCCAAACACATTACCGCACTTAAGTTGGCCTCTACCCCACCCAAGGTAGGTGACTCCCTCCACTCCCTAGGTTATTTTAATGATAAATTAAACCACGAGACCAACCGCATTGTACAAGCCGTATATCCACATCAAATTATTACTTCCTTGCAGGTAGCAAGCCCCCACAGCCGCGAGGGAGCCTGCGGAGGCCCGGTGTTGGATAAGAACAACCAAGTAGTGGGTATCCATGCCGGCAGCTCTTACAACCGGCAAATCGGCTTTGTAATCCCTGCCGAACATATCCGCCAACTGTTACAAGCCTATCACGAAGGATTAACCAAGCAACCTCTTTTGTTTAATGGGGAAAAAATAGGGGAACTTTCCTTACACGAAGCCATTGTTACGGTGGATGCATACCGGGGGATTTTCCCGTTGCGCACCCTTCAGTTGTATCACAAGCAGCATTTAGTAGATTATAATCATTTGGAAAATCTCATTGATATTTCTGGAGCGAACAAACTTGTCTTTACGTTTGTACAGACCCCTTTTTTGGTTACTACCCCCGCCGAAAAACCACAAGTTTTCACTTTAACTTATCATTTAAAAACAAAAAAAACTTCGCTTCATAAAAAAAGGATCTTTGGTATTTTTTAACTTTACAAAATCAAAACCCAAAACGAATCGTTTTGGGTTTTGGGTTTTGGGCCGTTCCACACAAGTTACAGTTTTTTATTTTTTTATCGCCAAATACCCCATTAAGCGGTAAATGAGTTTGGATACGTTAAACTCCGTAATCGTGTCCGCCTTGCGCGCACACGCTTCCACCACGTCAATAGCCACAATTTTTTTGTGCTTAATGACCTCGCGGAACAGGTCCAACGCTTCATACCACATAAAACCGCCGGGTTGCGGCGTGCCCGTAGCCGGGATGACGGAAGGGTCAAACCCGTCCACGTCAATAGTAATATACACGGTGTCGGTCAGTTTTTTAAGCACTTGCGGGATGAGTTTTTTAATATCGCGGTGTTCGTGCATTAAGAAGGTGGTTACTTTGCCGGCGTTGCAATACTGTTTTTCTTCGCTAGCCACACTGCGGATGCCTACTTGTACCACCGGTACTTGCCGGCTAGCCGGGTAAAGCGCACACGCGTGCGATTTGGGCGTCCCTTCAAAGGTTTCGCGCAAATCGGCATGGGCATCAAAGTGCAAAATACTCAAATTTTTGTATTTATCAATGTAAGGTTGCGCCAAGGCTTGCGTAACGGTATGTTCGCCGCCAATATAAAAGGGAATAGCCTTATATTGCATCAGGTTGCGCACCGTTTTATCAATGTTTTTAAACACGGTGTTGGTGGACCCTTTGCAATTTACCGCGGGCTGGGTGTTAATCCCTAACTCCCACGTTTCGGTCTTGGTTTCTTCGTCCCACAGTTCAATTTGGGTAGAGGCCTCTATCACAGCAGCGGGCCCTTTGGCAGTACCGTGCCCGTAGCAAACCGTTTTTTCAAACGGCACAGGCACTACTACGAATTTACAAAGGGGCAGAGAGCTTTTCTCGCTCTCCAGCCCCATAAACTTATCAGTTTGTACGTTATCGCTCACAACAATTCCGTTTGATTAGCTTACAAACACCGCGGCCGCAATTACCGTGGTCCACACGCCGTTGGCACATACAGCAGATTGCGTGATGTTAGAAGTGCGCACAATTTTGCCGCTCATCTTCCAAATTTCTTCTTTTTGGTCCCAGGTAGTGTCGTTATCAAAGTCCACCCCCAAGGTGGTAGAAAGCATCAAAGCGGCCAAATCTTCGGCGTAGTCTCCAGCTTGTTTATCAGTTTCACCAAAGGAATGGTGCTCGGACAAATACCCATGGTGCGTGCGGTCTTTTGGAATAGCCACCCCTACCGAAGCCGCAATCATACGGCGGTACTCGTTGCTGGTATTACGGCTGATGACACAATGCAAAATCTGGCCGGGCCGTAATTTTTTAAGTCCTTTTTCCACGGGCACGGTTTTGCAACCGGGCGGGAAAATGCTGGAAACCGGAACCAAGTTAAAGCTAGCAATTTTAGCATCACGCAACGCTTCTTCAAAGCTAGCTAGTTTTTCTTTATGACGGCCGATCCCTTTGGTTAAAAAGATCTCTTTGGGTACAAACGCTTCGTACATTGCACACTCCTTAAGGTGTAAGATAAGTATGCATATATTATAACAAATATGGCCGGTTGTAAAGGGTTATTTTTCCTCCTGGGGCAAAATGGGTTTTGCTATTGTCAAAACGTAAGAAAAAATTTACAATATAGGTATCTTACCCACATAAGGAGAATTATGAAAAAACTGCTTTTACTCGCGGCATTACTGATGAGTTTTTCTGCCGCTTCTGCCCAAAATTATTACCCGCTTGAAGAATATGGTTTAAGAGCCGGCACCACCCGCTTAGAGCTGTACGGCGGTATGGTACTCCCGCAAAGCGATTGGAACCACAACGGCCAAAAAGTAGATTTAGGTACCACCGGTTGGACGGCCGGTTTAGGTTTTTACCGCAATTTAAGCCGCGTTTTTGCCCTAGGTTTAGACGGTAACTATGCTCAATTTGGCGATGGCGACAAAGCCTCCGACGGTTCCTTCCTACGCACAGGAGCCGCTACCGGGTTAGTAGCCGGGCGTGTATATTTGTTCCCGCGCCACGCTACGCGTGTGTATATCCCGTTTGGAGTCGGTGTGGGGCACGTATTTAGCCGCCAAAAATTTGAAGACGACTCCCACAAAACCTATAACAGCACGGACTTAGCCGGGATGGCCGGTGCCGGTGTAGAATTTGACGTAGATGACATCATCTTCGGGTTGGAAGGCCGCTATTACTTAATGCGCACCCGGGATGATTTCAAATCCCAATTTGGCAAAGGCCACATCCACTACACGGAACTGATGCTCAAATTTGGTTTCCGTTTTTAAGTAAATTTTGTTTACCTCACAGAGCCCCGCAAGGGGCTCTTTTTTTGTTATACTATACATACAATTTGATTCTGTTTTTGGAATCCTATCAAAGATAGGCCTGTTGTTTATCAACGATCATTACTCCAAAAATAGCCGAAATTAGGCACACAGGGACGGCCATCCCCGTGTGCCGAGTGTTTCCCCGTCTAAAGGCGGGGAGCTGCGGCTATTTGTTTTTCGAGGGTAATGATCCGTAAAACAAGTAGCCGTTTTTGCATGCGTTTTCCAAGACGGAAAATTGAAAATTATAGGTCAGGTATAAGCCTGACAAAAATAAATGTCATTCCAAACTTGATTTGGAATCTCACCATTTTAAGAAATATAAGGTGAGATCCTGAATTAAATTCAGGATGACATAATAAAAAAGGAGACGTATCATGCAACACAATCAAACCACCCAACGGGGACTCACGCAAAAAGCAATAAAAAACAATTCAGTAAATATCCCTGAACTTGTTTCAGGGTCTTCCACGCAGGCCGTTACGCAACTAAGACCGCAACAACAGGCGTTGAAGATGCCGAAACAAGTTCGGCAATATCCTTATTTAACAACGGTCCACGGTTTCACCCCCTGTCGTCATCCTGAACTTGATTCAGGATCTCGTTGTTCTGTGAAAAAGGAGGAGGCCCTGAATAAAAGCTCTTTCAGGGATCCGCTTCGCTCCGGCTTCACCCTCATCGAGCTCCTTGTCGTCGTGCTCATTATTGGCATTTTAGCCGCCGTGGCCTTACCACAGTACCAAAAGGCCGTGGATAAAACGCGCACAAGCGAACTGTTTGCACTTGTAAAAAACTTAAAAGTACAGCAAGAAGTGTTTTACTTGGCCAATGGACATTACGCCACCGATTGTGAAGAATTAGGGGCAGACCTGCCCAGTGGTTTTGAAAACACCGGGGACAACAATACGTTTAAATTAACCAAAGGAAGTGTGAACCTTGTTCTTAAATGCAGTAATGGTTCTGGTACCCGTGTTATGGGGGCGGTTGCAGATGAAACAAACCTAAACACCCATATAGAAATGTATTTTGATCATTATGCGGATGAAGATGTAGCGGCAAGCGAACAAGGACACCAAGGAAAATCCTTTTGTTCTGCCACTGGAAATCACCCCCGTAGTTTAGCGGTTTGTAAATCTTTAGGTAAAGAAGCAAGAGACTCAAAGTCTTGGTGGTTGTAAACCCGCCGCCGTCCTTGCGAGCGTATGCGAAGCAATCTTGCCGTTCTAGGCCCGGCTTTCCCTGCCCTTTATCAAGGGTCTCCCTCCCCCCTGGAGGGGGAGGATGCCCGTAGGGCAGGAGAGGGGGGCACGCAACAACCATTATAGAACAATGTCTCTATCGGGAATCTTCCACGTACCAAGCTGTTGTTGTAGGTCAGGTTTTACCTGACATCCATAAAGCCGTCATCCCCGATTTTGCCGTCCGCAGGACTCGGGGATCTCCTCCTTATTTTCCCCCTCGCCTTTGGGATACTAAGCGCACCATCCCCCTTGTTCTGCCCCCTTGCGCTCCTTAGTAGCCATACTGTGTGTTTCCTTTCGCCCCGGCTTTACGCTGATTGTGTGCTTTGTCGCGGGGAAAAAAACCACCAAAAATGCTATCCTATACGTATGAAGAGAAATCAGACGATATTATTTTTTATTTTTTTACTGTTAAGTACGGGGGTTTTTGCCATGCCAAATATGTTTACCAAAGAAGGCGTTTTACATTTTAATTACAAAGCCGAGGACCTGGCCCCGGCCGAGGCTTCCGCCCGCGTACAACTGGAAAAAGATTTAGCCGCTTTAATTGCTATTCCCGCCCAAGAGCGCACCTTTGAAAACACCATTCTGGGTTACGAGAAAGCCTTTGATAAATATGGCGACGCTCTAGGGATGAGCGGTTTTTTATCCTACGTTTCTACCGATAAAAAATTCCGCGATACCGCGCGCGATTTACAAATGCAAATCAGCCAATACATGGTGGATGTAGCCACCCGGCGCGACGTCTATAAAGCCATCCGCGAATATACGGACACAAACCCAAAACTGGGCCCGGTGGAAGCCAAGCTCGTTAAAGAAATGCTCATTGGGTTTAAACACAGTGGGATGGACCTTAACGACGAAGATTTGGAAAAATTCAAAGCCCTTAACAAAGAAGAAGCGCAATACGTCATTGAGTTTGATAAAAATATCCAAGAATATAAAGACCCGTTGCCCGTAACAAAACAACAGCTCAAAGGCCTGGGCGAAGATTATATTGGGAAATTGGAAAAAACCGCCGACGGGAAATACCTGGTTACCCTGGACTACCCGGACTATGTTCCCTTTATGTTAAACGCGGACGACGAACAAGCCCGCAAAGAATTGGAATTTAAATATAACCGCCGCGGCGGCGAAAAAAATGTGGAGCTACTCGAAAAAACACTTACTCTGCGCCGCCAAATTGCGCAACTCTTGGGCTACAAAACGCATGCGGATTTGAAATTGGAAAACCGCATGGCCAAAAACCCCAAAAACGTAATGACCTTCTTGAAGGATTTACAAAAAAAATTAAAACCCATGGGTAAAAAAGAAGACCAATTTTTGATTGCCTACAAAAATGAAAAAACCGGCAAAAAATCGCGCACCCTTTATCCGTACGAGTCAGGCTACTGGGCCAATAAATACCGCAAGGAAAATTTGCAACTAGACAGCGAAAAAATTAAAGAGTATTTCCCCTCCCAGGTAGTAATTGACGGCATGTTGGAAATTTTTGGCAACGTCTTTGGCATCACCTTTGAACCGGTGAACATCCCCACGTGGCACCCGGACGTAAAAGCCTTTTTAATCAAAGACAAACCCTCCGGCGCGCCGGTGGCCTACTTTTATATGGACCTCTACCCGCGCGAAGGGAAATACAAACACGCCGCGTGCTTTGGCTTGGTGGAAGGGGAAGAAAAAGAGGACGGCTCCTATCAAATGCCGTTTGTAGCCATTGTAGCAAACCTCAACAAACCCTCCAAAGATACGCCTTCTCTCTTAAAACACGGCGAAGTGGAAACACTGTTTCACGAGTTCGGGCACGTCCTGCATAACGCGCTTACCAAAGCCAAATACAAAGCATTTAGCGGCACCAGCGTCAGTTGGGATTTTGTGGAAGCCCCCAGCCAACTCTTAGAGCGTTGGGCCTGGGATAAAACGGTGCTCAAAAAAATCAGCAAGCATTATAAAACCGGAGAGCCGCTACCGGATGATTTGATTGCCCGTATGCTTAAAGCCAAAAATTTTGGCAACGGGGGAACGTATTTGCGCCAAAACTTTTTTGCCCAGTATGATATGACGTTGCATACCTCCGCCAAAACGCCGGATTCTACTAAATTATATTTTGACCTCACTAAAAAAATTCGCGCCTTGCCGCTAACCAAACACACCATTCCCCAAGCCTCGTTTGGGCACATTATGGGCGGCTATGATGCGGGCTATTATGGGTATTTATGGTCGGAAGTGATTGCGGAAGATTTCTTTAGTATGTTTGAACAGAACGGAATTTTTAACCCGCAAACCGGCCTTAAATTCCGCCGCGAAATTTTGGAAAAAGGCGGCAGCGAGGATGAAGAAAAACTGGTAGAAAACTTTTTAGGCCGCCCCGTGCAAAACGGGCCGTTCTTGCGTGCAATTGGGCTGGAGGAAAAATGAGCGTAATTATTGGAATAGATGTCGGTGGATCTACCACCAAAATTGTAGGTTACACGGATAAATCCAAACTCATTGGGATGTTAAAAGTGGAAGCCGCAGACCCGCAAACCTCGGCCTACGGCGCCTTGGGGAAATTTATCAACGAAAACAATTTGCAACTTAGCGACGTACAACAAATTATTTTAACCGGCGTAGGGGCCGCCCAATTTAAGAAAAAAGTGTACAACGTGCCGGCCGCTACCGTGGACGAATTTGAAGCCATTGGCCTTGGCGGGCTGGCACTTTCCAACAAAAAAGAAGGTCTCATTGTCAGTATGGGCACCGGTACTGCGTTTGTGCGCGCCGGGAAAAAAGGGATTTTCCATATTGGCGGGTCCGGCGTGGGCGGTGGCACGGTAGTAGGCCTTTGCGGGAAACTGTGCGGCGTGAAATCCTTTCGCAGCGTAGTAAGCCTGGCCGAAAAAGGCCGGCTTAGCAAGGTGGACCTAAACATTGGGGATATTTCCACCCAAAAAATTTCTAATTTAGCCAAAGACATTACCGCCTCTAACTTTGGGAAAATGGAAGACGGCCTGGTCCCCGCGGATATGGCGGCCGGGGTGTTAAACCTGGTGTTTCAAACGGTGGGCATGATGGCGGTCTTTGCCTGCCGTAACGAAAATATGAAAGACGTCGTTTTAACAGGAACGCTTTCCCAAGTGCCGCTTGCTAAAAAAACATTTGAAATGCTGCGCGATATGCACGGCGTAAATTTTACCATCCCCAAAAATGCTATTTACGCTACCGCTACCGGGGCGGCCCTTTCGTACTTACGCAAACAAGGTAAATAATATGCAAACACAAAACGCATACAAAAAATCTAGTTTTGGTCCGGCGTTTTTCTTTTTGAAAAAAAACGCACGCCGCGCCTTGGCAAATTATTATGCGTTTTGCCGCCTAGCGGATGATATTGCCGACGAACCGAACCGCACAAACCCAGCGCAGGAACTAAGCAAACTGGCACAAGAAATAGAATTTATGTATGTGGGGGCCCCCAAAACGGAATTAGGGCGTGCTTTGTGGCAAGATGTGCGCACGTTTGATATTCCCAAAAACCGCTTCACGCTTTTACTGGAGGGAATGCAGGCAGACCTTACCCAAAAACGGTACGCTACCTATGAAGAACTGGATTGGTACTTATACCGCGTGGCTGTGGTAGTAGGCATGGCAACCTTAGACATTTTGGGGGTGCGCGGGAAAGAAGCAGACCAATTGGCCCTTTGGTTAGGCCAGGCCGTGCAACTCACTAACATTGTGCGCGACGTGTATGAAGACGCCCGTTTAGGGCGGGTATATTTGCCGTGTAATTTAACCGCGCAAGAAATTTTGAATAACCCGCACGCCCCGGTTGTGCAGGCTTTACTCCAACAAACCGCCGCACGGGCACAAGAAAAGTATAACTTAGCTTTTGAGCAACTGGAAAAATTTTGGCCCCCCAAAATGCTGCCGTGCCGGGTCATGGGCCTGACGTATCAAAAAAATCTTGCTAAAATAAGAAAGACAAATTTTGTGTTTACTAGCACAATTAAATTATCAAAAATAGAAAAGTTACAAATGGTTTTTTATGCAATTATTAAAATGCTTTTTTAACATAAGTTTAGTAGCGGTGCTGGGGGCAACCCCCGTGCACGCGGCGCAAACACTGGCGCAGTGTTTGGAGCAAGGCAAAGCGCAGTATGATGCGCAACATTATAATGCGGCGGCGGACACGTTTAGCGCGTGTGTAAAATTGGATACCGGCAGCGTGGATGCCCATTTGTCCTTAGCGGGCGTACTGCTTACGCAGGAAAATTTAAAAGGGGCCCAAACCCAGTTTGAAGAGGCCCTGCAACATATGCAGCGTAACAGCCCGTATTGGTCCTACACTTACTCTATGCTGGGCGATATTGCGCTCAAGCAAAAAGAAAATAAAAAAGCGCTTTCCCTCTATGCCAAATCGCTCACGTACAATGCGGCCAATGTAAACTCTTTAATTGGCAAGGGAGTTATTTTGGAAACACAAGGAGACAAACAAAGCGCGGCCGAGGCTTATACAGCGGCCTTAGCGGTGGAACCCTTAAACGTAATTGCCCGCAAACGCCTCATTCGTTTAGAGCCCGATTATATGACGGACGAAGAAATTTTAACCGCCCTCAAACAACGCTATGCTGTCAAGCCGGAACAAAAAGAACTGACGGAAAAAAACCGCGCTCTTTTTGAAAAAATCCATTGGGCCGAGGAGCACAAAGGCGTAGATTATTTGAAAAATAAATACGGGAAAAACACCCAAGATTTTGTGGTTACGTTAAACCAGGGGACCGATTTTGCACGCGATCTGTTAACCTTAAACGGGTATAACACGTTGCAAAAAAGTATCGGGCAAGACGCAGTAACCGTGTTCCAACGCATGAACCTCCCCATACAAGAAGTGTTTGCCCTACGCAACAAAGAAGGCAAGCCCGTATTTACCAAAGAAAGCACCTTGACCGACGAAGGGTATGTGGTCTATACGCACGCGTTAGCCGGGAAAAAGGAATTTTTACTGCCTAACCAAGCTGTTCCTCCCACCCCGGCCCAAGTGAAAAAAGCAAACCAACGCGCTACAAATTTACTAAGCAAAGGATATGCTGAAATTTCGCGCTCGGAACTAAAAATGGTGGAAACGCAAACCTTGTGTTCCGAAGAAACACTCAAAGACAAATTGGGCGTTGTATATTTGCCGGTCACCAAAGAACGCCACCGCTTTTTTGTACACACCAAAGACGCCAGTGACTTAAAAAATGTGCCGTATTTTTATGTGATGCAAGCGCGCCACAAACGCAACCCCAAAGTAGAAGTTCCCAAAAACGAGTTGGTGGAGTATTACAAATTTTACGGCTACACCATTTGTTTGAGTGACGGAAATTTAACGTTGGAAGAAACCGCCGCCAAGTAACCTTTGAATGGCCAAAAAGCCGGGTGAATAACCCGGCTTTACCTGCCCTTTATTAAGGGTCTCCCTCCCCCCTGGAGGGGGAGGATGCCCGTAGGGCAGGAGAGGGGGGCACGCAACAACCATTATAGTAGGTCAGGTTTTACCTGACACCCCCCTCTGTCGTCCTTGCGCGCACACGCGAAGCAATCTTGCCCGTTATAGGTCAGGTGTAAGCCTGACATAAAAAAGTCGTAGGTCAGGTTTTACCTGACATCAAATAAAGCTGTCATCCCCGAGTGTCTCTATCGGGAATCTTCCACGTACCAAGCTGTTGTTGTAGGTCAGGTTTTACCTGACACCTTTCTCTGTCGTCATTGCGAGCGTATGCGAAGCAATCTTTCCATCCTTGTTGTCTTTTTTTGTTATACTATAGGTACAATTTGATTCTGTTTTTGGAAACGTATGTAAAGTACGATGCGCTTAGCCTAAACTAAGCAGAAATGAAGTCCAAAAACAGCCGAACTTAGGCACATGGGGACGGCCATCCCCGTGTGCCGATTGCTTACCGTTTCTGACGGTAGGCGGCGGCTGTTATTGCTTGAGGCACTTCATTTCTCTCATCAATGTCAGCCGTTTTTGCATGCGTTCTCCAAACTAGGGCAAATTGAATTATAGGTCAGGTGTGAGCCTGACATAAAAAAGGAGACGTATCATGCAACACAAAAACACCCGGCGGGGAAATACGCAAAAAGCAATAAAAAACAATTCAGTAAATATTCCTGAACTTGTTTCAGGGTCTTCCACGCAGGCCGCTGTGCAACTAAGACCGCAACAACAGGCGTTGAAGATGCCGAAACAAGTTCGGCAATATCCTTATTTAACAAGGCTCCACGGCTTCACCCCCTGTCGTCATCCTGAA
>JAZRAH010000069.1:0-6198 GCA_045634505.1 Elusimicrobiaceae bacterium
ATTCTAGGCCGTTTGCTTCCCCCCGTGTGGGGGAAGTACGGCGTAGCCGGGATGGGGGGTTATCCAAGGGAATTTGCTTATTTTACAACCCCCTTTTGTCGCTTACGCGACCCCCGGATTAAAACCTTCCGGGGCTAAAGACTGTTCCCCACAAGGGGGACAGATGACTACATTTTTTGGGTTTTTCATCAGTTTTTTCTCCTTTTAATTGTCAGGTAAAACCTGACCTACCTGTAGGTGCCATTCCCGAGCGTTTCTATCGAGAATCTTCCGCGCAGGATAAGGGCAGAAACAAGACTGCGTTGTAGATCCCCGATAACGACCTTCGGGGATGACGACCTAGTGGACAACGGATCAGCAAACGTGAGGGGAGCGCGTGTGGTAGGCCGTTAAGAAGGACTTTTAGCCCCAAGCTAATAGGCAAGAGTTTGGTCCGTTGTGAAAAACCCCCGGCTATGCCGGGGGATGCTTATTATAAAGCGACGGCTAAAACTACGGCCAGACGTTTAGCTTGGTGACTTTGTCACTGCGGCGGACTTTCGGTTCGCCCACGAGCTCTTGGATATACGCCTCACACACGTAAATTTTAGTGCCGGGACACAAACGGCCCCCCACTACGTTGTGTTCGTTATCCGCAAGCGTTACTTGCGCATGGACCATAGGACGGTTGTCTTGGATGCTGATGTTACCGGTTAAACTTACCAGTTCCAATTCTTCATCAAACAAGCTTTTTTCAAATTTCTTTTTGCTTTGGTCATAGTAGGCAATCGTAGCGTTAGACACACAGCCGATGGCGCTTACAATGCCACATTTAACCTGGTTATCGTGGCAAAAATCAATCAGTTCTTCCAACAGGTCTTTGCCTTTGGGAAGCTTGAACAAGTAGGTTCTTCCGGTTAAGTAAGGTTTTTCTTCTGCCATTTTTTTCTCCTTGGGCTAGCACCAAGAGCCAGCCTTTTTTAAATCTTGTACGTATGCACGGATTTGAGTGAGTAACGACTCCCCGTCCATGCCTGCTTCTTCATAGAGTTTTGCACCCACCCCGCTACCCAGGTAATGCCCGTTTTTATGCGGATACATCGCATGAGCGCGGCCTTTTTGGCTATGTAACCAACAATCTAGCGTAGGAAGCGTAAAGTCCGTAATCCCCGTGGCACGCTGCATGAGGGGCGCAGGAACAAGTTGGTCCTGCTCCTCTTGCGGCAAGAGCTCAAAAAGCTCCCGGCTGGCCACGTAAATCAGGTTTACGTCCGGCGCGTTACCGGCTAAAATCTCCGGCAACACTTTTTCTACGATCGTGCGCCCCACCCCGGCACCTTGCACAAATACCGTTCCCGCCTGGGACGTATTGGCACGGTGCAAGTAATACACCCCTTTCACGGCTAGTAAGGCAGGGTCCGTACCCAGTTTAGCGCGGTCCATATAAGCCGCAGCCGGGCGAATGACAAACGGGGCTAATAAGGCCGGCTTTTTGGATAGTGCCGCGGTTACAAGCGGCCAAATTTCATCCACCTCTAACGGGGTAAGCGTAATACAACTGCCTTTGGGAAAATTATCCTGCACCAGTTGCAAACTTTGCGGATCTGCATGGGTAGGACCGTCCTCGCCGGTGGGCAAACTGGCATGCCCGTTAAATAAAATAAGCGTATTGGGACGCAACCCCACTTCCCGCGCGCACTGTACCCCAATGGCATGCAAGCGGGCGGCGACGTGTTCAAAGGCTAAAAAAGCACCGTACGAAGAAGACACCGCCATATGCCGCCCAAAGGACGAAATACCACTGCATACCGCAGACATACCGTCTTCGCAAATGCCCCCCGCGCTAATGCGGCGGCTAGCCGGATTGGAAACGGCATTAAAATACCCCGGTGCAAAACCATCGCTCACAGCTCCGGCACCGGTAGAACCGTATAAATCGGCCGAGCCCACCAACAAGGAGCCGCCTGTTTCTTGATTCAGGTGCGCGAGTGTTTTGCCTAAAATCCCCCGGGTGGTATAGGACGTGCCGGGCTCAAACACAAAATCAGCCGGGGCTTGCGCCGGATGAAATGCGTAGAGTTTTTGAACGTCCCCCAAATTGGGACGAAGAGACCGCTTATGGGCCGCCAACTGCTGCGCCGATTGACGAAGCTGAGCCACTACAAATTGGCGGATTTGACCGTCGTTTTCTAGTACGCGGCGGATGACGAGTAAACTTTCCCAATAATATTTTTCAATATTCTCAGGCGTAGTGTCGCCCTGAAAACGCGGGAACGTTTCGTTAAACGTTTGCTCAAATTCCGCCAAAGACTTATAAAACGCTTCCGAGCAGAATTTATGCCCGCTCCCGTGGGAGGCTTTGCCCTCTAGCCCATATTTCCAACCTTTGACCGTGCGGTAAATAATGGCGGTGGGTTGATGATTGGGCATTTGCGCGGCTAGTTTTTGGGCGGCAAAAATTTGGTTAAAATCATGTCCGTTCGGCACATATACTACGTTACAATCGTGCATATAGAACCGTTCCTGGGGCGTCCACTGTACGTATTCGCCGGGTTGGTTGTTTTCCGCCGTCACGCGTTCACTTTCAATGGAGGCTTGGTTCCAGTCAATATGAAAAATAACATTTTTAAGTTGCGCCGTGGCCGCTATGGATAGGGCCTCGCTCACGCGCCCGGCGGTTAAACCGCCTTCCCCTTCCACAATGTGTACTTGAGGACAATTAGCCCCGTACGCATCCGCCGCCGCCAAGGCAAGCCCTACCGCACTAGCTAACCCTACCCCGCTAGCCCCTGTACTGGTGCGTACAAAGGGGGTCAGCGGCTCCGGGTGGCCGCCTAAGGGTTTGCTGTGAAATTTGGTAAATAGGGGCGTGCCTTGTTTGCAATTATGACGCACCCCCAGTAAATCTTCCAAACGCAGTTGGTGTTGTTCATCTGCGGGGAGTAATTCCGGCGCGGCCACGCGGACGCACTCGTTACGCAAGGCCCATAGGGCGTATAATCCCAAGGCTTTATGACCCGCCGCATAGGAAATAATATCGGCACTATCTTCCAGCGGGTTCGAAAAATTGTAGAGCATATTTTTATAAATAAGGTGCGACACAAACCGCCCGCTAGAAATACTCCCCCCCGGGTGCCCCGAAGACGGCACAAAGTTATACAATATGGATACAAGCGCCCGGTACACGACGTCCAGGCGTTCCAAGACCGCGGCTTGGTTAAGAGCGATGCGGTAGGCAGGATCTTGCACTACTTCGGTTACGTCCTTATATATAGCCCGTTTTTGATTGATTGGAAAAGACATAATTATCTCCTATTAAATCCCCTGGGTTGCACAATGCAACGTGAGTTTAAGCATGGCTTCTATATCTTGCTTGGCGCACACCTCTACATTGGAATGAATGTTGCGCGTAGGAAGAGAGAGTGCACAGCAAGGCACCCCCGTTTTAGACAAGTGGACCGCCCCCGCGTCGTTCCCGCCGCGTTGGGCAATGCGTACCTGATAGGGGATGTGTTCTTGCTCACAAATTTGAGTCAGTGTTTCAAAAAGTGCTTGCGGCGTAATCGTACGGGCATCCAGGGCACTAATCCCCACACCGCCGCCCAAGCGTACAATATAATCCCGCGGCGCTACGCCCGGGATATCGGCCGCACCGGTAGTGTCTAAACACAGGCATACATCTGCGTCTAACCCGTAGGCAGCGGTAGTAGCCCCGCGCACGCCTACTTCTTCTTGCACGGTAAAAACGGCATGCACGGTGTAAAAGGGTTGTTGTAAATTTTTGAGTACTTCCGCCAAAATAAAGGCCCCGCCGCGGTTATCAATGGCTTTGGCCGAAATAAGACCGCTACCAAATTCTTCGTAGGGGCGGTCCAGCACGGCAAAATCGCCCACGCGCACCTGTTTTTTGACTTCCTCTGCACAGAGGCCAACGTCTATAAATAAATCTTTGAGTGGGACCGCTTTAGCGCGGTCCGCCTCGGTCGTGATATGAGCGGGCTTGGTGCCGATAATCCCCAATAAAGGCCCGTTTTTAGTTTGCACACGCACCCGTTGCGCCAGTAGCGTGCGGGGGTCAATGCCGCCCACCGTTACAAAACGTAAGAATCCGCTGTCCTCTATAAACTGAACCATGAGCCCCACTTCGTCCATGTGGGCGCAGAGTAGCAAACTTTTGTTAGAAGTGCCTTTTTTGGTTAGGATAAGGTTGCCTAAAGCGTCGGTACGGACTGAATCGGCGTAGGGGGTTAACAGATGCTCCAGGTAATGGCGGACTTGTTCTTCCCGCCCGGAAATACCCGGCAGTTGGGTTAAGGTTTTAAGAATAGAAAAATTGGGTTTTAGTGTCATTTTTTTCACTTATGCGTACGTAAGGTAGTTACATTATACGCCAAAACCCACAAAAAAGCAAGTGTTTTTCTTCGTAATTGAGCGCATTTCGTTGTTGCGCGGGTAGTCGGATACCTCCCCCCCGTATTAAGACCTTACGGGGCACGGTTAAGCTGTAAAGGCCTCGGTTCAGGACGACAGCTTGATTTTGTCGGGTTTACACCCGACCTATAATTACTTAAAGCGGCAGAGATTCCCGACACCAACGATCGGGAATGACGGCTTTGTTTTTTTGTCGGGTTTACACCCGGCCTATATTTACTCACCTTATTCGTTTTCCCCCTCATCCGCCCTTCGGGCACCTTCTCCCTCCAGGAGCGAAGGAAACAACAACACACCCCCGGGGAGCGGACCCCGGGGGATGTTGTTATTTTTAGGTTGCCGGTGTTACCCGGCCAATTTTTAGCTGCATACTGCTATGCCGGGCGGACACTCACCCGGCAAAATAATTATTGTGCGTAGGGCAGCGGGGCGCCCAACAATTCCGCACACTCCGCTTCGCTGTTGCATTCAGTTCTAGTGCTAGGGGATGTTGTGTAATCCACTATATAGCCAGAACTATACCCACTGCACGAGCCATCTGCATTAAAGCCGGAACAGCGACGATTGATCACTGACGTCTTGTTGTTATTCGCATCATACCCGTAGGTGTAATCAATGCCGCCGCTATACCCACTGCACGAGCCATCTGCATTAAAGCCGGAACAGGTACGATAGATCTGTGACGTCCTGTTGTTATTCGCATCATACCCCCAGGTGAAATCAATGCCGCCGCTATACCCACTGCACGAGCCATCTGCATTAAAGCCGGAACAGGTACGATAGGTCTGTGACGTCTGGTTGTTATTACTGTCATATTCATTGTCGGCCGTAGCGGAACACCCTTGTTGGGTTGCGTTCCATGAAGAACATTTTTTCTCCACCCGGTTGCCGTCTTCATCCGTCGTCACTTCATAGGTACCCTTCCCTGTAGGCATACACTTTCCGTTTTCATTCTTACCATATTGCCCATTACACACGGTCGTGCTGCCATCCGTATTGGTAGTGGTGTACGTGCACGTGCCGGAATCCCCCGGCGTGCTGCACTCCATCTTGGTTTTACTCCCGTCCGTGTTCTCCGTTACCTTACACGCATCTTCTGCGGAACCTTCCGGGCACGCTACTCCCGCTAACACCGCTGCGGTGCTTGCTGTTACGCCGCTACCCGTTCCTTCCAACAAGTACGTGTTATATCCGCTTGTTAAGCTCCCTCCAATCCGTTCTCCCTTCAAACCTTCTTGACACAACCAGTTGGCTCGTTTGTCTGTCTTTAATGCTTCACAATGTGTTTCCCCGGGAAACTGTTCACTGTGTTTTTGATACACAATGTAATGGTTGTTTAGGGAGGGATTACTAGCCAGTACATACGCATACTCCATACTATCCCCTAAGGTTAGTTCCGTTCCCGTGGGATACTCTGCTTGACCGGTTACATCCAAGTCCGCCGGGTCAGAAGCATAAGAACCATGTTCCATATAATATATTTCGTTCCCGTTGGCTATACTTTTAGCGATGGGCATTAGTGCACTATAACGGCTTTTGAGTACCGCTTTTTGATATTGCGGCACGGCTACCGCCGCCAATATACCAACGATTAAGACTACTACTAATACTTCCAACAAGGTAAAACCTTTATTGAAAATACGACTAGATCATGAAACTCCACGGGCTCACGCCCGTGGTATCAGTCCGTTTCAAACAAAGTTTGCCCTGAATCTTCTTTTCCCTGCTCTTCTATATACCTTTGTATCGTTTCTTCATTTACCCCTATCGTTGATACAAAATATCCAT
>JAZRAH010000070.1:0-7633 GCA_045634505.1 Elusimicrobiaceae bacterium
GCCGCCAAAATGCCAATGATTAACACTACTACCAATAATTCTATGAGGGTAAAGCCTCTCTGCCGTTTATGTAGGTCAGGTTTTACCTGACAATTAGTTGCGTCAGGCAGAGCCTGACCTACCCCATTAACTTGCGTTTCATCCCGCCGGGTGTTTTGGTGTATCATACATCTTCTCCTGTAATTTAATTTCAATTTACCTGGCGGAACATGTATGTAAAAACGGCCATTGTTATTGAGCTCTTAAGGGTGGACCCAATACAAACAGCCGTGGTTTGTTTTAAAATTACAAACGCTCAGCACAAAATGACGGAATCATTCCATCATTCTGTGCCTAATCACGAGCCATTTTCGGACCCTTAAGAAACTTTATACAAAGTCCCGCGTATTCCACATACGCTTCCAAAAACAGATAAAATTGTATTTACTACATTCCCATTCTATATAATTTTTGTTTGTTTTTGGCAGTTTATTTTAAAGGCCTTGATTTGTTTTTTTTTTTGGTAGATTTTAAGGGTAGTACCTACATAAACGGAGGGATATATCCTATGAAAGAAAATGCAATGCGGGGCCGTTTTTGCTCAAAAGCGGCATTCACATTAATTGAGTTGTTAGTTGTAGTTTTAATTATTGGTATCTTAGCGGCAGTAGCCGTGCCGCAGTATAAAAAAGCCGTAATGAAAAGCCGCTATGCTAAACTTAAACCACTTGTTCAAGCTTTGGCAGATGCCGAAGAAGTATATTATTTAGCTCATGGGGAATATACCGCAGAAATTTCTGAGTTAGATATAGATTTTCCTCAAACACCAACTACACAAACAACTACTCGTGTGGGAAAAGAATATACATTTGATTGGGGAGTAATTTCATTAGTGCCAGTAGCTATTGAGCCACGTGTGCTAGCTACAGATGTACTTGCATCAGTAATGTATGGTAGATATTTAATTCATTCTGAAGATGACTATGCTGGTATGCAACGGTGTTCTCCAATTGTAACAGAAGATAATTCCAATGAAATCGGACATCAAATATGTCAAGCAGAATCGGGGTTGTCCGAACCGAGTAGGGGAAATAATTATTATTGGTAAAGCAGTTTATGTTGTTTTCCACAAAAATTAACCCCGCACTAGGCGGGGTTAAATTTTTGGTAGGAATAGGATTCGAACCTATGTAGGGCGTAGCCCGACGGTTTTACAGACCGTTGCTTTTGACCGCTCAGCCATCCTACCGGAGAAACGTATTACTTAAACAACTAGGTACAAATATTATAGCAAAAAAAATGGGTTCTGTCATTTTGTGTCGTATTTCCTATCCTAAAACACCGTGCTTCCCCAAGTACAAGGTAAAATAGACGTTAAGATGATTTTTCAAAACCGAGGGCAGTTTGGCGGACAAGTTGGGCGCATAGGCGTACCTGAATGGTACGTCAAGCCCAAGGTACGTCAAAATGGCCCGGTTTTGGAAAATTGTATCGCTGGCAAGCAACAAAATTTAAAAATCACACGTTTTTAAATTTTGTGCGTGAAAAGGAACGTTACAGGGTGTAGTTATAAATGTTACAATACTAATATGCAAAAGACCTCCCAAACCCCTTTGATGAAACAATACTTTTCCATCCGTGAGCAAAACCCGGATATTGTACTGTTTTTCCGCTTAGGCGATTTTTATGAAATGTTTGACGACCAAGCCCGCGAAATTAGCAGTCTGTTGGGCCTTACACTCACCTCACGTAATGGGACCCCCATGTGCGGGATTCCCTATCATGCGGCCAACACGTATATCACGCGCCTACTGGCGGCCGGGAAAAAAATTGGGATTTGCGAGCAAACAAGCTCGGTCATGGACAAAGACACTAAACTCTTTGAGCGCAAAATTGTGCGCGTTATTACCCCGGGTACGCTTGTAGAGGACAGCCTGTTAGACGCTAATCAAGCCAATTACCTGGTGTGTTTGGACGTAACCCCGTCCGGGTGGGCGGTGGCGTGCGTGGAAGTGTCCACCGGCGAATTTTGGGTTAATCAAAACGACAAAGACCCCTCCCTTACTAATTTAGCCGCCGCTTTAGCGGCTGTTAATCCGTCCGAAATTATCGGCACGCGCGAAGCTCTGGACACACTTCGCCAAAAAGTAGTTGTTCCGGGGGCGCTCACGTTAACCAATATAGCCTCGTTTGATGGGGATTTTACCCTGCCGGATGCGTGGCCCGCTATGGGCGCGTGGGAAGAACACCGCCGTGCCCTAGCCTGTGCGTTGCAGGTAATGAAATATATTAAAGCCACCGACCCTAGTGTGCAAACTACGCTCATCCCGGCGTACCGGGAACTCAAAGAATGTTTGCAAATTGACGAAAACGCCGTGGCGTCCTTAGAGCTTATCAAAGGGCAAGAGGGCGGCCGCGCGGGCAGTTTATGGGAATTTTTAGATAAAACCAAAACGGCGGTAGGTAGCCGCAAATTAAAAGAGTGGCTTTTGCATCCATTATTAGACGCAAAGGAAATCAGCCAACGGCAAAATTGTGTGGAGGCTTTTGTCAAAAATCAGGCCGCTATTGCCGATTTAAGCGCGCTACTGGAAGATATTTCTGACGTGGAGCGCATTATTACCCGCACGGCAGCCGGTACGGCTAGCCCGCGGGATTTGTCGGGGTTGCGCCGCTCGTTACTGAATGTAGATGCGCTGGAGCAGTGGTTTACCCGTTACCCGGAAATTGCCCCGCACTTAAAAGAAACGTTTACACATATCTTGCCCACGCTTAAAGAAATGGCGCGGCTACTGTATGAGGCTATTCAAGAAACGCCGTCTTTGCATGTGTCCGACGGAGATGTCATCCGGCCCGGGTATAGTAGTGAGCTAGATGAATTGCGCTCCTTAAAAAATAACTCCAACCAAA
This sequence comes from Elusimicrobiaceae bacterium, assembly GCA_045634505.1. Taxonomy (GTDB): domain Bacteria; phylum Elusimicrobiota; class Elusimicrobia; order Elusimicrobiales; family Elusimicrobiaceae; genus Avelusimicrobium. Next base: position 2,890 of record JAZRAH010000070.1, read on the forward strand.
CTTTGCAACAAATTTGCGAGCGCGAACGCGCCAAAACCGGAATTACCACGCTCAAAGTGGGGGTCAATTCCGTGTATGGATATTATTTTGAAGTAACCAAATCCCACTTGGCCAAAGTCCCCTACGGGTATGTGCGCAAACAAACGCTCGTCAATGCCGAGCGGTTTATTACCGAAGAACTCAAACAGTTGGAAGATAAAATCATGCACGCAGAGCAGAAAATTCTGCGTTTGGAAGCGCACTTATTCAACCAAATCCGCACCATTTTAGCCGGGCAAATTGAAGCGTTTAAAACGTTTGCGCGGCTGGTGTCGGAACTGGACGTATATGAAGCCCTGGCGTTGGGTGCGCTCAAAGGCAATTACACCAAACCCGTAGTGGACGAGAGCACCGAACTTTATTACGAAAACGGTCGTCATCCGTTGGTGGAAAAAACGCTCCCCGCGGGGAGTTTTGTACCCAACGGCCTGCATTTAGGAACCGCGCAAAACCAAATTATGCTGATTACCGGGCCCAACATGGGCGGTAAGAGTGTGTATTTAAAACAAAGTGCCATCATTGTAATTTTAGCCCAAATGGGTAGCTTTGTGCCTGCGCAAAATGCCCGCATTGGGCTTATAGACCGCATTATGACGCGTATTGGCGCGCATGACGCATTAAGCCGCGGGAACTCTACCTTTATGGTGGAAATGAACGAAACCGCCCATATTTTAGCGTCTATGACGCCGCGCAGTTTGATTTTACTGGACGAAGTGGGGCGCGGTACGTCTACCTTTGACGGCATTTCTATTGCTTGGGCAATTGTTGAATATCTCTACAAACCCAAAGGCGGGGCCAAAGTGATTTTTGCCACGCACTATTTTGAATTGGTGGATTTGGAAAATAAGTACGAGCGCGTCCAAAATTTCCACGTAGATGCCAAGGAATATAAAGACGCGCAAGGCAATAGTAAACTGGCCTTTTTATATCAAATTAAGCCGGGTGCGGCGGACCAATCGTATGGGATCCACGTGGCGGAACTGGCCGGGCTACCCGCGGCGTGTACGCTGCGCGCCAAAAAAGTACTAAAAGATTTAGAGGCCAAGAAAGGGGCTAAAATTTCCGTCAAAGAGCGCGATATGGTGCAGGACATTTTTTCATCCCCCATTGTGGAAGAAATTAAAATGGCCGACCCCAATAAGCTCACCCCGATAGAGGCCTTGCAACTAATTTGCGAGTGGAAGAAACGTATCAATGAGTAACATACACGTATTAGACGAAAAAACAGCCGGACAAATTGCCGCGGGCGAAGTCATTGAACGCCCGGCCGGGGTGCTGAAAGAGCTATTGGAAAACGCCGTGGATGCCGGGGCGACGTCCGTGCATATTGATATTGAGGGGGCGGGCCGCACGCTCATCCGCGTTAACGACAACGGGCGCGGTATGGATGAGGAAGACCTTAAACTAAGTGTCTTGCGCCACGCCACTAGCAAAATTACGGCGTTTGATGACTTAGGAACACTAAATACGTTTGGTTTTCGCGGGGAGGCACTCTACTCCGTGGCGGCTGTTTCGCACATGACCATTACCAGTTGCACCCAAGGCGGCACGGGGAGCCGTTTAATCGTACACGGCGGCAAAGTCATTAGCCAAAGCCCGGCGCCGGCTGTCTTGGGCACCACCGTGGAAATACGCGATTTGTTTTACAATGTGCCCGCACGGCTTAAATTTTTAAAGAGTGATTCCTACGAGCGTGCCTGTCTGCTTAAAGTAATTGAAGAAAGTATGCTAGCTAACTTAAACGTAGGCTTTCACGTAACTGTAAATGGCCGCAGTGTGTATGACCTGCCCGCTGAAAACGGGCCGTTTGAACAAGCCGTCAAAAACCGGGCCCGCCATATTATGGGGCCGGAAGTAGCGGAAAGTTTAGTATTTAAAAAATTTGAGGAACTGGGGCTTTGTTTATTTATTACGCCCGCTGATAAATTGGTACGCGTGCGCGACTTGCAATATGTGTTTGTCAACCGCCGCCCCATTGAAAGCAAAACGGTCCAACAGGCCGTTTATAAGGCGTACCAAAATGCGCGCGGGCAAAACTCCCACCCGGCGTTTCTTATTTACATGACGCTAAGCCCTGCGGCTTTTGACGTCAATATCCACCCGCAAAAGCGCGACGTACGCTTTGAGGACGAACACGCCGTATTTGCCAGTATTTTAAAAAATGCGGGGCAGACTATTTTTAGTAATGGCCGCCCGGTGGAAGTGACGTTGCCGCAAGCTACCGTAGCGGTGGATTTGCCGCCACAAGCAAAACAGGCCGCCGAAAAATTGTTTACGGCTAAGCCCATGGAACACTTTGCCGCGGCCTTTGCCCCCAAAACACAAGAAGTAACACCCGTATTTGCACCCAAGGCGGACCCGGTAAACCCGGGTTCGTTTACACCTGCCCCGCAGGAACTGCGCGATAGTGAAGACCCGGTAGAATATATTGCCCGCCCGGCGGCAGAACCCGTAGAAAAATTGGAGCCGCAAGAGCAAGCGTTGCCCGCAGAGGGGCCGCAATGGTACCATGGGCCGTACCATTATATAGGGCAGTTACAACGCAGTTATTTGCTGTTTGAAAATCCGCAAGGTTTGGTGCTGATTGACCAACACGCCGCGCAAGAGCGTGTACTTTTTGAGCATTACTTAGATTTGTTTGAACGGCAACAGGTGCAAGTGCAAAAGCTGTTATTTCCGGTGCATGTGGATTTGCCGCCCTCCAACGTGGAAAGTTTGCTTTCCTGGAAAGCGTGGCTACAAAAAGCCGGGTTTGAGGTGGAGCCTTTTTCCGCCCGTACCGTGCTAGTTAAAACGATGCCCAACGTCGTGCGCTTTAAAGAGGACGACATGAAGGCATTTATTGTTTCTTTGGCGGACGTAGTGGGGGACCCTGCTAAATCTACCGATACGCTCAAACGCAAAATGATTGCTATGCTTGCCTGTAAGCGTGCCATTAAAGCGCACGACGCTCTTACCGCGCAAGAGGCCGAGGCCCTTTTAGAGAATATGAAAAATTGCAAGGACGGCATGCATTGTCCGCATGGCCGCCCTGTATTGGCCCAACTAGATATTAACCAAATTGGCAAACTGTTTGGAAGATAAAGATTATTTTACAAAAACCGCGTAAAAAACTTTAGGGTCTTTTTCTACTTCTATTCCTGTAATTTGCTTAGATTGTTCTTGCAATGTTTTGATTCCAGTAGTGAGTAATGAAGATTCTTTCCCATTGGGATGAATTTCCATAAAGAAAGATTGCTGTGGATTGATGGTAGTCCATTGACATTGGTTTTCTATACTTTGGAGCTGTTGAGCGTTAAATTCTATGGAAGAGCAATCTTCTAACTGCTGCTTGTACAAAGCAGTTCCTCTTGCCGTATAAAAATCATTGGAAGATTCTTCTTTAGTAGTTAAATCAATGGGTTCAAAATGAAATTCAACGACATCCGCGTGATTTAAAAGCATGGGGACAGAAAATGCATGATTGTGAGCATCAAAGTGTCCAATTCCCCCCCAAACAATGATTATATCGTAGTTTTTTTCCACTTTTTTAATACGCTGAGCCCATTGGCGGTTACGTTGTTCCATACCCCAAGCACTTGCCAATATCGTGTTCCCAAAAAAACTAACAATTACTTGGTTCGTAAATCCTTCACTGGGTATTTCTTGCGGTGATTCCTGGGAGATTCCCTCATGCAACAAGATATATTTTGCATTACCCGGGCCAAATTGTTTTGTTATTTGTTTTTCCCACGCTGGGAAATCGGGGTCTTTTTCTGACTCAGCTAAATAAGTTAATGCTATTTTGGAATCTAACCAAAAATTTAAATAAAATGTTACAGGATCTCCACCTTGAAAATCTTGGTTTATATTATCTAACTGTTCTTGTGTTAGAAGAATAAGTTCTTGGGCATCTTTATTTGTATCGAAGTCCACTTTTAAGTATCGGTCGCCTACTTTGACTAAATCAAATTTTGGTGTTTCTTGTACGATTTGGTCGTCTAAAGCAAGGGTATCAAAATGTAATTGATCCGCTAATTTTTCAACTTCGTAATTACCTGAGTCTTGAATCAGCCAATCTTTTCCGTCTATATGGAGCGGGTTTATAAGGGGATGTGAAATTTGTAAAAATTCAGTAGCCAGTAAAATTTTTTTACCAGGGTTTACCTGGCGGATGGCGTGGAGCAGTTGTTTAATTTCCTGTTGAATTGCGGGTACATCGTGTGTTTCCCCAATGTAGATATATTGGGTGTTTTCTACGGCCTTAGCATAATTAGGAAACCCCTGTTGCGTTGTAATTCCTGTTAAGTCTGCTAAGTCTACTGATTTATAAAATTCTGTATATAACTCATTCCATTTCTCTTGTTTTTGAATGCTTTTGGTGCTAAGTTTTTTATAAGTTTCCCAGTCGATAACCGGTAAGCCATACCAAGTTTCTTGCTCTTTTGATTTTTTGGCGGCAGAATTCTGGTGAAAAGGCGATAATTTGGCCGCACTACGTAGTACAGCGTTTTCCAACACGTGGGTGCTGAAAGGTTTTGCCCAGCCCTTTTGCGTACTTAACATAGCAAACGTAAATACAAAAATATGGCCTAATGGAACTTTTTTGAGGTGGTAGGGTCTAATTTAGGGGTTCAGACAGCAACTTTTTAATCAGTTTAATCCGTCTTTCCCTAATTAGACCCGAATGTATCCTTACCTTGCTTTTTAGCTGGCTAAAATAACC
>JAZRAH010000071.1:0-2902 GCA_045634505.1 Elusimicrobiaceae bacterium
GCGAAGGCCTCGGAACGGTCCTCGAACAGTACGAGGAATTGCAGGCGAAGGTTTTAACGCTTTCGGACACCGACAAATATAAATATATTTGTAACGGCGTAAACGATAATATTGTTCTTTCGGAGATCGCGCAGGCTTTCCTTGCGGGAACGTATACCGAAGCGGAGATCTCAACCGCCGCCGCCGATTTCCTCGCGAAGTGGGGAGGATCGGCAGGCCTTGCGGCTCTTGCGACCGACGCGTTTATAAAAATCGACGTTTACGGAATATTCGCAGCCTCCGCGCCCTATGCAGGCACGGGAGCGGACACGAACGGTTACCAATGGCTCGCACTTGGTCGCGCAACGGGAAGCACAAAGAAGCTTGTTTTTGATTTCTCCGCCGTTGATAAAATGCATTTTGCTTGTAAAGAAAACGCAAAAAATATTATTTTTTACGGGCAAGACGTGCACATTATCGGCGCAAACGTTGACGCGCGTTGTTACGCGGCCGCCTCGCAAATTATAATGTTCAGCGGCAGAACGGGCGCGATCTCGGCCGAAAATTGTAATTTTATAATTTTAACCACGGGATCGGCAACGATCGCGGAGAGCGGAACGTTTACAAATTGCGACACGTGGACTTCCTCGACCGACGCGCCCGCGACAAACTTTTCACCCGTGACAAATGCCCGCCCCGTTATCGTTTACGGCGGCAATCATTACGCATATTGCGCGAGCGCGGCGCAGTTTTCGACCGTGTTTTACGTTGCAGCAGGCGGAGCAAACGCCGTAATAATGGCGTACGGGGTAAATTGCCCGACGCTTGCGCGGGACTACTTTTTCCAAACAAACAGCGTCCGTGTAAACGCGGGAAAAACCTATATTTCGGGCATTACAACGCAGCTCGCTATGAGTGGAAGCGCGAATTTTGAGGTTTCGGGACATATCAGCATAAACAAGACCTAAACAGAAGAACAAAAGCAGCCTTTCGGGGCTGCTTTTTGTCGTTTCGGGGATTGCTTGTCTATAACCGACAATGCTTTTTTGAAAATTCCCGAAAAGTTTGTCTATTTTGCGAATTTACAAACCCCCGAGGGTATGATATAATATAGATACAGTAAAGGGAACGGAAAACCCGAAAAATGAAAGGAAAATATATGACAAGGCAAGAAAAGTACCCCGAAACCCGCACTTTTCATTTCCACAACGCAAACCCCAAAAACCGAATAACGGGCGATTGCGTCACCCGCGCGCTTTGTACGGCGTTAGAAATTCCATACAACCAATGTGTGATGGAGCAGGCGGAAGTGCAATGCAAAACGGGCTATGACAACGCAACAGCGCAGGGCATTGACTATTATTTAAAGACGAAAGGGTGGGTAAAGCACACGCAACCCCGAAAACCCGACAACACAAAGTACACGGGCGAAGAATGGTGCGACCGTTTGAAAGAGGATATTTTGTGGGCGACGAACGGGGAGAATTTAAAGCGGATCGTTGCGAATATTGGCGGCCACCATACCGTCGCAATTATTGACGGTAAGGTGTGGGACACTTGGGACAGCACGGACGGTTGTATCGGGAATTATTGGACGAAAGGATAAACCGAGCGGGGGCGGTTGATCCCCCGCAGAAAGGATTTAAAATTATGAAAAAGGCATTTTACAAAGTGTATTTTCACGCAACCGAAGCATTGAGAAATGGAGAAGAGAGAACGAGGCTGCTCGCGGTTTATATGCCTCGTTTTGACGAAACAACGCGTAAACATATAACACCCGAGCAGCAGATCGAGCGCGGCACGGCGGCACTTGCGGCCGAAGGGTATTATAATATCAAATACGGAAGCACGGTAGCGACCGAGCTTATATTTGCATAAGGAGGCCCGAATATGAAGCACGCAAAAAAGATTTTAAAGGCGATCACCGACGCCGCGTTGTTATTATTGGGCTATGATTGCAAGGCCCGCAGAGACGCCGCAGACGCGGCCGTGGTTGATTTAAGCGGGCAGGGGCGGCAAATATACGGGAATTAAATAAAAACGCAGCAGGAGGCGAAAAAATGGCTTTAAAGTATCGCGATTATATAGGATATTATCGCATAACCGAGCACAGAGACAAGCGGGCCACGCTTATATGCCGCGATTGGTACGGCAGGATCACGCACAAAAAAATATATAAAACGGTCAACGGCGCAAAAAGAGTGTTGAGCAGATTTTGCGGCGGTATGCCCGAAAGAATACGGAGGTTTAAAGATGGCAATTAAAGACACGGACCGCAAAGCGCGGGCAAATTACAAAAAGAAAATAAAGCGAGTATTTTTGGAGCTATACGGCACGGACGAGGATATCAAAGAGCACCTCGACAAAGTGAAGGACGCGGGCGAGCCCGTAACAACCTATATTAAAAGACTTATAAGGGAGGATATAGAAAAGCGGGGGTAAATTCCCCCGTTTTGTTTTATTTTATTGCGTCGTTTCGTTGCGTTTTATGATAAACTTAACATATAGAATACACGAAAAGGGGCGATTTTATGCGTATTTCAGTAAATGCAGGGCACACACAATACGGAGCAGGCAGCGGGGCAGCTTATAAAGGATTTAACGAAGGCGAGATCGCGCGAGCCGTTGCAAATGCTTTAATTAAAAAGCTCAAAAAAGACGGGCACACCGTTTACAATTCGACCGTAAACAGCGCGCCGTCTCAAAGCGCATATTTAAAAGAGGTTTGCAGGCTCGCAAATAGCAGCGGGGCGGATTTATTCGTCTCGATCCATTGTAACGCCTCCACGGGCCATAAAGGGCACGGGGTGGAGTGTTGGACGTGGAAGGGCGACAAAGTGCCGCAGGCGGCGAAAATTTGCGGCAATATGGCGGCTTTGGGCTTTCGTAATAGAGGAATAAAGGACGGCCGCGGGCTTTACGT
>JAZRAH010000072.1:0-53220 GCA_045634505.1 Elusimicrobiaceae bacterium
CAAGTTTTGCACTTATAGCACTGTTTGCCTTTGTGTTTACCCCATTTAATAATGTCTAAACTTCCACATTTATGGCATACTTTTTTATCATATTCGGCTCCCAAAAATAATATTAAATCATTTCTAGGACGGTATTACCCAGATTTTTGTCTATTAGGCCAAAATCCCGGAGTTTGTTAGAGCCCCGGGATTTTAATGCCGTTTTGCGGATGTTTACGTAGGTTGTTATTTAAGTTTAATTTTGCTCATCATGTCGTACATGATGATACTGGCGGCGGCCGAAGCGTTTAAGCTGTCCACATTGCCCAGTTGCTTTTGCGGAATGGAGACAATCTCGTCGCAATTCTCGGCTGTTTTTTCGCGGATACCAAATCCCTCCGAGCCAATAACCAGCACGGCGGGCGAATTGTACTGCACCTGGTGAATGGGTTTACCGGCCATATCGGCCCCGTAAATCCAAAATCCTTCTTCTTTTAGGTCGGTAATGGCGGCAGACAAATTAGCTACTTCTACTAAATTTACATTTTCAATCGCTCCGCACGCTACTTTATAGACGGCCGGCGTAATGCCTACCGTGCGGCGGTTGGGCAAGATAATGGTAGAAAACCCCAAACACGCGGCACTGCGGATAATAGCCCCCAGGTTTTGCGGGTCGGTCATTTCGTCCACGGCTAGCCACAGTTCGTCTTTTTTTCCGTCGGCTTCGTAGATAGCGGTGGAAAGTTTCATCAGTTTCACCGGTTGTACTTTGGCCATAATCCCCTGGTGGTTGGCCCCCCCGGTTAAACGGTCCAAGACTTTATTTTCAATGCGGTCAATGCGCACATTGGTACGTTTGGCTAAGCGGATAATTTCTTCCACCGTGCGGTGCCCGGCTTTGCTGTCGGACACATACAGTTGGGTGACGTTGCGTTTTTTGCTTTTAAGCGCTTCCATCACAGGGTGGATGCCGTAAATAATGTCTTGGTTATCTTGCATAAAAATTCCTCCGGGTCAGCCAATTTGGGCCGAGCCAAAACTCATGCCCACTTCCAGGGCGGCTTGTACTTCAGGCCCGTGCGGGTCCACGCGTTTTAGGTGGGCGATCGCGTCGGCAATTTTTACTTCCGCCATGGCAAAGTTTTTAAACGAGGCCATATAGCCAAACTTTTGTTCCAATACCATATCTAACGCTTTGGCGCCATATAAGGTGGAAAGCCAACGGTCAAAGGCGGTGGGTGTGCCGCCACGCTGGGTGTGTCCTAATACGCACGCGCGCGATTCAATGCCGGTGCGTTTTTCAATCATATCGCTTAGCTTATAAGCAATGCCGCCCAGGCGGATCGCGTCGGTACTGCCGGCCACAGTGCGGGCCACGGCCAGTTCGCCTTTTTCATTTTTGGCACCTTCCGCGGCTACCACAATACTAAAGGTTTTACCGCGGCGCTTGCGGTTTAAAATATAGTTTACAATAACGTCGTCATTATAGGGGATTTCGGGGATGAGTACAATATCGCCCCCGCCGGCTAAGGCAGAGCGCAAGGCAATCCACCCGGCATAGCGGCCCATGGTCTCCACAATCATCACGCGGTGGTGGCTTTGGGCGGTGGTGTGCAAGCGGTCAATTGCTTCGGTGGCGATTGCCAAGGCCGAGTCAAACCCAAAGGTTTGGTCGGTCGCATCCAAATCGTTATCAATGGTTTTGGGGACCGCCACAATAGGCATACCCAGTTCCACAAATTGTTGGGACATATGTAGCGTTCCGTCCCCGCCAATCGTAATAAGGGCATCTAGTTCGCACTCTTTAAAATTATGCAGTGCAACGGAAGAAACGTCTTGGGGATTTTCAGGCGTGCCAAAAGGGGCCAGCGTATATTTAAAGGGGTTGGCAATGTTGCTAGTGCCCAAAATAGTACCGCCGAGGGTTAAAATGCCGGAAACCGTCTCGTTGGTAATTTTGAAAATATCATTACGCACTAATCCGTCAAAACCGTTGCGGACCCCATAGCACTCAATCCCGTGCCCCAGGGCATTTTTGGCTACCGCACGTACGACAGCGTTTAATCCGGGGCAGTCTCCCCCGGCCGTTAAAATTCCAATACGTTTAAGCGTCATTTTTGTTCTCCCGGTTTATAGCGATATACAATCTTGCGGTTCGCGCGGTCGCGCAGTGTTTTTACGCGAAATACCACGCTGTCAATTACCCACCCGGGGGTAGAGGCCCCCGCTGTGATAAAAATCCGTTTTGCATCCACGACTAGTTTTTCATCTAGTTCATCTTCGGTTTCTACATGCTGTACATGTTTACATAGCCCGCGGCATAGCTCGGCCAAGCGTGCCGTATTGGCACTATGCTTACCGCCTACCACAATTACGAGCTCGGCATTTTTTGCTTGCTCCATGGTTTCTTTTTGACGGTCTTTGGTAGGTTGGCAAATCGTGTTAGAGATTTGGCACACGTCCGCGTGTTTTTTTACCTCTTCAGCAATTTCAAAAAATACACTTTCTTGTTGTGTGGTTTGGCTTACCACATTTACTTTTTCAAAGTGAGGCAACGCCTGTGCTTCTTTCAAAGAAGATACCACCGTACAACGGCCCTGTGCATAGCCCATTAGGCCAATCACTTCGGCATGTTCTTTATCGCCTACAATCACGGTGTGATAATCTTGCACGGCAAATTTGGCAATAATGTTTTGGGCATGCTTAACGAGCGGACAAGTAGCATCAAATACACTTATTTCACAGGCTTCAATTTGGCGTTGTAAATCAGGCGTAATTCCGTGGGCGCGAATGACAAGCACCCCGCGTTTATCGGTTGCTTCTTCGGGCTTTTCAATGGTTTTAATATCGCGCATTTCTAGCATAGCAGTTACTTGCTTGTTATGAATGAGCGGCCCGAGGGTATAAATAGGTTTTTTGCGGGAACCCGCTAAAGCTACTACTTGGTCAATAGCGTGCTTCACGCCCGGACAAAATCCGGCCGACTTAGCAACAATAATATCTTCTTTTTTAGGCATACTTATATTATAGAAAATTTAGAAATGATGATAAAGGAGGCCAAGAGCAATTACTTGCGGGTTGTTACCCGTTCCCACGCCGCCATAAAGTCTGCGGGCACGGGGGCCTCAAACTTCAAATGCTTGCCCGTTAAGGGGTGCTTAAATTCAATGCGCCGCGCGTGGAGCATTAAGCGCGGGGCGGTGGCCCCTTTGTAGAGCCAGTCTCCCAGTACGGGGTACCCTAGCCAGTTGAGGTGCACACGCAGTTGGTTGGTGCGGCCCGTGCGCGGGTAAAGTTCAATATAAGTAAATCCGTTTTTGCGCTCTAATACTTTATAATCGGTAATGGCTTCGCGCCCAATTTCCGAGGCCTTAATCTTTCCGCCTGCCACGCGCCCAATGGGCACATCAATCGTGCCTTTATCGTCGGGCACTTCGCCGCAGGCAATAGAATGATACGTTTTGTGCACTTCGCGCCCGGCAAATAAAGCCACCATTTCAGCTTGAAACTCCGGCGTTTTGGCTACAATCATCACGCCGCTCGTTTCGCGGTCCAGGCGGTGTACCAGGCCCGCGCGCGGGGTGGAAGGGTCAAAACCTTTGGGCGGGTTTGCCAAAATGATAGAAACCAGGGTTTCATCCGTAGAAAACACCGCTTGCGGGTTTTCCTCCCAAATGGGGCTTTGCGGGTGTACCAAAAGCCCGGCGGGTTTAATGACTACAAAAAAATCTTTCCCGTCGTGAATCAGCAACTCTTTTAACGGGGTTTGTGCGTGGGCTTGCGGGAGTGTAATTTCTACAATTTCCCCGCGCGTGAGCGGCCAGGAAGGTTTAACGGTTTTGCCGTTTACCGTAATGCGGCCCTCTTTAATCATTTTTTGAACCAGCGCGCGCGAAAGGTCCGGCAGTTCGTCTGCGGCAAACACGTCCAAGCGTCGGGTATATCCGTCAAAAACTATTTTTTTATCGGCCATGGGGGATACCTCGTAAAAATTTTGCCCAAATGCAGAGGGCTACCGCGGCTATGCAGAGCGAAATGATTTGGGAGGGGGATAATCCCCACAAAAATCCACCGCGAAAGTCGCCCCGTAAAAATTCTATCCCAAAGCGCAGTAGCGCATAGCACCACACATACTCTACCAAAATTTGACCGTCTTTATGCGGCTTTTTGGAGGCATAATGTAGTAACAAAAACAAAGCCAAATTCAGCCCGGCTTCGTAGAGTTGTGTAGGGTGTAAGGGTACTCCCACCAACTCTGGGGGTACCAACGTGTTTGGGTCTGTAAAGCGTACCCCCCAAGGCAGCGTAGTGAGCTTGCCATAGCAACACCCCGCCAAAAAACAACCCACGCGTCCTAGCGCGTGGCCCAAGGGAACGGCCACAATCAAAAAATCACTGGTTTTTAAGAGGGGGAGCTGTTTGCGGCGCATATACCACAGCGCGCCCCCCACCGCTAAAATAAATCCGCCAAAAAATACAAATCCGTAGCGGATGTTGTGTACAAGGTAGGCTATTTTATCGGCAAATGTGGCGCCCAGTTCCGGCCAAGACAGCAAGATAAAAAGTAGTTTCCCGCCCACAATCGCCCCTACAAACACCATAAATAACAGGTTCCAAAACGTGTCTTGCGTCAGTCCTTTAATGTTGCAGTTTTTAAGCCGTGGGGTTAAATACCACGCGGCGGCCGCGTAGCCCAGTGCCGTCATAAGTCCATAGCTGGCTAGTTCAAAATTACCGATATGAAACAAAATAGGGTGCATAATTACTTCTCCCAGCGTAGTGCATTACGCATATAGGGGTTGTGGAGTTTTTCGTCGGCCACGGTAGAACTGCACCGCCCGCCGTAGCTATGCCCGACAAAAATGCGGGTGTCCTCGGGCAAAGCGGCAATGCGGCGCAAACTGGCCAGCATATCACGCGGATTAGAGGAGGGTAAATCCACCCGTCCGCACGCCCCGGGGAATAGGGTATCTCCTGTAAAAAGAGTATCCTCTATTAAAATAGACACGCACCCGGCTGTATGCCCGGGTGTGGCTAAAATCTGCACGGCAAACGGCTCCAGCTGAAACGATTGGTCCCCGCTATACGTTTGCAAATACGTTTGCGGCAAGCCGGACAACGCCACATCCTGTTGTTCTAAATAGGCTTTTACGTGGAAGTGTTCCAATAAAATTTGCGCATGTTTTACATGGTCAAAATGTCCGTGTGTAAAAAGCACGCCGCACACATGAAGTTGTTTTTGCTCTACGGTGTGGATAATAAAGTGGGGGTCCCACGCCGGGTCAATGAGGAGCGCCTCTTTCCCGCGCGTAACCAAGTACGTGCAGTTGTCCATGGGGCCTAAGTTCAGTACGTCCACGTTAATCATGGGGTAACCTAAATTCAATTTCGCCCGGTTTTACCATATTATAACGGGTACGGGCGAGCATCTCCATATATTTGGGGTCTTGTTCTTCCAGTAGTTTTTTTTCAGCAAGCAGTTGCTCATACTGGGTATCTAGCTGGGTCCGTTTGTGAGTCAAACGATATAGTTCTAATTTGTTATGTACCAAATTTAAAATACTACCTCCTAGCAAAAATACAGCAGCCCCTAAAGCAGTAGCTCCAATAAGGATCAATTTTTGCTTGGCAGATAGTTTTTTGAGCATACGTTATTTCCCAAATAGCAGGCCTTGTGCGTATTGTGCTTTTTCGCCCAGTTCCGCTTCAATTTGCAACAGGCGGTTATACTTGGCGGTGCGCTCGCTACGGGCCGGAGCGCCGGTTTTAATAGCCCCGGCATTGGTGGCTACGGCAAGGTCCGCAATAAAGGTATCCTCTGTTTCGCCGGAGCGGTGGGACACAATGCACGCATAGCCGTGTTGTTTAGCCAAATTCATTACGTCAATTGTTTCGGTAACCGTACCAATTTGGTTTACCTTAATTAAAATAGCGTTGGCGGCATGTTTTTCAATTCCCAGAGCCAGACGTTTGGGATTGGTAACAAATAAATCATCTCCCACTAGGCGGATTTTGTTACCGAGCATTTGGGTAATTTGTTGCCACCCGGCCCAATCGTCCTCGTGCAACGGGTCCTCTATAGATACCAAGGGGTAACGTTCACACCAGGTTTGATATACGGCGCAGAGTTGGGGGGCGGTTAAATCCTGTCCTTCAAAATGATAACGTCCCTCTTTGTAAAACTCACTGGCGGCGCAATCCATAGCCAAGGAAATATCCGCGTGGCCGGCGGCTTGTGCGGCCGCTAAAATAGTTTTGAGTACTTCCTCGTGCTTGGCAATTTTGGGGGCAAACCCGCCCTCATCCCCCACGGCAATCACATGCCCCTCTTTTTGAAGGAGGTTGCGCAAAGCGTGATAGGTTTCACTGGCGTGGCGCAGGGCCTCGTGAAAAGTGGCGGGTGCGGTGGGGATAATCATAAATTCTTGTACGTCCAGGCCCGAATCGGCGTGTTTGCCGCCGTTAATAATGTTGAGCATGGGGGCGGGCAATAGGTATCGTTCGCTAGGCAAATTATAGACGTTGCGGATATGCTGATACAGCGGCGTTTTCGCACTTACACTGCCCGCGCGCAGCACCGCCATAGACACGGCTAAGGTGGCATTGGCACCCAGGTTGGTTTTGTTTTCGGTACCGTCAGCGGCGATCATTTTTTCGTCAATCGCGCGCACGTTTTGGGCGTCCATGCCTTGCAAGACGGTATTTAAACTTTCCACGTTGGCTACGGCTTTTAACACGCCTTTGCCGTTATAGCGGGCGTCCCCGTCACGCAGTTCCAAGGCTTCGTGCGAACCGGTGGAAGCCCCACTGGGTACGGCCGCACTGCCCACACTGCCGTCTGCTAATACAACATCAGCCGACACGGTCGGGAAGCCGCGGGAATCCAAAATTTCCCGTGCTGCAATTTTTACAATTTTGGTCATAAAACCCCCTTGCTAGGCAATGGTATCTATGATTTTTTTGCCTTCTTTTATAAGAGCGGCGGGTATTTTTTCATCGGGTCCTTCGGCATACAAGCGGATTAGACGCTCGGTGCTGGAGGGGCGGATCGCTAGCCAGCTACCCCCCTTTAAGATGAACTTAAACCCGTCGGTGGAGTCAATGCGCCACACGGAAGTTTTGTTGATAGAAAGCGGCGGCTTGATGTCCAAGCGTTCCATGATGCGGTTAATTTCGGTTTCCGTTTTGGCGATACTGACTTTCTGGTCAAAGAGTTGTTTGAAATTTTTATAAAACTCTTTTTTAAGTTGCTTAAAAGTTTTCTTTTCAGTAGCCAGCATATCTACTACCAGTAAACACGCTAAAAGTCCGTCTTTATCGGGGATATGGTTGGCAATGGCAATCCCGCCGGATTCTTCCATCCCCATAACATATTGGCCGGAAATCATGAGCTCGGTAATATATTTAAATCCTACCGGGGTATCGCGCAGCATAAGCCCGTGGGCCTTGGCTACTTGGTCCACTAAGTTGGACGTAATCACACTGCGGCAGACGCGCCCTTTTTGTTTTTTGTTGCGTACTAAGTGGTCCAGTAACATGGGGGCAATTTCGTTGGCAGATAGCCAGTTTCCTTCAGCGTCCACTAGGCCAAATTTGTCGCAATCGGGGTTGCAAGCCAGGCCCAAAGCCAGTTTTTTGCTCACTACTAGTTTTTTAAGTTCTTCTAAACTCACCGGGCCCGCGTTAGGCGTTTTGCCGCCAAAAAGCACGTCGTCTTCTTCGTGGATGCCTTCCACCGTGACGCCGTGTTTTTCCAGGAACGTGCGCAGATAGTTTTTAGCCGCCCCGTGTAGCGGGTCCACAGCTACTTTTAATTTGGCCGCTTTTAACGCGCGGGTGTTGATGAGTTTTTCCATGTGGGCCAGATACGCTTTGCGAAAGTCTTTGCTAACTACCACGGCCGCGTTTAGTTCGTCAAATTCCGTAGAGGAGGCTTTTAAAATTTGGGCGTTGGCAGAGGGAATGCGTTTTTCAATATCTTCCATGATTTCGTTACTGGCAATCCCGCCGTAGTAAGAAATCCATTTGACGCCGTTTACGTCATATTCCCCTTCGCTACCGGTAATAACCAGTGCGCCCACGGCACACTCGTTAATAACGGCCCATTCGGCCACCGGGGTAGGGAGCGGTAATTCGTCAATTTTTACGGCAATCCCGTTTTGGACAAACGCGTTGGCCGCGACGTAAGCTAATTGTTTGGATAAAAAACGGGTATCATACCCCACTAAAACGAGGGGCTTTTTCATTTTTTTGCCAAGTGCCTGGCAATGGCGTTTGTAGCCTTCCCCTTCAAAACCATAAAAGGGATGCTCCAAAATATGTTCGGAAATCCCGTACGCTAAGCGCTGTACATTTTGGGCAGTTAAACCACCCGCGGTAATGGCGCGGAAACCGGCCGTGCTAAATTTGATATCTTCACTCATCGTGTTGCCATTATACCAAAAAATGTCAAATGTGGGCAATGATTAGATGAAGAGAGGCCCTTTGGGCCAAGATATTTGAGAAACAGAAATTTTTTGCTATACTGTAAATACAATTTGATTCTGTTTTTGGAACCGTATGCAGAATACGGCTTGCTTAACAAGCTAGTTCCACTTCAAAAATAGCCGATATTAGGCACAATGGGCCCGTACAGCCTATTGTGCCGAGTGTTTCCCGCTTCACGCGGGAAACCCGGCTGTTGTTGTATGGGAAGGTGGAACTAACCACATTACAGCAGCCGTTTTTATTAGTTTCATAAGCGGGCAAATTGAACATGTAGGTCAGGTTTTACCTGACAATATAAAAGGAGAAAACTTATGAAACACCAAAAAAATGTAGTTATAAAACGCAGCATTATTCCCGAACTTGTTTCGGGATCTTCCACGCAGGCCGTTACGCAACAACAAGCGTTGAAGACCCTGAAAAAATTTCAGGGATTATCTAATTTTACAACGACCCATGGTTTTACCCTCATTGAGCTCTTGGTAGTAGTACTCATTATTGGCATATTGGCGGCGGTAGCCGTGCCGCAGTATCAAAAAGCGGTCAACAAATCGCGGGCGGTGCAAGCCGTAACCATGCTTAAAGCCATTGTAGATGCCCAAGAAATATATTATTTGGCAAATGGCACATATACTGATAATTTAGAGGAGCTGGATGTGGCCCCTGCCAAAGTGTTACAAAAAGAGAATCCGGAGGATAATGCTAGTTACTATAAGTATGATTGTAATTTGGTAAGTAAGGCTTGTGCGGGAGTGAGTGCGGAATTAAATTTGCCAACTTTTGAGTTTCGCCTCTTACATGGGTATGCTCCATATGCAGGAAAACATTGGTGTCGTGCAACGGGGACTAAAACGGCCTTGGCACTAGAAGTGTGCCGAAGTATGGGAAAAGTAGAGACAATTGTAGGAGACGGACGATACTACCTCATAAATTAGTATGCAGGGCTATTGCTCCAAAGTTCTGCCATATTTAGTAAAATATATCTAATACACGGAGGACTTTATGATTGAACTATTTGAAGACCCCAGATTAGATAAACCGTCTAACGAGCCCGCTCCCGCGAGCCTCGTCAAATTCCGCCAAGTATCCCAAGACGCCCAAAAGGGTGCCGGGGAAGAGCGCATCAAAGCCCAACATGATAAGGGCAAAATGACCGCGCGTGAACGTATTTCTTATTTACTCGACAAAGACAGCTTTATTGAACTGAAAAGTTTGATGGAAAGCTCGTGCAGTGATTTTGGTATTAAAGATAAACACATCAAGGGCGATGGTGTAATTACCGGGTTTGGCCGCATTAACGGGCGCGAAGTAGCTCTCTACGCGCAAGATTTTACACAACTGGGCGGCAGTTTGGGCCTGGCGCATGCACAAAAAATCGCCGCTTTAATGGACCGCGCCTTGGACGCTAAAATCCCCGTCATTGGGCTTTTGGATTCCGGCGGCGCGCGTATCCAAGAAGGGGTGGATAGTTTAAACGGATTTGGGGAAATTTTCTACCGCAACGTGAAAGCCTCCGGCGTGATTCCGCAAATTTCCATTATTTTGGGCCCCTGTGCAGGCGGTGCGGCGTATAGCCCCGCGCTTACCGATTTTATTTTTATGGTGGAAGGCATTAGCCACATGTTTATTACGGGCCCCGGGGCCGTCAAAGCCGCTACCGGCGAGGAAGTAGATTTTGACACCTTGGGCGGCAGTGCCCCGCATAGTGAAAAAAGCGGTGTGTGCCAGTTTGTAGCCAAGTCGGAGCAGGATTGTTTCCGCCAAGTGCGCGAACTGCTCTCTTTCTTGCCGCAAAACTGTGAGGAAAACGCTCCCTTAGTTACCACGAGCGATTTAGTCAGCCGGCAAGTTCCCGTCTTAGAGCGGGTGTGCGAAATGGACCCCAAAAAAGCGTTTCGCATCCAGCACGTCATTTGGCGCTTAGCCGACGATTACGGGTTTTTTGAAATCCACCAAAATTTTGCCAAAAACGTGGTAACCGGCTTTATCCGCTTAGGCGGGCAAGTGGTGGGCGTAGTAGCCAACAACCCGGCCGTTTTGGGCGGAGCGTTGGATTGCGACGCGAGCGACAAAGCCGCCCGCTTTATCCGCTTTTTAAATGCCTTTAATATCCCGCTACTTACCTTAGTAGATACCGGCGGTTATTTGCCCGGCGTTGCCCAGGAACACGGCGGCATTATCCGCCACGGGGCCAAACTGTTGTACGCTTATTCCGAGGCCTCCATCCCCAAAGTAACCCTGGTACTGCGCAAAGCCTACGGCGGGGCGTATATTGCTATGGGTTCCAAGTACTTGCGGGGGGACTTTAACTTTGCGTTCCCGTCGGCTGAAATTGCCGTAATGGGCCCGCGCGGGGCGGTAGAAATTTTGTACTCGCGCGACCTGAAAAAAGAAACGGACGAGGCAAAAAAAGAAGAGCTCAAGCAAAAAATGACAAAGGAATACTCCGACAAGTTTGCCTCGCCTTACCAGGCCGCTACCAACGGGTCTATTGACGAGGTAATTGAGCCCGCCCAAGCCCGCCAAAAGATTATCCGCGCCTTTGAAGTACTCAAGAAAAAGCGCGATCCGCGCCGCAATCCGCGCAAAGGAAATATCCCGCTGTAAACGGTTGCACTTACCTATATACAGGGCCTAAAACCGATTGGTTTTAGGCCCCTTTTTGGGGTAAAGCCCGCGGGCATTGGGTGCTCTAGTTACTGAGCCTCTCGCGGGGGTGCGAAGGCGCACCTCCCTTTGCCCGCGTCGGACGATTGAAGCCTTTTATGTGTTTTTACGTCCGCGAAGTGTTGCGTTTTACGGTGCCCCTCGCGGGTGGGTGTTGTGGTTTTGGAGAGAATTAAAGCCCGCGGTATTGGGTGCTCTGGTTACTGAGCCTCTCGCGGTCCCTGACGTAATCAGCTTGAGGTTACGTTTCGCGCGGAAAAAGGCAGCCCGCCTCGGGCCTTGACTTGTTTTTTTTTTTGATATCCTGAAATGGTTGTGGATAATGTGGATAACTTTTTTGTCTGCATTAGTAAGTCATTGCGAGCGCATGCGAAGCAATCTATGTTGTTAAGTAGTAAAGATTGCCACGTCGCTTTGCTCCTCGCAATGACGCAGAAAATAAGGTGAGATCCTGGATCAAGTCCAGGATGACATCATGATTAAATGTCGTCATTCCCGAAAGTCGTTATCGGGAATCTCTACCGATTTTATGATGCAAATAAGGTGGGGATCCCCGATAGAAACCTTCGGGGATGACGCTAATCAACAACAGGAGAACAGAAAATGAAAAATAGTCGTGCTTTTACGCTTAGTCGTCATGCTGAACTTGTTTCAGCATCTAGTCGTTATCAGAACAACAAGACCCTGAAACAAGTTCAGGGTGACGGCAGAAAGGGCTTTACGCTTATAGAGTTGTTGGTTGTAGTACTTATTATTGGTATATTGGCGGCGGTAGCGTTGCCGCAATACCAAAAAGCGGTGCTTAAAGCCCGTTATACTCAATTGCAAACTATTGGGGAAAGTATTGCTAAGGCAGAAGAAATATATTATCTGGCTAATGATACTTATACTAATAATATGGACGATTTGGATATAGATCTACCAGAAAGTACAGAATTTCGAGTGCGTTATGGAATTGGTGCATTTAGTTTTTTCAATATAATATCTGATAAGTGGAAACTGGGGTATATTGTATATTTGTCGCACCACGATAACGCGAATTATGTTAATAAGCGGGAATGTCGGGTATATGAAAATACAGCTACATTACATGATGTTTGTAAATCCGTTACAAATGATTCCACGGGGACAACAGTGAGTCCCGTGGAAGAAGGATTTAATTATACGTACTGTTATGTATTTCAATAAAAACCAATAATTACAACTCTTCGTGCATGACTTTAAGCGCGGCTTTTTCTTTGGCTACCGGCAAGCACTCTTGCACTTTGTAATGGGCGGCATCTACCGCGCCGGAAATAGTGGCAATATCGCTATCGTCCAATACTTCTTTGTCGTAGGTGGTGCGGAACTGATAGCCTAGCCCGCTTTTTACAATTAGGTCCATGGATTGGCGGATGACCGTAGAATTGGCTTCCACCCCCGTAATGGCCGCGTATTTGGCTAGCGGAGCCTTTAAATCCATGGCAATAAAATCTACTAGTTTTTTAGTAATGAGCTCTTGGAGTACGTCCGGGCGGGTGCCGTTGGTATCTAACTTAATTTTGTACCCCAGGGCTTTAATAGATTCCATAAAGGGGATTAAGTCGGGCTGGAGGGTGGGTTCCCCGCCGGAAATAACAACGCCCTCTAAAGTACCCTGGCGGCGTTTTAAAAACGCCATTACCTCTTCTTGCGGCATAGGCTCTGTGAATAAGTGGGGGTAAACCAACTCCGGGTTGTGGCAGTAGCGGCAACGGAAATTGCACCCTTGTGTAAACACAATCGCCGCCGGTGTGCCCGGGAAGTCAATTAAGGTAAATTTGACTAGTCCGCCCAGTTTCATAGAACCTATGCCTTCAAAAGGGGTCTTATTTATCGCTGGCGCATTCGCAACCGCAGCTGCAGCCGCTTTCTACGCCGTTCATGGTTTTGCGCATGGCAAATTCTTCTTTTTTGCCTTTGTTCCAGTTTTGTACCGGGCGCAAATAGCCTACTACGCGGGAATATACTTCACATTTAGAGCCTTGTACTTCGCTCATTTCTTTTTTGAGGTCCGAGATTTTGGTTTCTACGGCTTGTCTTTCTTGTGCTGTCATACTTTTTCTCCTATTCAGTTTAATTTTTACGCCAAGCGGGTCCGTGACAACCCGCTAAGCACTGGCAATGGCCAAATCTTATTTGCTATAGAGTTGTTCTTCCAACAAGGCAATCTTGCGTTGCAACTCTTGCATGCGTTCTGCTTTACATTTGGGGCATTCAAAATGTTCGCCCGCAATGTAGCCGCATTTGGGGCACACGCTAAAGGTAGGCGTGATCGAGAAATACGGCAAGGTGTAGCGTTCGCAGACGGTTTTAATAAAGCGTTTCATGGCTTCAATATCTTTGATGCGCTCGCCCGTGAAAATGTGCTGTACCGTACCGCCGGTGTATTTGGATTGGATGGTGCTTTGCAAGTCCAACATTTCAAACACGTCGTCCGTATAGTTTACCGGTAACTGGGAAGAGTTGGTATAGAACGGTTGGTGCCCTTGTTTATAAAGCGCTTCGTTGGCGCAGATAATAGCGGGGTAGCGTTCTTTATCTAGTTTAGCCAAGCGGTAGGAGGTCCCTTCCGCCGGGGTGGCTTCCAAGTTATAGTTGTTGCCGGTTTCTTCTTGGAATTTAACCAAGGTTTCCCGCATAAACGTGAGGACTTTCTCGGCAAATTGTTTGCCTTTTTCTGTTCCAATGTCCTCGCCAATGAGGTTTAACGCAGCTTCATTCAGGCCTACTAAGCCAATGGTAGAGAAGTGGTTTTTCCAAAACTCCCCAAAGCGTTGGCGGATAGAGCGCAGGTAGAAGCTCATATACGGGTACAAATTACCTTTGGTAAAGCGTTCAATGACTTTGCGTTTAATTTCCAAGCTGGTCTTGGCAACTTCCATGCGGTCTTTTAAGTTGGCGAAAAATTCGTCTTCGTCTTTAGACAAATATCCTAGGCGCGGCAAGTTAATGGTTACTACGCCAATAGAGCCGGTGAGCGGGGCCGAGCCGAACAACCCGCCGCCGCGTTTGCGCAGTTCGCGGTTATCAATACGCAAGCGGCAGCACATCGAGCGGGCATCTTCGGGGTTCATGTCCGAGTTAATAAAGTTGGCAAAATACGGGATCCCGTACTTGGCGGTCATTTCCCACAGCGGCCCTAATTTGGGGTTGTCCCAGTCAAAATCCTTGGTAATATTATAGGTGGGAATGGGGAACGTAAACACGCGGCCTTTGGCGTCCCCGGCGAGCATTACCTCGCAGAAAGCGCGGTTGAGCATATCCATTTCGTTTTGGAATTCGCCGTACGTTTTGTCTTGCAGTTTACCGCCAATGATGACCGGTTGGTCCTTATAATAGGAGGGGACGGTCAAGTCCATCGTCAAGTTGGTAAACGGCGTTTGGAAACCCACGCGGGTCGGTACGTTTACGTTAAACAAAAATTCTTGCAGGGCTTGTTTTACTTCCTCATACGTCAGTTTATCATAATAGATAAACGGGGCTAAAAGGGTGTCAAAGTTGCTAAACGCTTGCGCGCCGGCACTTTCCCCTTGCAAGGTATAGAAAAAGTTAACCACTTGCCCCAGTGCGGTGCGGAAGTGCTTAGCGGGTTTAGATTCCGCCTTGCCTACTACGCCCGTAAAACCGCTGAGCAGTAAATCTTGCAAGTCCCACCCTACACAATAGGCACCTAACAGGCCCAAATCGTGCAAATGGAAATCCCCTTCGCTATGCATACGGCGTACGGATTCGGGGTAAATTTTATTAAGCCAATATACTTTGCTAATTTCCGAAGAGATATAGTTGTTTAACCCCTGTAGCGAATAGCCCATGTTGCTGTTTTCGTTGACTTGCCAGTCAATCTTTTGCAAATACTGGTCCACCAAGTCCACGTTAAATTTGGACGAAATTTCACGCATGCGGGCGTGTTGGTCGCGGTACAAAATATAGGCTTTGGCTGTTTTATGGTAGTTGGAAGTTAACAGTACATCTTCCACAATATCCTGCACGTTTTCCACGTTGGGGACCGTGTCCGAATAGAGTTGTTGGATGATGTTTACCGCGCGGATGGTCAGTTTCTTGGCGGTATCCGCGTCAAATTCCCCGGTAGCCTCGGCTGCCTTGGTAATAGCGTTGGTAATTTTTTTAGCTTCAAAGCGTTCGGTAGATCCATCGCGTTTTACGATGTGGGTAATAACTTCTGCATTTTCCATATAGTAAGCGTCCTGAGTAAAAAATTGCCGCATAACGCGGTATTTAAGATTAAAACATAAACAAACTAAAATTGCAAATCTTTTTGGGAGAGGCTACTTTTATCGTCGGTAAAACGGTGTTTTAAAGCTTCCCTTAAAACCTGCAACACAGCTGTTAATAATAATTATTACTAATAAGCACGTTTGTGTCAAATTTTTTAAGGACCTATATTTTTTTATATAAAAAATAAGCAAATCCAAAATTTGGCCTAGGCCCTTAAAAGGGGTTGCTTTTTTAAAAAACTTTTTTTACCGTCTCATAATGTTTGGGCCTTGACGGGGGAGGCAAAACTAATTACAATGTTAAAAAGACTTAGTAAGGGGGAATTATGTTAGACTTGTATCAAATTTGTGCCTTAATTGCTACGGTAGCGTTTGTAGTGCTGGTGATAGTGTTGGTGCGCGCCGTATTGCAAATTACCAAAACCGCCGAGGCGGCCGAATACTTGGCCTTGACGACGGCGGAGAAAGTGGACAAAACCCAAAGCACCTTTGATTTATTGGAAAAAGCATCCACCTTTATGGATTCGGGCGTATATCGGACGGTAGCGATGGGGCTTGACCTAGTCAAACGGCTTAAAAAATAAACGGCGTCCCTGGAAAGTTTCGTAAAAGAAAGAAGGAACAAAAAAGGGGTCATCCTGAACTTGATTCAGGATCTCCACCTTAAAAATGTTCCTTCTTCCTTTTGGGTAGCGATACAATTTTCCAAAACCGGGGCATTTGGGCACCCTGAAACCGACTTGCCGTATCGCTGCTACGCCTTCGTGCAACTTGCGGTTTCAATCTGCCTCAAATCTGACAAATCAGCCAACTGACTGTTTTACGCGGGGATGTGGCGGACAACACAAAATTTTATTTTCCCGCTCAATTGACCTCGGTTTTGAAAAATCAGCCAACTGACTATTTTACCCGGGGATGTGGCGGACGACCCGTACACATTTTCATTGTTATTTGGCCGTTTTTTTATTATACTATCAGTACAATTTAATCTATTTTTGAGCCGTATGAAGAATACGGGGAAACTTCGTAAGAAGTTGCCACAGAAGTCAAAAATAGCCGACAATAGGCATAGCCGGGGTCTGCAGCCCTGGCTATGCCGAGTGTTTCCCGCTTGCAAAAGCGGGGGACTACGGCTGTTGTATTTGGGCTCTTTCTGTGGCGTCCTCTATAACTGCCGTTTTTTCATGCGCTCCTAAAGTAGGTGAATTGAAATTAACATAAAAGGAGTATCACATGAAAAACAAGCATGTAGTTACAAAAAAAGTCTGTCATTCCCGAACGCCTTTATCGGGAATCTACAACGCATGTCGTTGCAAAACTGAGGAAAATGCCTTATTAAATGGGTGCGTGGAAGATCCCCGAGTCCTGCGGACGGCAAAATCGGGGATGACACTTAATAAAATAACGGCCCGCGGCTTTACTCCCTGCCGTCATCCTGAATTTATTTCAGGATCTAGTCGTTATAACAACAAGATGCTGAAACAAGTTCATCATGACGACGCAAGAGGTTTTACCCTCATTGAGTTGTTGGTAGTAGTACTTATTATTGGTATTTTGGCGGCGGTGGCTGTGCCGCAATACCAAAAGGCGGTATATAAGAGCCGTTATGCTATCCTTAAAAATTTGGTTAAAAATATAGCTGAGACACAAGAGGTTTATTATTTGGCGCATAATGAATATGCGACGAATTTTGATGCCCTAGATGTGGATATGCCCGGGGGAACTGTGTTTCATGAATATGGCGATGATGAAGCAGGTGTAGAGGATAAAAAAAAACGGCAGAGGTATTATGACTGGGGGTTGTGTTACATAGCATTTGATGCTAAAGAGATTGCCTGTCAAAACGGTCAAATAAATATGCGATATGTTGCTTATCCTATACATGGTGGACATTCTAGAGCAGGTAAGCAGGCGTGTGTAGTATGGAATGTAGATGAATCTTCCACAACTGCCCAAATCTGTCAATCAGAAACAAATTCTTCCGCAGTCAAGGAAACAATAAGTGGAATATCTTTCCTGTTTTATTCTTACTAAGAATTTGTCAAATAATGCAATATGTCGGTTACAGTTTAATACCCCGCGTGTCCCATACACACGCGGGGTCTTCTATTCATAATAACTTCCCTTTCCCCCTTGGCACAAGTGGTGTGCCTAGATTTTTTGGCCCGTTTATAGGTCAGGTGTAAACCTGACAATGTCCTGTAAAGGACATCCTAATAAAGTTGGGTTAGCACCCAACCTATATTTAGCGTCTAATTGAGCATCATATATCCGGCGGTTAAATACGTGGCAAACATCAGCCATACCCAATACGGCCACAGCATCAGGGCCGCTACGCGGCTGTGCTTTTTAAACGCCCGGTGCATAAAAAACCCTTCGGCCAGCATCAGTACCACTACTGCCAGTGCCAAGGAAAGATTATGTAACCCAAAAAATACCGGCGTCCAACACGCATTTAAGATCAGCTGTACCCCGAGCAACCAGGCCGCCAGGTGGTGTTTTTCCTCTATCCCGCGGATAAACACCAACACGGCCGCCACGCCTAACATCAGGTACAGCACCGTCCATACCATGCCAAAAATCATATCCGGCGGTACAAACGGCGGCTTAGTCAGGGTGTGGTACCATGTCATATTGGGGTCCACAAACGGCAAACTGACTAGCGTAGGCAGCTGACACACGGCCAGCCACAGAATAGTTCTAAGTAGTATTTTCATACACTTATAGTGTGGAAAGCGGCTCGTTCCCTGCCCAGGGGGTAAAACTAATTAGAATGCGGGAGGTTGTTCAAATCTACTCCAAAAATGGTAAAATAAATACAAAGATTTTTAGCTTACGCATTTGAGGATGTTTATGGATACCAAACTCATTTCCGATGTAACCAACTGGATGAAAACCACCGATTTGGCCGAATTTTGCTACGAACAAAACGGCAACTGTATTGAAATTAAAACCCAAGAGGCCCTGCCCGAACCCGCCCAGTTTACGTGTTCTTTAACGGCGGTTACGGCCCCGGCCGTGGGCATTTACCACTTGGCAGAGAAAGGTAAAAATTTGTCTTTGACCGAAGGCCAAACCGTGCAAGAGGGTGACTCCCTGG
This sequence comes from Elusimicrobiaceae bacterium, assembly GCA_045634505.1. Classification (GTDB taxonomy): domain Bacteria; phylum Elusimicrobiota; class Elusimicrobia; order Elusimicrobiales; family Elusimicrobiaceae; genus Avelusimicrobium. Next base: position 18,487 of record JAZRAH010000072.1, read on the forward strand.
GTGTGGTGGAAACCGTTTCTAAAAAACATCCCATTACCGCTCCCATAAGTGGTAAACTGCGCAAAGTAACCGCCCAAGAAGGCGCGGTAGTAGAATTTGGACTCCCGCTATTTTTTATTGAGAAATAACTATGCGCGAAAAAATTACTCCCTTTCATAAAGTTTTAATTGCCAACCGCGGCGAAATTGCCCTGCGCGTCATCCGTACGCTTAAGGAAATGAATATCAAGTCCGTGGCGGTTTATTCGGAAGCGGACCGCAATAGCTTACATGTGCGCCTGGCGGACGAAGCCATTTGCATTGGGGCAGCGCCGTCGTCCATGAGCTATTTGGACATAGACGCCCTGGTTACCGCGGCCAAAGTAACCGGCGCCGACGCCGTACACCCGGGGTATGGATTTCTGTCCGAAAATGCCGACTTTGCCAAAGCCGTTACCGACGCGGGCATGGTGTTTATTGGGCCCACCGCGCACGCCATTGAAATGCTGGGTGTTAAATCCACCGCGCGTGAAATTGCCATTAAAGCCGGGGTGCCGATTACGCCCGGCTCTGACGGAATTGTAGGCAAAAATTATCACGCGGTAGCCAAAAAAATCGGGTTTCCTATTATGATTAAAGCCACCCTAGGCGGTGGCGGTAAAGGGATGCGTGCGTGTTTTAAAGAAGCAGATTTGGACTTAATGATGAAAACCGCGCAAGGCGAGGCCCGTGCCAACTTTGGCGACGACCGCGTTTATTTTGAAAAACTGGTACTTAATCCGCGCCATATTGAAGTGCAAGTAGCCGCCGATAACTACGGCAACGTGGTAGCCTTTGCCGAGCGCGATTGCAGTATGCAACGCCGTCACCAAAAACTGGTGGAGGAATCTCCTTCCCCGTTTGTGGACGCTAAAACCCGCCAAAAACTCCAGGAAGCGGCCGCTAAACTGATTAAAGCCGCCCAGTACCGCGGGGTAGGCACGGTAGAATTTTTGATGGCTCCCACTAAAGAATTTTATTTTATGGAAGTAAACACCCGCTTGCAAGTGGAACACCCGGTTACCGAGGCTGTTTGCGGGCAAGATTTAGTAAAAATGCAAATCCAAATTGCCCAGGGCGAGCCCTTGCATATTGCCCAGGCAGAGGCCGGCAAAGTCCGCTACCATGCCATTGAGCACCGCATCAACGCGGAGGACAGTGCCCATAACTTTATGCCTTGCCCCGGTACGCTTACCGAGTGGATCCCGGCGGGCGGTTTAGGTGTGCGGGTGGATAGCCACATGTACAGCGGTTATACGATTCCCAGCTATTACGATAGCTTAATTGCTAAACTGATTGTCACGGCCCCCAGCCGCGAAAAACTGTTAAAACGCAGTGAACGCTGTTTGAACGAATTTGTGATTGGCGGCGTAAAAACCACCATTCCTTTCCACCAAAAAATCTTGGCCAATGCGGATTTTAAAGCAGGGAATATGGACACCGGACTCATAGAACGGATGATGAAAGCTGATGAAAGCAAAAAATAAAATTGTTTCTTTGCGCACGCTTAAAACCAAATTGGCCGCTGCCCGTAAGCAAGGCCAAAAGGTGGTATTTACCAACGGATGTTTTGATATTTTACATGCCGGACATGTAAGCGTATTGGAATTTTCGCGCAGTAAAGGCGATCTTTTAGTAGTGGGGCTCAATAGCGACGAATCCGTACGCCGCTTAAAAGGGCCGTCCCGCCCTGTTAATACGCAAGCGGACCGTGCGCTCGTGTTAGCCGCACTGGAAAGTGTGTCTTACGTGTGTATTTTTAAAGAAGATACACCCTACAACTTAATTAAAGCCGTCCGGCCGGACGTGCTAGTGAAGGGGGGGGATTATAAACCCCAGGAAATTGTCGGCCGCGAATTTGCCGGTAAAGTAGTGCGTTTTGCCTTGTTAAAGGGCCGCAGTACGACCGGGATTATAAAAAAAGTAAGCAGTAAGAAGTAAAATTGTCCACGAGGAAACTATGTCTGATATTTTTGAGAAGTGCTACAACTATAAAGATGCCAAAATAGCCATGCGTTTGGGTATTTATGGCTATTTCCAACCCATTGAGTCCGCCCAAGGGCCCGAAGTGGTGTTGGACGGTAAAACCTATATTATGGCCGGCTCCAACAACTACCTGGGCCTGGCTAACGACCCGGAAATGAAAAAAGCCGCCCTGGAAGCCGTGCAAAAGTACGGCACCGGCGTAGCGGGGAGCCGATTACTAAACGGCAACACCAAACTGGCGGATGAACTGGAAAAGAAAATTGCCAAATTCAAAGGCAAACAAGCCGGGCTGCTCTTCGCTACCGGGTATCAAATGAATTTGGGGGTTGTATCCTCTTTAATTAAGAAAGGGGACTACGCCATTGTGGACAAACTGGACCATGCCAGTATTTTAGACGGCGTTCGCTTATCAGACGGCGAAATGGCCCGCTTCAAACATAACGACCCGGCCGACCTGGAACGTGTTATTTCCAAACTTCCGGCCGAGGCGGGTAAACTCATTATTGTAGATGGTGTGTTTAGTATGGAAGGGGACATTTGTCCGTTGCCGGAAATTGTTAAAATCGGCAAAAAATACGGCGCACGTATTATGGTAGATGACGCCCACGCTACCGGGATTATCGGTAAAACCGGGCGCGGCACGTGTGAATATTTTGGTTTGGAAAACGGCGAAGTGGACCTGATTGTAGGTACTTGCTCTAAAACATTTGCCACGGTAGGCGGCTTTGTGGTGGGGGACGAAGACATTATCCACTACATGCGCCACAACGCGCGCAGCCAAATCTTCTCGGCCTCTATGCCGCCGGCGTGCATTGCCTCTATTTCTAAAGCGGTGGATTTAATTTCTAACGATACTTCCCGCCGCGATAATCTCTTCCGCTTAACCGCTCTACTTAAAAAAGGCTTGGAAGATTTAGGTTTTGACCTGGGCACCAGCACTACGCCCATTTTGCCCGTACATGTGGGCAGCAATGAAAACTGCTTTAAAATGTGGCGTGCCTTGCACGAAATGGGAATCTTTGCCAACCCCGTGGTTTCGCCTGCTGTGCCGCCCGGCCGCGCGCTCATACGCTTGACCTTAATGGCCACGCATACCGAGGCGCACGTGCAGAAAATTATTGATAGTTTTGCACAAGCGGGCCGTGCGATAGGACTCATTAAATAAGTTTCACGCCCCGCCTGGCGGCGGGGCTTTTTTACAAAGGGGGAATTATGGTGGACATCCGTGAAATTACTGCAAAAGACCTCAATGCTTTTATTGATTTTCCATTTGAACTCTACAAAAATAACCCATACTGGGTGGCCGATTTAAAGAGCGAAACCCGCAAGCTCTTGCGTGAAGATAACCCTTTTTGGCAGCACAGCACCCGCAAACTTTTTATGGCTTACCGGGACGGGAAACCCGTTGGCCGCCTGTGCGCCATTATTAACCGCAAATATAACGATTATCACCACACGAACATTGGATTTTTTGGTTTTTTTGATGCGATTAACGACGAAGAAGTGGCCTTGTCCTTGTTTAAAGCCGGCGAAGAGTACCTGCGTGCCCAAGGTATTAGCACGGTGCGCGGCCCGGCTAACCCGTCTAGTAACCACACGTACGGGCTGCTCATAGAAGGGTTTGATAAAATCCCGGCGATTATGATGCCTTACAATTACCCGTATTATGCCAATTTAATTGAAAAAGCCGGGTTTACCAAAGCCAAAGATTTGCTAGCTTATAAACGCAGTAAAGACGACCAATTTTCGCCCCGCTTTTTAAAAGTGTGCGAACGGTGTGAGCGCAAGGGCGGCATTACGCTGCGCCGCTTGGACCTAAAAAACCTGGAGCAAGAGGCCGAAATTATAAGGGAGATTTACAACAAAGCCTGGGCGGAAAACTGGGGCTTTGTGCCGCTAGATAAACAGGAAATGCACGACATGGTGCGCGAGCTTAAACCCATTGTACGCTCGGAAGGCACCTGCGTGTTGGAAGAAAACGGGGTACCCGCCGGGTTTTACATTTGCATCCCCAATATGAACCATGTGCTTCAGATTTTGCGCGGCAGTGTGGCAAACCCGGTGCGCCTGATAAAGGCCCTGTGGGCGTGGCGCAAAATTAAAGACGCGCGGCTGATTATGCTAGGCGTCTTGCCGGAATTTCGCAAACGCGGGATTGATTTAATTTTGATTAAGCACATTATTACCCACGGCGTAGCCGTGTGGGATTGGGCGGAACTTTCCTGGGTGTTAGAAGATAACGCCGGGATGCTACGCGGGATAGAAGAGTGCGGGTGTCATCCGTACAAGCGCTACCGCGTGTACGAGAAAAAAATTTCTTCCTAATTTGGTGCATTTCGTTGTTGTGGTCCTCCTTACGTACCAGCGGCCCTTGCGGGCCGTCTGCAAAACGTACGCTACGTCGGCCCACGCCTAGAACTGCGCCAAATTATTTTGAAATTTTCCCTGTGGGTTGTGGTTGGTAAATCTCTAATTAACTGTTTTGTCTTACCCTAATTTCCCTTGTCGGTAGGACGTTTTTTTATTATACTATAAATACAATTTAATCTGTTTTTGGAACCGTATGCAGAATACGGCATGCTTTTGAAGTAAAGCCTGATCATCGCCAAAGACAACTGCCAACAGGCATCATATTTCCGGCCTAATTACCCGGTAGTATGGTGCTTAGCGTTTGTTGCTTTTTTGCACCAAGCCGCGGTTGTTGTGGTATTGGATGGATGATCAGCCAAGCCATAGCGGCCGTTTTTATTGGGTTCATAAGCGGATAAATTGAAAATATAGGTCAGGTGTAAGCCTGACAAATAATAAAGTTGTCATCCTGGACTTGATCCAGGATCTCACCTTAAGTTGTTAAAAGGGGTGATATTTCAAATCAAGTCCGGCGGACGGCAGTACCGGGGATGACAATAAAATGTAGGTCAGAGCCTGCCCCGCAGGGTTTTTATGCGGGGTATAGCTTGACATAAAACAGGAGATAAACTTATGAAAACCAACAAAAATGTAGTTATAAAAAAAGTCTGTCATTCCCGAAAGCTGTTATCGGGAATCTACAACGCATTAAAGAACACAAGGTGGGGATCCCCGACAAAAACACTCGGGGATGACGCTAATGAATACGCGGGGATGACAGCTTATTTGATGTCAGGCTCATACCTGACCTATAAGAAGGAGGCCCTGAATAAAGGCTCTTTCAGGGATCCGCTTCGCTCCGGGTTTACGCTAATTGAACTATTGGTTGTAGTACTAATTATCGGTATTTTAGCGGCGGTGGCTGTGCCGCAATACCAAAAAGCGGTGGAAAAAAGCAGAGCTACAGAAGCACTAGCAATATTAAAATCAGTGTATCAGGCACAAAAAATATTTTATTTAGCTCATGGAGAATATGCTGAACATTTTGATGAATTAGATGTGGATATTCCCTGGACTGGAAATACTCAGTGGTTTGTGGCAAATGATGCAGAGGCAAAGTCTAACACAGATTGGTCGGTACAATTATATACCAATAATGAAGCAGGCAACGGAGCTGTATTTGTAGGTCGGATAGATGGGAAATACAAAGGAGCGGGATTTTTAATGTATTTAGGATTCCCGTCTATGCCCAAAGATACAATTTTATGTATGGAACGTCTAACCACTGGAATTGTTTTTGAGGGAGACGAGGGAGACTACTGCCAAAAATTATGGGGTGGTAGCCGAATAGAATCCCCTAGCCAACGTATTTTTTCATTTCCATTGTAAAATGTAATTTTGGAAAGTTACAGTATCATCATACTATCGCCAAAGGAGTAAAAGCGGTATTTCTTTTCTACCGCTTGCAAGTAGGCTTCGTAGATAAAATCTTCCCCAGCAAATGCCGACGTCATACACAGAGGGGTAGAGTCGGGGAAGTGAAAATTGGTAATCAGGCAATCAATGGCCTTAAATTGGTAGCCGGGATAAATAAACAGGTCCGTCCATTTTTTGCCCGCATGCGTGATATGGTTTTCGTCCGTGAAACTTTCCAGCGTGCGGGTGGACGTCGTCCCGCACGAAAACACCCGCTTGCCCGCCGCGCGCACAGCGTTTAGCGTGGTTGCCGTTTCCGGCGACACTTCGCCCAATTCGGCTAGCATTTTGTGTTCGGTCGGCTCGCCACGTAGCGGCTTAAAAGTTCCCCACCCTACGTGCAACGTAATGTAGCAGATATGCACGCCTTTATCTTGTAATTTTTGCAACAATTCCGGTGTAAAATGAAAACCCGCCGTGGGCGCGGCAATGGAGCCTTCGTACTTGGCATACACGGTTTGGTAACGCTCTTTGTCCGTCTCAATACTGGCGGATAAGCCGCTGTGTTTGCGCGCCTTTTCAATATATTGCGGCAAGGGCATTAGTCCATGCGCGTGGCAAAAAGGCAAAATATCGTCTTGGTTGAACTCCAGTAAAAATTCGCGGTCGTCCGTGGTGCCTACCATTTTACCTTGTAATCCCTCGCCAAAATCTAACGTCATCCCCTCTTTATAATCGTGCGTAAGTACGGCCCACACGCGCGGGTTTTGCAAGGGGCGCACTAGCAGAATTTCCACCTTGCCGCCCGTGGGTTTATGGGCAAAAAGTTTAGCGGGAAATACTTTGGTGTTGTTAATGACCAGCGCGTCGCCGGGGTTAAAATATTCGTGAATATCGCGGAAAATGCGGTGTTCAATGGTGTGGGTGTTGCGGTGCAAAACCATCTGGCGCGAAGAATCACGCGGGGTGGCGGGTTGTTTTGCAATCAAAGGGTCTAAGTTTAATTTTTTAAAGCGTTCAAATGCCATAGCGTTACCTAAATTGGGAGAGTGTACTTCCCGGATAATAATGTTTTAAAATTTGTTTGTACGTATATTTTTGTTTAGCCATACCGTGCGCGCCGTCCTGGCACATGCCAATGCCGTGCCCGTAGCCATGCCCTTCCAGGTGGACTTTGGTGGTGCCGACGGAAATTTTAGTAAGTTTACAGCTGCGTATCCCGGTGGCGGCGCGGAAGGAAGCACAAAGCACGGTTTTGCTCCCGCCTGAGGTTTTAAGCGTAAGATGACTGGCCCGCCCGGTGCCTGTTTTTTTGGCTACTTTAATGCTTTTTAAACTGCCTTTTAAACCTTGGGAGCGGGCAAATTTTTCGGCGGAAGATTTGGGAATATCCTGCTTAAAATTAAAACTTTTGGAGTGGGCGTCAAATTTACAGCTGTTGCCGGACAGCGGTTTAATGTGCGGGGCTTTTTGGTTCCAAATGCTTACGTGGTCCGTGCCACCGCCGCAGTTGCCGTGGTAATAGGTATAAAACAGCTCTCCTTTGTAGGCAAGCACTTGGCCGCGGGTTTGGTCCACCGCTTTTTTTACGGAGTCTTGCACATGGGCACTTCCCTTATACATTTGGCTGCGCACATCTGCATACAGGTCAAAGGGCTCGTCTGCTTTTTTTTCAATGGATTTAAGCGTATAGGTCCGTGCCGCCACTGCCTGGGCTTTGAGGGCTTCCAGGGCCCAGGTGGGGTGCATTTCGTAAGGCAGTACGCCGTATAGATAATTTTCTAGCGGGGTAAATTCCACCAGGTTAAACGTTTTTTTGTCGGGCAGAGCGTAAAATTTTCCGGTGTAGGTTACTTTGCTAATTTCCAGTTGGGTGCCGTCCACCGGTTCAATGATAATGGGCTTGGCAGATACCAAGGAGCCTACTTGCACTTGCCCGTTTTTGTGTGCTTTTACAGCCAAGGTGCCACTACGGGAAACTTTGTACTTTTTAGATAAATCCTGCGTATAGATGTTGACACGCCCCGTGTGTTTAATATAGGTGGATTTACTGTTTTCCACAATCAGTACCCGCACCATGCGTTGCGGGATTTTTTTTTGCGCATTGGCGGGGATGAGTTTGGAAGAGGTTGCGCCTGTTTCTGCGTCGTCATCATCTAGTACCGAGGGACGCCCTAAATCAGCCGAATGGACCGGAAGGTGGGCCGTAACGGTGGGTAATTCCCCTTGCGCACCGTTTCTGGTAGGCACGGCGCACGCACTTACTAACAGGGCGAAGCAAGCGGCTAAAAGGGGAAAATTTTTCATACTAAAAAAGGAGTTCTTGGGCAATTTTGCGGCCCATGTGTTCATACGCTTTGCGCGTAGCCACGCGGCCGCGCGGGGTGCGGGCAATAAACCCGGCTTTAATGAGGTAAGGCTCAATGACGTCGGTAAGCGTATCTACGGACTCGCTCACCGCAATAGCCAAGTTTTCCACGCCTACCGGCCCGCCGGAAAAACGGTCTATAAGGGCCTCTAAAATGCGCTTATCTACGCTGTCTAAACCCTCGCTGTCAATATCCAAGGAGTCCATAGCGGTGGTGGCAATTTCGTAGGTAATGACGCCTTGCCCTTTGACTTGGGCAAAATCGCGCGCGCGGCGCAACAAACGGTTGGCAATACGCGGGGTGCCGCGGGAGCGTTTGGCAAGCTCGGTGAGTCCCTCACGGTCGGCCTCAATGTTTAAAAGCCGTGCCGAGCGGGCTAAAATATCGGTAATTTCGGGCACTTCGTAAAACCCCAAGTTAAACACAATGCCAAATCGGTCGCGCAGCGGGCCTGTCAAAAGACCTGAGCGCGTGGTGGCACCCACCAGCGTAAAGTGCGGCACTGCCAGTTTTAACGTGGTAGAACCGGCCCCTTTGCCGGTGTTAATAAAAAACGTAAAATCTTCCATGGCCGGGTAGAGTGCTTCTTCCACGGCGGGGTTTAAGCGGTGGATCTCGTCAATAAATAAAATATCCCCTTCGGCAAGCTCCGTGGTGAGCATGGCGGCTAAATCGCCGGGGCGGGCTAATACCGGGCCCGAAGTTACCTTGATGTTTACGCCTAATTCTTTAGCCAAAATGTTGGCTAGGGTGGTTTTTCCTAGACCGGGCGGCGCGTAAAACAAGCAGTGGTCCAGGGCCTCTTTGCGGGTTTTGGCGGCCTGAATAAAAATGCGTAAATTTTCTTTTAGTTTTTCTTGGCCGACAAACTCGTCCAAACTCGTAGGGCGCAGCGCGGCCTCCAACCCGGCGGATTCGTCGGGCAGTTGGGTAACATCTAAAATTTCGTTTTGGTTGCTCATTTGGTTAATACCCGCAGGGCCTCTTTTACAATATTTTCTAATTTTTCAGTGGGCTTAATGCCTTGTGCGTGTAGTTTTTCCAACGCACGGCGCGATTCACTGGCCGAATACCCCAGGGCAGAGAGTGCCTCCAACACGCCCGACATATACGGCACTTCGTCCGCCACTTTAATTTTGGTTTCTCCCTGGATAGACACGCTATCCATTTTATCTTTAAGGGACGTTATCAGCTTTTCCGCCGTTTTAGCGGTAAAGCCAAAAATACTGGTTAAAATTTTGGGGTCGCGCGCTACAATGGCGTGATGAAAATCCGCCACCGAACGCAGTGCCTTGTTTAAATATTCTAACGCTTTTTTGGGGCCTGTATTAGGGATAGCGGTTTTGAATAAATACCACAGCTCTTTGTCCTCTTTATGGGCAAAGCCGTACAGGACCGTTCCGTCATAAGGGGAAATGGATTCCGCCACATAAAATGCGGCCTGAGCCCCTTGTACCAGTTCAGCGGCCGACGGTGTGGGCAGGTTAATTTCATACCCTACCCCGCCACACACCAATACAGCACTGTCTTCGTGCACTTCCAAAACGGTTCCGGTCAAATACGCTATCATACTCCTATTTTAACATATTCCCGTGGCTATTTTCCTGCCCAGTTGTGCAAGGCATAAGAAGCCAAAAATAATAGACCACTTAGTAATACTAACAACAAAATTCCGTATAGGTACCGTCCGCCTGTACTGGGGGCTTGCGAGGTACTGCGCGGGGCCGTTTGTAATTTAAGTAGCAGTTGGGCTTGCAGTTCAGCGTCAGTTAGTTTAGCGGTAGGGACCGCGGTGGGTTGAGGGGTTTCTTGTGTTTTGGAAACTAATTCTTTAACCAGTTGTAGGGCCCGGAAGCGTAGCGGCTGGATTTGGGCCACCGGCACGGTGTTTAGTTCACAATATAAGAGGGCCGTTTGGGTACACTCCAGGTAACATACGTCGTGCGCTTTTAAAAATCCGATTACGGTAGAAGGAAGGGCCAAACCGTCCGGGGCGTTTAGCGTGTAGCGCGGGGCTAAATCTTCCGGCAACTGGGTGCAAACCGGTTGTCCCGGTTCACGCGGGGCCAGTACAAACGGGGAAAACGTATCTTTTAACAGTTCCACGCCTACCAAGGTGTAGGTGTGTAGCGGTTTTTTATCGAACGGGGAGGCAAATATACGGTCCTCACACACGCGCACAAAAGCGTTGGATTCGCAAAACGTCAGCACATGGAAAAACTGGTGCAAGCCGCGTTTAAAAAATTGTGCTTGGTTGGAAGAATCCGGCAACAAAATACGATCTAGTTGCACGTCGTAGCGTAGCCCTAGGGTGCGCGCCATGCGTTTTAGTTGTGCCGTGCGGGTAGCCGCCGCCCCCACACAAAGTAGCATAAGTAGCAGGGTCGCCCCGGTTAGATAAATCATCATACTTTAATAGTAGCAAAAAAATCAGTTCTCCAAAAGCCCGGTTTGAATTGGTCAAACGGAGGGCGTATTGAAAAAGGGTGTGGCTATACGCAAGTAGCATGTTGCGGCTTTTTTTGAAATCAAACATTTGCTATAATACTTTTATGGAATACACCGAACTGGATAGTGTAACCGAATATTTTAAACATTTGGGCCAAATTACCAAAGAAATTGACCGTGAAGAAATGGCCCGGTTGTGGAAACTGGTTAAAAAAGGCGACGAAGACGCTAAAAACCGCATGATGGAAATGAACTTGCGCTTAGTGGTGCCGACGGCCAAACGTTTCCAACGCCCGGGCATGGAGCTTATGGACCTGATAGAAGAGGGAAACCTGGGGCTCATGCAAGCCATTGAAAAATTTGAGCCGCAAAAAGGCTACCGTTTTTCCACCTACGCTATCTATTGGATTGAGCAATATATCCGCAAATATATTGAAGAACAATCCGGTTCTATCAAAATTCCGTCCCACGCGTGGGGGAACCTGAAACGTTGGTTTAAAGCCTGGAATGAGCTAAAAGAAACCAACGGGCGCGACCCTTCCTTACGCGAAATGGCCGAAGAACTTGATTTAAGTGCCCGCCAAGTAAAATCTATTATGGATACGCTCAGTGCCGCCAAAGGGGTGGATTCGCTCACTTCCCTGGTGCGCGACGAAGACGAAATGACCTTGGAAGAAATCATCAGTGACGACGGCAAAGGCAACCCGCATGATGTATTTGTAGCCAACGAGGACCAATCCAATTTACGGCAAAGTTTAGACGATTTGCAAGATAGAGACCGCCAGGTAGTTATCCTGCGTTATGGGCTAGATGATAATAACCCCAAAACGCTGGGCGAAGTGGCGGAACTGTTGGGCCTGTCGCGCGAGCGGGTGCGCCAAATTGAAGAGCGCGCGATCCGCACCTTGCGTAATGCGGCCCGCAAAGCCGGTGTTTTGGAAGTTACCGACGACAATTTCCGCACGACTAAATTGCATGCGGCCATGCGCCCGCGTGTAAAAACGAACATTTTGGGTGAAGAATTAGACGATAGCCCACTAGCCAAGCTCATCCGCCATAAAGTAGCCCAAGCCAAAAAACACATCGCGGCAAAAAAGGCCGCTGCCAAAACTGCGCCGAAAAAAGCCGCTAAAAAAGCTGTTACTAAGGCCGCTAAAAAATCGGCTTCTAAGGTAGCCAAAAAAGCTGTAAAACCGGCTAAAAAAGTGTCGCCCAAAAAGTCCAAATCCTCCAAAGTTTCCAAGAAACGCTAAATTTGCGCCCCCGTAGCTCAATTGGATAGAGCGATTCCGTCCTAAGGAAGAGGTTGCGAGTTCAACTCCCGCCGGGGGTAAAAATAAAATACCCGCTTTGGCGGGTATTTTGTTTTTAGTCTTACGGAGCACACCCACTGCTGGGTGTGCGTCGGGAGTTGAAAGGCGGAGCGATGTTTTTGTTTGAGGTCGCACGAAGTGCGGACGAAAGGCAAAAACCGCGAGCCCGGCCTGCAGGAAAATTCCGTTAGGAATTTTACCGGAAGGCAACCTCCGCCGGGGGTATTTTTCTTCGTAAAATGCCCTACTTCGTTGTTGCAAACTCGGTCGGATACCTCCGCCCTACGGGCGCGTTCCGCCAGTATTCCTCCCTCGTTTGCGCCTAGAATTAGGGCATTTTTCTTTGAAAAACCTCACATGTGCCAACAGTATACTTCGCCCTTTCGCGCCGCGTTCTAGCACAAATTAGTTTGAAAACCCTGCCTAGCTTGGGCAAAAACAGTGTGCCTGAGGCATTTTTCATTGAAAAATTTTCCGCGCTTGCGGCAAAAACCATATATTTCGTGACATTAAGTCCTATTTTGTGTTGAATTAAGATTGTTCTGATTTGTAACATAAACATTGTTTTTCACCACTTCCACAATTCCCATCAAAAGAATTGTTATTTCCTATATATTGGGCACATAAAGACTGTGCAACAAAATTTGTATACCCATAGGCACAACATATTTTTTGTCCAGTGGTATAAATTTCTTGAATAGCAGCAATGCGGGAAGGAGTTTGTTTTTTCATTCTGATGGTACATGTCGTTCTCGAGGGGTCCCACAGTGAACAATTTACATTTTCCATTTCGGGAACGCCTATATCTAAATCATCTAGACTAGTAGCATATTTTCCATTTGCCAAAAAGTACAGCCTTTGGGCTTTGATGAGTGCGTCATGATAAACTAACAGTTGACTAAACCGAGCTTTTGTAACTGCTTTTTGATACTGGGGCAATGCCACTGCCGCCAAAATACCAATGATAAGTACTACTACTAGTAGTTCAATCAGTGTAAACCCTCTTTTGCCGTCACCCTGAACTTGTTTCAGGGTCTTGTTGTTATTATAAAGACTAGATGCTGAAACGAGTTCAGCATGACAACTGAGTGTAAACCCGCAGGCCGTTGTAAAATTAGCTGTCATCCCCGAGTGTCTCTGTCGGGGATCTCCTCCTTGTGTGTTGTTACAAGCGTTGTAGATTCCCGATAACTTCCCTTGAAAGTGATTGCCTTTTTTTATAACTATAGTTGCCTTTTTCATAATTTTTTCCTTGTATAACAGGTCGGCTCAGGCAAAACAAAAACGGCTTATTTCTGCCTGAGCACCAACCAAGTCCTCAAACAAAACAGCCGTAGCTTATTTAATAAAAACAAGCATTAAGCACCCAACAGTGGGTTTCGAAGTCCCGTTGTTGAGTGCCTCTAGTAAGGCTGTTTTTGGCTTGGTTGGTGGCTTTTAGTTTCCTAAAAGCGACATTACACCCGAAGTGTAATTTCCAAAAACTTCATAAAATTATTGTGTACTACATTTTCATTCTACATAATTTATTTCATTCTAATCAATTTTTTAGGTTGACTGAAAAAGTGTAAATTTTTATTCTAATAGCACACGTTAAGGGGGGAAACTATGAAACACGAATTTTTAGACCTAATGAAACTGCGTCGTACCCGCTACGATTTAACCAACAAAAGCACGCTTCCCAAAGAAGAAATTGTGCAACTGGTGCAGGAGTGCGTCAAACACGCACCTAGCCCGTTTAACAGCCAAAGCACGCGGGTGCTTTTGTTATGTGGCAAGCGTCATCAGCAATTTTGGGATATTGCCCGGCACGAGCTACAACAAATCGTTCCGCCCGAAAAATTCGCCCCAACGGAGGAAAAACTAACGGCTTTTTCGGCCGCGCACGGCACGCTTTTATTTTTTGAAGATTGGAGCGTGGTGGAAAGTTTGCAAGCGCAGTTCCCCACCTATAAAGACCATTTCCCGCAGTGGGCCTATCAAGCCAACGCCATGGCAGAATTTGCCGTATGGACGGCACTAGCCGAAAACGGGATGGGGGCCAGTTTGCAGCATTATAATCCGTTGGTGGACTTAGAGGTGCACCGGCAATTCCACGTGCCGCTAGATTGGAAGTTAATTGCACAGATGCCCTTTGGCGTAGCTCTGCATAAAGAGCCCCCGGCCAAAGAATTTATGCCTATAGAAGAGCGTGTACACGTAGCGTGCCCATAGGGTGAAAGGGGCCAAGCTCTACCGCAACACAAAGCAGTTTGTGTTGCTGTCCGAAGACACCATACAAAAACCCCCACAAGTTGTGGGAGAGAAAAATTGCGTTGGACTAAGGACTCGGCCACAAGTCGCCTTACTGACGTGCGGCGCTCGCGGCCCCGCCTCGTCCTACTCGCCTTTCGTTCTCGCCTGTGCGGCTCGCACTCAAACTCGCATAAGGCTCCGGCTTTCTCGTCCTAGCCGCGGGCAAAGCAGTTTGCCCGCTTCCGGAAAAAATTTAAGGGGCCCTAATAATAGGGCCCCTTAAAATTTGGTTTCCGGACTAGGACTCGAACCTAGAATGACTGGACCAAAACCAGTAGTGATACCATTTCACCATCCGGAATTAAATCGGTAGATACTGCGTACAGGGTGTAAAAGCAAGGTGTACAGTATCTAAGTATAACGTTATGCTTTCACCGGGGACGGCTGCGTTTGCACTTGGCCGGCCTGGGCTTCTACTTCGCTGTGGTAGGCTTGCAAGATGTTACTTTCTAAATAAGAACGAAACTCTTGCGTAATGGGATGGGCTAAATCTTTATAGGTTTCATCCGCCATTTTGCGTGACGGCATGCACAAGATAAGGCCCTTGTTTCCTTCAACCACTTTCATATTACGTACCGCAAAGCAATTGTCAAACGTTACACTTACAAACGCCTTTAGGCGTTCTTCATGGGTTAGATGAACTTTGATCTCCGTTATCTGCATCAGCAGGTCCTCCATAAAAAGCGGTTGCATAAATCAACGCTTTTGTAGGTTGTAGCTTGGCTACAAGTTCTTGCGCATTATTTTTAGTGCCAACTAGTGCAAATACGGTAGAACCAGAACCGGACATTCTGCAAATTCCACGGTCTGCCCGCTGCAAAGATGCTAACGCATCATCTACGGCCGGAACAAACGGGAGTACATATTCCTCTAATCTATTAAAGAGCAACGGTTTCCACTTATCTAACGGGTCCCCGTTTCTGACTACATTAGTTAGTTTACCCAATTTTGAAAGGTTTGTCAATATTTCTTTTTCTTCGGGCACGTGCATCCGTGCAAAAACTTCTTGGGTGGATACCGCCGTGTTGGGGTACAGTAACACCAGCCAGGGCAGCTTTCCCGTCGTCGGTAACGGGGTCAATTTTTCCCCAATCCCTTCGCCTTTTAAAAACGTATCCGGGTATAAGAAAAGCGGCACATCCGCCCCTAACGTTGCGGCGGGCTCAATAAGCTCTAGCGGATTTTTCCTAAACGCTTTGCAAAGTAAAATCAGTACCCCTGCCGCGTCGGAAGAGCCCCCTCCCAACCCGGCCCCGGTAGGCAACTGTTTCTCCAGGGTTAATTGGACGCGTGCGGTTACATGGTAGTGCTGTAAAAACAGCAGGGCGGCCTTCCATACTAAATTTTGGGGGGTAGCGGGAATGTACTTGCCGCGTGGCCCTGTAATGCGTAGGGAAATATCCGTTTGCGGGGCGGGGGTTACGTCCATATGTAAGGTGTCGCCCCAGTTGATTTTGGCAAATAACGTACTTAATTCATGGTAGCCGTTGGGTCGTTTGCCGGTAACTTCCAAAAACAGATTTACTTTAGCCGGGCAAAAATACGTTAGTTTCATTGCAACCGTAGCTCCGTGTTATGCACGATATTCCCCCAGTGATATTCCTCACTGGCAATCAGTTCGCCTGCTTGATCGTAGCGGTTGCGCTGTCCGTTTAACATGCCGTCGGAATAAAATTCGCTTAAGCACGGTTTGCCGTTGACGTAAAATTCGGTACGGTCTCCTTCCAATCGCCCGTTTTCATAATTTTCTTCATACCAAAGTTGGCCGGAAGGGAAAAATAATTTACGGGTCCCTTGTAGTTTGCCGTCGTTGAAGTTTTCCTCGCTTTCCGGGGTACCGTTTGCGTAGTAGGTGCGGTGTTCCCCGTGTAGTTTCCCTTTTGCGTAGTGGGCCTTCTCACGCAAGGTATTGTCTTTTTGAGTAACGGTGCGTTCCCCTTCTAACAGTGCATTTTCATAACGGCAGGTGGTACAAAACACATCCTGGGCGGTATAGGTGTAATATTGGGCCGGCCCTTGCAAAACGCCCTGGTCATATGTCTCGCGCGAGAGGACTTCCCCTTCACTATTGTAACGTACCAATACGCCATGCAATTTATTATTTTGATACATGGCCTCTGTTTTTAATTTGCCGCTTTCGGTAAACTCTTTTACCTCTCCGTCCGGGATATTGCCCAGTAACTCCAAGGTGGCCCCGTTGGCAGAAATAGTTTCCTCAGCTACTTGCTTACCGTCAACGTAAAACGCGCGTACATCCTTGTTGGTTTTAAGTAGGGTTCCGGGATAAATGGGTTTTTTTTCTTCTGCCGGCTCGGCTTTTTGCAATAAGGGGGCGTTGTGTTCGGTTACGCAGACCAATTGTCCGTTGTCATATTCTTCACTAAACGTAACGGCATTGGTGTTCAGGTCAATTACCTCTAATAGTCCGTGCAATTTTCCGTTTTCAAAATGTTTTTTAGTGAGCGACGTTATAGCCACTTCGTTCACTTCTCCGTCCGGGATGGCACCGGTGGTATTGATAATGTTATTATCTTTGTCCAAAAATTCTTTAGCCACGCATTGTACTTTGTAGTAGGTACGGGCTTGGGGCGTGGTAATGCAAAATAGTTCTTCTTTCATATATAAGAGTATAGCAAATTGTTTTTGTGTATTTGCTTTTAATGCCCCCTACTTGACTGAACAAAGCAAGCCCCCAGTTTCACTGGGGGTTCTTGACTTGCTACTATATGGTTTTCCCCGGCATTTAATAGGCCGGGGAATATTTTTCCAAACTTGACTTATTTTTGCTATACTAACTTTATAGACCAAGCGAGGTATATTATGAGTGAAGTAATTTTAACGGATGCAAATTTTGAACAAGAAGTACTGCAAGCCAACGAGCCGGTACTCGTGGACTTTTGGGCCACTTGGTGTGGGCCGTGCCGCATGTTGGCCCCGGTTGTGGAAGAATTAGCAAGCGAATATGCCGGCAAAGTAAAAGTGTGCAAATTGGACGTGGACCAAGGCATGAACACCGCCGGGAAATATCAAATTTCCTCCGTGCCCACCTTAATTGCTTTTAAAAATGGACAAATTGCGTTCCAAGCCACAGGCTTACAATCCAAAGACGCGTTGCGTGCCAAACTAGACGACTTACTTAAATAATACAAATTTCCCCTCGCCCGGCTTGTCTTCCCTTCGCCCCTTGAGGGAGAAGGTGGCCAAAGGCCGGATGAGGGGAAAATCTAAGTCTGTATTTTGAATTTGTAACTTGTCTTGTTTGCTCCCCTAATTTTATGACCCAACCTACCCCCCAATTTTATCTAATAGACGCCCATGGTTTTTTGCACCGCAATTACCACGCGCTGCCGAAACTTTCCACCTCTTCGGGGTTAGAGGTGGGGGCTCTGTATGGGTTTTTGCGTTGGATTTTAAAAATGATTAAAACCCAACACCCTACCTATGTAGCGGTGTGTTTTGATTCGCCCGGCGGCTGTGCGCGGCGCAAGGCGTTGTTGCCCACCTACAAGGCCAACCGCCAACCGCCCGATGACGCCCTGGTGCGCCAACTAAATTTAGCGCGTGATTTAGTCAGCCAACTGGGCCTTGCCGTAGTGGCGCGCCCCGGGATTGAAGCCGATGACCTCATGGCTTTTTTAGCGCGCGAAGCACAAAAAGCCCAAGTCCCCAGTGTCCTGGTAACGTCGGACAAAGACGTTTACCAATTTTTGAGCGATTTTATTTCTATTTGGCCCTCGGGCAAAGATGCCATCAAGGGGCCTGAAGCCGCCCAAGAAAAATTTGGCCTGCCTCCGCAGTTTTTGCCGGATTATTTTGCCTTAGTTGGGGATGCGTCGGACAATATCCCCGGGGCCGCGGGGATTGGACCTAAAAGCGCGGTGGAACTGGTAAGTAAATTAGGGCATTTAGAAGATATTTTACGTGCCGCCCATAACGGGGACCCGCAAATTAAGCCGGCCCTTGTCAAAAAATTACTGACTAGCGAAGGCAGTGCGCTTCTTTCCAAACAACTGGTGGTGCTGGACAGTTCCCTTTCTATGCCGTTTAACCTGGCCGATTATCAGGTGCATTTGGCAGATATTTCCGCCCTGGAAAAACTGTTTGCCCAATATGAATTTAAAAACTTGTTGGATTTAGTCCCCGCTCCAACCCACTCTCCCGCACAAGAGTCCCTGTTTTCCCAGTCGGCCGTGCAAACCCTCCCGTTAGCAGAAGCAGTAAAACGGGCGCAAACGGCCCCGCGCGTATTTGTGCATACTGACGAGGATTTTTTGGTAGTGGGGCTCAGCGCAGGGGAGGCCGCCATTGTCCCGTTGCAAGAAGTACAGCCCTGGGAACTGGACGAAGTAAAAAAGCTCTTTTTAAATGACGCTATTGAAAAACTGGGGTACGATCTTAAACTTACCTTGCGTTTGTTGGACCTTAATTTGAACGGACACTTTTTAAATTGTTTTGATGGGCGCTTAGCGCAATATTTGCTCAATCCGTCGGGCGATTTAAGTTTTGCCGGGTGCGCCGCGCAGTATTTTTCCGTCACGGTAAGTGAAGAAGACCCCCACACCTTGCTAGCTACCTATAATCAGCTGATTTGGCCACTGCAAGAAAAACTAACCCAAGCCCTTAAACAAAGCGGCCAGTTTGAACTATACCAAACCTTAGAATTGCCGCTAATGATGGTGCTAGCGGATATGGAATGGCAGGGGCTTCGCATAGATCCGGGGTGGTTAGAAAGTTTTAAAGTGCTTTTGGAACAAGAGATAGCCCAGTGCCAAGAAGCGGTGGACCGCCAGGCCGGCTACCCGGTTAACATTAACTCTACCAAGCAACTGGGCACACTTTTATTTGAACAGATGAAAATCCCCCCGGTGCGTAAAACCAAAACCGGCTATTCTACGGATGAAGGAGTCCTGGAAGAAATTGCCCAAAGCTACCCCATCGCCCGCACCATTTTGGATTACCGCGCCAGCAGTAAGCTCAAATCCACCTACGTAGATAATTTGCTTTTACTGGCCGATGATAATAACGTCGTACATTCTTACTTGGACCAAACTGGCACGGTTACAGGCCGCCTCTCTAGCTCCAGCCCCAATTTGCAAAATATCCCCGTACGTACCGAAAAAGGCCGCCAACTGCGCCGTGCTTTTTGCGCCGCCCCGGGCAACGTTTTGTTAAGCGTTGACTATTCCCAAATTGACCTGCGCGTCCTGGCGCACGAAAGCCAAGACCCGGTGCTGATGGAAGCGTTTAAGGCGGGGGGGGATATCCATACGCAGACGGCCTCCCAGGTGTTTGGGGTTATGCCGATCATGGTTACGCCCGAAATGCGCTCTAGCGCAAAAGCCATCAATTTTGGTATTATATATGGGCAGGGGCCGATGGGCCTGTCCGAATCCTTGGGCATTTCGCTGCGCGAAGCAAAAGAATACATCGACAATTATTTTAAAACCTATCACGTTGTACGTGAATGGATAGATAAAAACATTGCGTTAGCCCGCCAAAACGGCTACGTAAAAACGATGTTAGGCCATGTGCGCTATCTGCCCGAGTTTAATATGGGGGTCGGCTCCATGGCAAGTTTTGCCCAACGCGCCGCTATTAACACCATTGTACAAGGCGGCTCGGCGGACATTATTAAAAAAGCCATGTTGGATGTTTTTAATGCCTTTCATAACACCCCTGTACATATGGTCATGCAGGTGCATGATGAATTGATTTTTGAATTGCCGCAGCAATCCTTGCCCGCAAGTGCAATGCAAATTAAAGCACTCATGCAAAATGCGGTTAAATTACGGGTGCCCTTGCTTGTTAGTGCCAAGGCCGGCAAGAACTGGTACGAATTGGAAAAAATCCCTTTATGAGTTTTCACGCGAAAACAACCTTTGTGGTCGGTCTTACCGGCAGTATGCTAAGCGGTAAGAGTACCGCGCTTGCGTATTTTAAAGCGCAAGGGGCGGGCGTCATTTCGTGTGATGAAATAGTCCGCACCCTCTATGCGCGCCCGGCGGTTTTAGCGCAAGTTAAAAAACGGCTGGGTACGGCGGATAAAACGCAACTGGCACAAATTGTATTTAAAAATAAGGCCAAACGTACCGCCCTGGAAAAACTAGTACACCCGCTTATTTTAAAAGAAGTAAAAGCTCAGTTAAAAGTGCTTACGCAACCCCTCGTGGTGGTAGAAACCCCGTTATTATTTGAGGCCGGGTGGGAGCAATATATGGACTTAACCGTTGCGGTGTTAGCGGACCCCAAAACCTTGCCCGCACGCTTAAAAGGCCGCCACATTACCCGGGCCGAATTTACGCGCCGCACCGCCCACCAATTACCCGATTTGCAAAAAGCCGCCCGCGCGGACGTGGTTTTTTTCCACGCCACCAAGGCGCAGTTAAAACAAAGCGTTACGCGCTTTTGCCACGCTTTTAATTTATTACACACAGTAAAATAGGAGTAGTCATGCAAGAAAAACAACCGCAGGAAACTACCGTAAAACCTGCCAAAGAAACCAAAACCACCAAGGCTGCTAAAGCCTCCAAAGCTGCGGCCACGGCCGTTGTGGAAACCCCGGCCGCCGCTCCGGCTCCGCGCCCGCAAGCGCAAACGCCGCGCCCGGTGCGCCCGAATAACAACCGCCCGCAGCCACGTCCGTTTAATAACCAACCTCCGCTACGCCAACCCAACGGGGCCAAAGTATTAGACGCACGCGAACTCAATAAACTAAGCGTGGCCGAACTCACCAAATTGGCGGTTAATTACAATTTAGAAGACATTTCCGGCCTACGCAAACAAGAACTCATTGGCCGGATTATGGCTATCCAGGCGAAGCAAAACGGCTCTGTCTATGGCGGGGGCGTGTTGGAAATTCTGCCGGACGGTTTTGGGTTTTTGCGCTCGGAAGAGAACAACTACTTGTCTAGCGGGGATGATATTTATGTATCCCCCTCGCAAATTAAACGCTTTGGTCTGCGCCGCGGGGATACCATTGAAGGCCTCATCCGCCCGCCCAAAGATAACGAGCGTTATTTTGCCATGCTCCAAGTGCAAAAAGTAAACGGTGTGGAGACCGATAAAATCTACAACCGCCCGCTGTTTGAAAACTTAACTCCGTTGCATCCGAACGAGCGTTTTACCCTGGAAACCGACAAAAACGCCATCACCCAACGTGTAATAGATATGATTGCCCCTATTGGTAAAGGCCAGCGCGCGCTGATTGTGGCCCCGCCCAAAAGCGGTAAAACCATGATCTTGCAAGCCATTGCCCACTCCATTGCCGAAAATTACAAAGACGCGGTCCTCATGGTACTGCTGATTGACGAACGCCCCGAAGAGGTAACCGATATGAGCCGCAGTGTAAAGGGCGAAGTTATTGCCTCCACGTTTGACGAACCGGCCGACCGCCACGTACAAGTAGCCGAAATGGTGCTCAACAAAGCCAAACGCTTGGCCGAGCAAGGCAAAGACGTAGTTATCTTGTTAGATTCCATTACCCGCTTGGCCCGCGCTTACAATACGGTGGCTCCGTCCTCGGGCCGCGTGCTAACCGGCGGCTTGGAAGCCACGTCCTTGCAAAAGCCCAAACGCTTTTTGGGTGCGGCGCGCAAAATTGAGGAGGGGGGATCTCTTACCATTATTGCCACGGCCCTGGTGGAAACCGGCAGCCGCATGGACGAAGTCATTTTTGAAGAGTTCAAAGGCACCGGCAATAGCGAACTGACGCTGGACCGCAAACTGTCCGAGCGGCGCATTTTCCCGGCGGTGGATATCAACCGCAGCTCCACCCGTAAGGAAAACTTACTGCTTAGCGAAGACGAACTTAACAAAGTGTGGATTATGCGTAAAGTGCTTGCGCCGTTAAGCTCGGTGGACGCGATGACCATGGTACTGTCCAAGTTGTCAGCCACAAAATCCAATAAAGACTTCTTTAAACAAATGGAAGTAAACGCGTTCTAGCTAGGCGCATTTTGCACGATTCAAACAGGCGGAACAAACAAAAGTTTGTTCCGCTTTGTTGTGTATTCATTGTCATCCTGAACTTGATTCAGGATCTCCTCCTTACTTGCGTGTAAAAAGTGGTGGGGATGCTGAAATGAGTTCTGCCTGACAATTATTTATGTTATACTATAGGTACAATTTGATTCTGTTTTTGGAACCGTATGCGGAATACGGAAGCACCTTAAAAGGGTTCTTTGTCCCTCCAAAAACGGCCGTTTCAAGGCACAACCGAAAGGAAATCGTAATTCCTGTGTGTTGTGTCTAATGTTTACTGTTTACAAAATAGTAAATTACGGCTGTTATATACGGGGCTGGGACAAAGAACCGCGTGTAGTAGCCGTTATTGTTTGGTTTCATAAGCGGGCAAATTGAAAATATAGGTCAGAGCCTGCCCCGCAGGGTTTTTATGCGAGGTATAGCCTGACAATAAACAAAACTGTCATCCTGGACTTGATCCAGGATCTCACCTTGAGTTGTTAAAAGTGGTGAGATTCCAAATCTGTTTTATTAGACCCCGTATTACAACCTTACGGGGCGCGCCTAAAATGTAATAGGCGCGGTTTGGAATGACATCATACAAACAGGAGAAAACTTATGAAAACCAACAAAAATGTAGTTATAACAAAAGATAGTCATTCCCGAACGTCTTTATCGGGAATCTTCCACGCACGCCGTTATCAAACCAAGTGTCATCCCCGAGCGTCTCTATCGGGGATCTCCACCTTATTTTCAAACCACGGCTTTACCGCCCACTCCGTCACCCCGACCCTGCGGGCGGCAACCTATGCGGGGTATAGCGGGCACCATGGTTTCACTCCTCGCCGTCATCCTGAACTTGATTCAGGATCTTGTCGTTTTGCTAAAGCCTTCACGCTCATTGAACTATTAGTAGTGGTGCTCATTATCGGCATTTTAGCCGCAGTGGCGTTGCCACAGTACCAATTGGCGGTAGTCAAAGCACGGGTTAGTACCATATTACCCATTGTGAAAAGTATGGCCTCTGCTAATGAGATGTATTATTTGGAACATGGTACTTATGCTTCACGCGAAGCTTCAGAAACATTGGATATAGATATGCCGAAAGGATGTGTTCGACAATATCAGCATAACTATTGGCAGTGCGATACAGATTATGGAATTGATTTTTCTAATCAAGTTCGTATCATTTTGCATTATTGTCCTAATCACAACGCAAATTATGATACTTGTACAACTAGCGCTGAATTTGCTTTGGACAAATTTTATAATCATGCAGATACAAGCTCGGTTGCATCAGATGTCCCAGGCAAATGGTTGTGTCGACCAAAAACGGCTCTAGGCACCAAGATTTGCAGTTCTTTGAATTTAAATTACCATTAGCCTTTCTTAAAAATCCCTTTTCTTTTCTGTTGCCAAATATGCTATAATAAAGTACAAGATTTTTGATTAAGGAAGAAACAAAATGAAAGAAAAAATACACCCGACGTACGAATTTGTGGAAGTTACCTGCGCTTGCGGTAATAAGTTTATGACCCGTTCCACAGCCAAAAATTTAAAGCTGGACATTTGCTCCGCTTGCCACCCTTTCTTTACCGGTAAACAAAAATTACTGGACACCGAAGGTATGGTGGAAAAATTCAACAAACGCTTTGCCAAAACCGAAGGTAAAACCTTGGTCCGCAAACCCAAAACCGAAGTAAAGGCCAAAGCCAAACTCAAAAAACCGGTTGCTAAAAAAGTAGCGGTCAAAAAACCGGCCGCTAAAAAAGCCGCGCCCAAGGCCGAAAAAGCCGAAGCCAAAGCTAACTAGCAAACTTTCTTAAAAAGAGCAGACAACCGTTAAGGTGTCTGCTCTTTTTACATATATAGGAAACACTATGGATACCTCTAAATACGCACAAGAATTTGAAACCCTGGAAAAGGAACTCTACTCGGGCAATTTGTCGGGCGCACAGCTTACCCAAAAGGCCAAACGTCACGCTTTTTTAAAACCCATTATTGAAAAAGAGAAAGAAATTGCCCAAACCCAAAAAGCTATCGCGGACGACCGCGCCCTAATTGAAGCGGGCGAGGACAAAGACCTTGTCAAAATGGCCGCAGACGAACTGGCCGAACTGGAAGCCAAACTGCCACAGCTTCAAAAAGAGTTGCGTATTTTAGTAATCCCGCCGGACCCGAACGATTCCAAAAACATTTACTTAGAAATCCGCCCCGGGGCCGGGGGGGACGAGTCGGCCCTGTTTGCCGGGGAACTGTTGCGCGTCTATCAGCACTTTGCCCAAACCAAAGGGTGGACGACGGAAATTTTGGAATTTACGCCCACAGGTCTGAAAGGTTGCAAATACGTCAGTATGTTTATTAAAGGCGACGGCGCATACTCTTGGCTACGTAACGAGGCCGGCACCCACCGCGTGCAACGCGTGCCGGATACCGAAACTTCGGGCCGTGTGCATACCTCCACCGTTACCGTTGCCATTATGCCGGAGGCCGAAGAGATTGACATTGAAATCCGCCCGGAAGATTTGGAATTGGAAACTTCCCGCGCGGGCGGCCATGGCGGGCAGAACGTAAACAAAGTGGAAACGGCGGTGCGCATTTTGCACAAGCCGACGGGCATTGTCGTCTCCTGCCGCGAAGAACGCCACCAAGGGGCCAACCGCGAAAAGGCCCTCGCTATGCTGCGCGCCAAGCTCTACCAAATTGAAGAAGAAAAGCGCAATAAAGAAATTTATGACGAGCGCAAAAGCCAAGTAGGCACGGGGGACCGGTCCGAAAAAATACGCACCTACAACTTCCCGCAAAGCCGCGTAACCGACCACCGCACCAACATTTCTTACCATAACTTACTGGAAATTATGGAAGGAAACATTGAGCAAATTTTGACGGATTTACGCACTTACCGCGTAGAACAAAAACTTAAAAATTTGCAAATCTAATGACGATTGCGCAACTTTTAGAAACAGCCCAAACACGCCTAACAGCCGCCCATAGCGACGAGCCCGCCGCCAACGCGCAGTGGCTTCTGGCGCACGTGTTAGGCGTTACGCGCACGTGGGTACTGGCTAACGGCAGTTTTGAAATTTCCGCCACGGACCAAGCCCAATTTGAGCGTCTCCTGGCACGTAAAGAACAAGGCGAGCCGCTCTCGCACATTACCGGCGTGCAGCCCTTTTGCGGACTGGATATGATCGTTACGCCCGCCGTGCTTACGCCCCGCCCGGAAACCGAAGATTTGGTGGAACAGGCGGCCGCTCATTTTGATAAAAAGGGCCGCTACACTTTTTTAGATATGTGCACGGGCAGTGGATGCATTGCGCTAGCTCTAGCGCGCAAATTCCCCAACGCGCGCGTACTGGCGGTGGATATTTCCGCAGACGCGTTGCAAGTAGCCCAGCAAAATATCCGCAAACATAAACTCCACGAGCGCGTGCAACTACTGCAAAGCAATTTATGGGAAGAAGTAACGGGTACGTTTGATTTAATTATTGCCAACCCGCCCTATATCCCCACCGAAAATTTAGCCACCTTAACGCGCGAAGTGCAGTGTGAGCCGCGCCTGGCCCTAGACGGCGGCGCAGACGGGTACGAAGTGACCCGCCCCTTATGTCAGGCGGCGGACAGTTTCTTAAATCCGGGCGGACTACTGGCTTTGGAACTGGATGACGGCCAGCCGTGGCCGCTAGCACGCGGACTTGCCGAAATAGGTTGGCAAGCCGTCGTCAAAAAAGATATATTTAACGTAGAGCGTTTTGTATTTGCAACGCGTAACTAGGAGAATTTTATGGACCGATTTTTAATTACAGGCGGAAAAAAATTACACGGCACCGTGCACATTAGCGGCAGTAAAAATGCCGCCCTGCCCATTTTGGTAGCCACACTGCTTACCGACGAAAAATGCGTCCTTCACCGCGTGCCCAACTTGCGTGATGTGCGCACTACTTTAAAAATTTTGGAGTATTTAGGTAAAAAAGTTACCTATCAAAATAACACCGTTACCGTGGAGGCAAACGGCCCGCTAAAAAAAGATTTACCTTATGAACTGGTCAAACAAATGCGTGCCAGTTTTTGGGTGGCGGGGCCGCTGCTGGCCCGTTTTAAAGAGGCCGATATCCCACTGCCCGGCGGTTGCGCCATTGGCGTGCGCCCGGTGGATATTCACTTAAAAGGGTTTGAACAATTAGGAGCCCGGTGTGAGGTACAATCCGGCAACGTACTCATCAGCGCAAGCGAATTAAAACCCGCGCAAATTATTTTGCGCTTCCCCAGTGTGGGGGCCACGCAAAATTTACTCATGTGCGCCTGCCTAATCCCCGGCGAAACCATTTTAGAAAATACCGCCAAAGAGCCCGAGGTGGACGACGTAATTGCCTTCTTAAACAAAATGGGCGCCCGCATTAACACAGACGCCAAAGGCCGCCTGATTATCCACGGTGTAACGTGTATGCACGGGGCCGAACACACGGTAGTAGCGGACCGCATTGAAAGCGGGTCTTTTATCTTGGCTGCCGCGGCCACCCGCGGGGACGTAGTGGTAGCGGATTGTGTACCCGAACATAACGCCATTTTGCTAAGCGATTTGCGCGAGGCCGGTTTTACGCTAGACGTAACCGATACGTCCGTCCATGTGCACGCTTACGATGGCAACATTAACCCGGTGCGCGTGCGCACCGCCCCCTACCCCGGCTTTGCAACCGATTTACAAGCCCCTTGGATGACCTTAATGACACTTTGCAACGGAACGGCGGAAATTGACGAAGATATTTTTGAAAACCGTTTTATGCACGCGCCGGAACTGGTACGTATGGGTGCGCGTATTTATACCGAAAAAAGCGTCGCGCGCGTGACGGGGGTGGAAAAACTTTCCGCAGCCCACGTCCAATCGTCCGATTTGCGCGGCGGCTTTGCCCTGGTGATGGCGGGCTTATGTGCTGAGGGGGAAACGGAAGTGGAACGCGTCTATCACATAGACCGCGGCTATGAAAAGCTAGAAGAAAAACTGACCGCGCTAGGGGCTACTATCCGCCGCTATAACCCCGATAAAGATGAATTTTAACATGTGGTTTAGTGACCTGCAAACCCGCACGGTCCAAAACGCCGGGGCGGGTTTGCCTGCATTTAAAGAACTGCTTACGCGGCTTGATCATCCGCAAAACAATTACAAAATTATTCACGTCGCGGGCACTAACGGCAAAGGCACGGTGTGCACCCTCTTGGCACATACGCTGGCCTGTGCGGGTTGGCGTACGGGGCTGTTTGTGTCGCCCCATTTAATAAGCCCTACCGAGCGCATACAGCTAAACGGACAACCTATTTCGCCGGAAGATTTTACAACTTCCGTTCAAACGGTTTTGTCCGCGCAAGCGGAGCCGCTTAATTTTTTTGAACTGCTTACTGCTGCGGCCCTGGTGTACTTTGCCGCGCAAAAGGCGCAATACGTAGTGTTAGAAACCGGCCTGGGGGGGCGCAAAGACCCTACCAATGTATGTTTGCCGGTGCTGTCTGTTATTACGTCCATTGGGCTAGACCACACGGCGGTGCTGGGCACAACCTTGGCGGAAATAGCGGCGCAAAAAGCGGGCATTATTAAACCTGGTGTCCCCGTGCTCTGTGGCGACGTCCCCCTACAGGCCGCCACCGTGATTGAACAAGCGGTGGTGGATCATCAAACTACGCTTACGTGGGTGCGCGCGGGCAACCCGTTTTACGAATATGCCTACGATTTTATAAACGGCTTTACCGTTTTACACACGGCGGACCGAACCGAGTGGAATTTACATTTGTTGGGGGAAAAACAAACGCAAAACGCGTGCTTGGTGTATCACGCGGCGCGGCAACTGGGCGTAGCGGAAAATGCTATTCAAACCGCCTTTGAAACGGTGTACGTGCCGGGGCGTTTTGAACGCATCCAAAAAGGCCAAACTACGTTTATTTTAGACGGAGCCCACAACCCGCAAGCCGTGCAAAATTTGCTTACATTTTGGCAGAAAACGCCGTACGCTTTGCAACACCCTACCGTGCTGTGCGGGTTTATGAAAGACAAAGATTTTGCGCAAATGCTCACGTTGCTTGCTCCGCATTTTAAGCGTGTAATTGTAACGGTGCCTCCGTCTGCGCGTGCGGCCGCCCAAGGCGATTATGGCCCTTTGTTAAATGCCGACAATCTAATTTTTGAGCCGGACTATCAAAAGGCTTTTTCCCTTGCGCAAAAAGAACCCGTCGTTTTATGTACGGGCTCATTTTACTTAGTGGGCGCGGTTAGAAAAGAATTAGTTAAATAATGAATTACATATTTTGATACCTAGCGGAGAATTGTTTTTTACAACACATTCCGGTTTTAGTACTTTACCTTCTTCTACATGCATTGTTATGGCAAAGTCTACTACGCTTTTGCAACCATGATACTCATCGTTTTTCCCTGGACAATACCCTGCATTCAAGAGATATCCGCCCGAATTATCAATTAAAAAGTAATTGCCGCATTTCCACACTTGCCCCCCGCCAGGAACTCCATTACCCGTATCACTACATTCCCCCGGCATATCCACATCCAAATTATGAATATTAGGGGAATAAGTTCCGTTTTCCAGATAATACACGGCATCTGCTTGGGCAATGGCTTTGAGTAGTGGCAACATGGTTGCCGTGCGGCTTTTCGCCACGGCCAATTGATATTGCGGCAGTGCCACCGCCGCCAAAATACCGATAATAAGTACGACGACTAACAGTTCTATGAGGGTAAAGCCTCCTACGCCGTCACCCTGAACTTGTTTCAGGGTCTTGTTGTTATCATAACGACTAGATGCTGAAATAAATTCAGCATGACGACCACGGAAAAAGCCACGAATCGTTGTAAAATAAGATAATCCCTGAACTTGGTTCAGGGTCTTCGACGCTTGTTGTTTTGTAACAGCGTGCGTGGAAGATCCCGAAATAAATTCGGGAATTATACTTTGTTGAACAACAGCATTTTGTGTATTTAGGTTTTTCATAAGTTTTCTCCTTTTAGTTAATTCTCAATTCCCCGCTTATGAAACCAACAAAAACGGCTCTTATACAGAGCCGGGAAAATTGACCCATGAATAACAGCCGTGGTCTTTTGTACGTGACAAAAAACACTCGGTACAAGACGCACGGTTTGCAATTCCGTTTGCCTTGTACCTTAAAACGACTGTTTTGGTTTTTCCCGTGCCGCCTAGGCGGCTTACCGTAATTGTTACGGCCCCAAAAACATAGAAATTGTATCTTTACTACCATTCTATTCTAACATAATTTCTTCCTAATGTGGTGTATTTCGTCGTTGCGAGCTCCTTACGTACTTGTGGCACGTTGTGCCGCTTAGGTACGTACGCTACATCGGCATGCGCCTAGAACTACGCCGCATTATTTTGAAATTATCCTCGTTACTTGTTTGTACGGCACACATACGTTTCTTACTAATGTGGCCGCTTTGTATTTATTTGACACGCGCGTACGAATGTAGTTTAATTAAAATAGAGAGATTTTCATATAATGAGGACACATTTGCTATGGCGTTAGAAGATGAATTAAACGGGCACAACGATATTGCCCAATTTTTGGAAAAATTTAAAGAACAACCCTTTGCCCAATCTGTACCGCCCAAGGCTCCGGCCGTCCCGCAAGAGGCCCCCGCCGTGCGCCCGGCGCAGTACGCGCGCAGTTTTGAAAAACTGGAACAAAAAATCCACGAACTGGAAGAAAAGTTTGAAGCCTCCTCTACGCAAAACCAGCTTATTTTGTCCGAACTGGCCCGCACGCGCGAGGTCATGGAACGCCAAAAAGACAAAGACGCATTTTTGGAACATCTCTCCCGCACGATTGCTACGCTGCGCACCAGTGTGGAAAATCTTTCTCAAGCGCAAACGCAGCCTTTTGCCTTTCGCGAAGCCCCGGTGCAACGCAGTTTTGACCCGCTTCCCACCGTATTTGCCCCGGTAAATACGGATGCCGGTTCTGCTTTTGCGGCCGAGCAAGAAGCCGCCACCTTGCGCCGCGAACGTGACGAGCAAACCCGCCTGTTTAACAGCTTGCGCCAGAAAGCCTCCCAGTTAAAGGCTGTGAATAGTGCCTTAGACCGGGAAATTAAAAAAGCGCAGCAAGAAAAACTGGACGCTCTTAAAAAATCGGCCGACCAAGCCAAAGAAATTTTATCCTTGCGCGACCAACTAAACGCTGCCGAAGAACGCTTTAAAGCGTTTAACTTTGAGGGGCGCATTATTTCCATTAAGCAAGAATATCAGCAAAAAGTAACCCGCCTGGAAACACAGCTTAAAGAAATGTCCGACACGTGCATGAAGCAAGTGGAAGAAATTGAATCGTTAAAGGCGGAAAATACCAAATTGCAAGCGGCCGCCGCGCAAAAAGAATCGTTGCAAGCCCAACTGGCCGATAAAGACGCCCAGCTCCAAACGCTCAAAGATTCTATTGCGGCCTTGCAATCCCAACATTCGGACCAGCATGCTAAACAGTTGGCCTCTTTCACGGCCCAACTGCGCACGCTGGAAGAACAGCGCGACCGCTTAGCCGTGGAGTTAGAGCAATCGCAAATCGCCCTGGAAACCATCCGCCGCGAAAAAGACCTCTTAGAGAAAAACTTCAAAGAGTTAGTGGTTAAAATTAACGATAATGACGCTGTAATTGGGCAACTCAAAGAAAAAATTGAGGTGCTTGGGCAGCAAAACACACTGCTTAGCCAGCATAACGAGGAACTTGCCCATACCAATACGGCCTTGTCGCAAGATAACAAAACACTCAGCCAAACCAACGTGGTGCTTACCCAGCGCAACGCCGCCCTTGCCCAGCATAACACCTCTTTAGCCCAACAAACCCGTGAACTGCAAACCCAGCGCACGGCCTTAAACGGGCAGGTGGAAGCCTTGCAAACCCAACGTACGGAGTTGACGGGAAAAGTGGAGCAACTGCAAGCCCAACGCGCCGAACTAACAGACCGGGTGGAAAACTTAAATGCCCAGCAAGCCCAATTGGCCCAACAGGTGTCCTCTACCCAACAAGCCAATAAAGAACTGGAGCAGACGAATAAAGATTTAGCCCAAGCTAATAAAGAGCTCACACAAACCAATAAAGACTTAGCGCAAACCAATGAAAAATTGGAGCAAACCAACCAAGATTTGTTGGAACAAACCCAACGGGTGCAAACGCCCGTAGTGGCGGCCCCACAAGAGACGCTGCAAGAGCCCGAAGAGCTCGTTTCGGCGGCCCCACAACAAGAAGTGACAGAAGAACTTGTGTCTGCGGCCCCGCAACCGCAGGTAGAAACCGCGCAACCCAGTGCCGCGTTACTGGCGGCGCGCGTGATTGAACGCCATGCCCAACAAGCCGCCCGCACCCACGAGCCGGCCCAAGCGGCCTCCCTGCGTCGTCCGTCGGTCCCTATACTGCACAGTTTACAACGTCCGTTAACGTCCGCTGCGGCGGAGGAAGAATGGGAAATGGTATCTGCACCGGTATTGTCTAACACCGCCAAAACCATTGAAAGTACCGACGATTTACCCGAAATTAAAGTGGCCGACCCTATCCCGCAAGAAGAACTGTACAACGGGGAAGATTTCTTGGAAAAAACAGGCAGCTTTATCGGCCGGATTAAATGGTCTATCTTCCGGGAGAACCGCTAATGGCCCCCACCCGTGTGATTGTTCTTTACGGCGGTAAATCTACCGAGCACGAAGTTTCCGTACACAGTGCCCAAACCGTGTGCCGCATTTTAGCGGCGCAGCCGGACAAATACCACCTTGAGCGTGTTTTTATCAGCAAACAAGGCTACTGGTTTTTGCAAAAAACCTGTAGCGAGCAAACCCCGCAGGACGTGCCCGTTACCCCCGTACTGCAACCGGACGCCGTATTGCGGGCGGTGGACGGATCTTTTTCTATGGCGGCGGACGTTATTTTCCCCGTAGTACACGGCACCAATTGTGAGGACGGCACCTTGCAAGGTTTTTTGGAAACACTGCAAATCCCGTATGTGGGGTGCGGGGTGTTGACCTCGGCCCTAGGGATGGATAAAGAGCTTACCAAACTCTTAGCGCACGAAGTAGGTATTGCCGTAGTTCCGTACCAAAAAGTGTCGCGCGGGGTAGCGTATGACAAGCAAGCCCTTACCCAGTGGGCCCAGGAACGTTTGCCGGTGTTTGTAAAACCGGTGCGGTTGGGCTCCTCAGTGGGGGTAACGCGCGTTACCCGCACGGAACAGTTGCAAAGCGCTATAGAAACTGCCTTGCAGTTTGATACAGATGTCCTCATTGAACAAGGGGTGGACCACGCACGCGAAATTTTCTGCGGTGTGTATGGGGACGGACAAACCGTTAAAACCTCCGCTTGCGGGGAACTGCGCACGGTAGCGGGCGAATTTTTTGATTATAATGCAAAATATATTGTGCAAGGCGGGTGCGAAACCCAAGTTCCTGCCTATATTCCGGCCCGCACGGCAGAATCTATGCGCCAAGATACCGCCAAATTGTTTACCGCGTTGCAAGGGCGCGGCCTGGCGCGGGTGGATTTCTTAATGGATAAAAACGGGCAGTATTATATGTCCGAAATTAACACCTTGCCCGGCATGAGTGAAACTAGTTTATTCCCGCAGCTTTTTGAAGCGAGCGGGGAAAATTATGCCGAAATTTTAGACCGTTTAATTCAAATTGCCAAAGAAGTACACGCCCAAAAAGCGGTACTTACTACATCGCGCTAATATGGGTAAACTGATTAGAAACTTCGTAAAATTTCCCTTTTTTGTGCAACTAGTGTGGCTGCTGTGTGTGATAGGCGCCCTTACCAATGCCGTGCTTTTAGTGCGCGACGTTACGGACGGGGGCTTGCTGTTTCGGCTTCATCTGGCGTATTTTATCTTGTACGCGGGCCAAGTATTTTTTATAGTAGCGCGCGAAAAATGGGTGGCCCTGTTAACTTTGCTACAAGGCATCATTGCCCTATTAACTACGGTTGATTTTATTTTTGTGCCCTTACTGCAAGTAATGGGCCGCACATACTATGGGTTGTTCCACCCTACGGTGGAACAACTTAAAGTGTATCAATACGTGTTTACATCCATTGCATTTACCTTGCAAATGGCCACGGCAGCCTACTTGTGGGGATACCTGTATAAGAAGGGGGAACCTAAATAAAGAACTGGTTTTTACGTTAAAAACGGGAAAAGAACTTTTAAACTATTTTTGAACCGTATGAAGAATACGGGTGGCTTGCGAAAGCAAGTTTACTACGAGGTCAAAAATGGTCGTTAAAGGTAAAACCCGGGTGCGCACCCGGGTTTTGCCGAATGTTTATCGCTTTTTGAGTGATAACTACGGCTGTTTTATTGGACTATCTCGTAGTGGTCTGGTATAACAGCCGTTTTGTTATGCCCGGCCACCGACCCTAGTAAAGTGATGTAGGTCAGGTTTTACCTGACAAAAAATAAAATTGTCATTCCAAACTTGATTTGGAATCTCACCACTTTTAGAAATATAAGGTGAGATCCTGAATTAAATTCAGGATGACGTAATAAACAGGAGAAAAAACTTATGAAATCAACGAAAAATGTAGTCATCTGTCCCCCTTGTGGGGAAAGTACCCTGAAAGGGGGTAAGGGGGTTGTAAATAAGGCACCCTTATTGAATAACCCCCCGTCGGCACTGCGTGTCACTTCCCCCACAGGTGGGGAAGTAAACGGCGGCTTTACGCTCATAGAACTTTTAGTTTATAGGTTGGGCGTTAGCCCAACAGGAGCCGCAAGCAAGCGGTGGAATACTTGCCACAAAGCCGGGAATTTGTCGGGCTTGCACCCGCCATATAAAGAGGAGGCCCTGAACAAAAACGCTTTCAGGGCTCCGCTTCGCTCCGGCTTTACGCTTATCGAATTACTGGTCGTTGTTCTCATCATTGGCATTTTAGCCGCCGTAGCTCTTCCGCAGTACCAACGGGTAGTCGCAAAATCACGTATAAGTGCAATGTTGCCTTTGGTAAGTAGTATTGCAAAGGCTAATGAGGCATACTATATGGCAAATGGAATTTATGCTACTGGAGAGAACGCGAAACAATTGGACCTAGACTTGCCGTGTACGCATCTTAGTGGAAATGTATGGGCGTGTGGTACAGATTTTATATTTGATTTCTCAACACAGGCCGGACTTGTCTTGCATTACTGTCCCAAAAAAAGTAACTCTTTTTCAATTTGTAAAGAAACCTCTCTTTTGCACATTACGCAAAACTATTCAAATGTGGGTAGTGGAAAACATTGTTCCGCAGATAACAATTCCGCGCTTGGCCAAAAAGTTTGTGATTCACTAGCACTGCATTAACGGACAATATATAAAGAGAACCGGGGCTTTAAATGCCCCGGTTTTTGCGTGTTTAATTCGCAAATTTAGGGGAACGGCCGTTGTAAAAATAGAGAGAATCAAACAAACGCTGCAAAATATCAAACACATAATGGACTTTTGATAAACTGAGATAATAGTTTATCAGGAGTCAATATGCAAGTACATAATAACCGATTTTATGGGATAAAAATACGCAGAGCCGTACGAACCATAGAACGAGCCTTCCCCA
>JAZRAH010000073.1:0-10864 GCA_045634505.1 Elusimicrobiaceae bacterium
TACAAGGTGGTACGTGCAATCATACACACAGTTACTTTGTCTTCTAAACTCTCTCATACATTTATTTTAGCAAGAAGATTTAGGGACTTGCACTGTATCCCCCGGCTTACGCCGGGGGAATTGTGAGCAGTAAGATTAAACACAAGCTCAAAAAAGAAATATGATTATGACTGGGGATTTTGTGAAATACACTCAGTTCAAACGGATGCTTACGTAAGTTGTAAAAATTCAAAGATCAAAATGAGATATCAAATTTATCCTAAGCATGCCCCTGCAATCCCCGGAAGAAAGTTGTGCTTGAGCAATGTGCTACAGGATGATTCTCCGCAAACCAAAGTATGCCGTCAAGAAACAGGGAAAAATCCTTACAAAGATACAGGACACTGGAATTGGACTTATTGATATTAACCTTTTAAGTCCGTTTTAAAAATTATTTCTTAGGTTAAGCCCAACCTCGCGCCCGCTGTTATCGCGGGCGGTTTTTTTATATAATCTATGTAACTTATATTTAGGAGAAAAGGGATGAAAATTCACTCGTTTAACGTCCAGCCCAATTTGCCGGACAATATCAAATTTTTAGAAGAACTGGCCAGCGATATGTGGTTTACGTGGAACGCCCACGCCATTGCGCTATTTGTACAAATTGACCCCCAACTGTGGACTACCGCCAAACGCAACCCTAAATGGTTTTTAGGCTGTGTGCCGCAACAACGCTTTGAAGAATTAAGCAAAGACCCCAATTTCGTAAACCTTTTAAACCAAGTAAAAGACAGCTACTACGCCTATAAACACGAACAACACACTTGGTACAAAGACCACCACCAAGAAAACGGCAACCTCTTAACGGCCTACTTCTCTATGGAGTACGGCATTGGCGAGGGACTCCCCATTTACTCCGGCGGGTTAGGTATGTTAGCCGGGGACCATATCAAGTCCGCTAGCGACCTGGGGATGCCGATTATCGGCGTAGGCCTTTTTTACAAACAAGGCTACGTCCAACAGCTCATCAACCGCGAGGGGTGGCAAAACGAAGAATACCCCGATAACGATTGGGCCCACATGCCTGTAGAGCGCGTGCAAAAAGACGGCAAAGATATTATTGTAGATATCCCCTTAGGTGGCGAAACCGTCAAAGCCTGTGTGTGGCGCGTACCAGTGGGACGCACCTCGCTTTATTTATTAGACACCAACTTGCAGGAAAACACCCCCGCCCAACGCGTCATTACCGAGAAACTCTACGGCGGCGACCGCGAAAACCGCATCCGCCAAGAAGTTGTATTAGGTATTGGCGGTGTGAAAGCGTTAACGGCTATGGGTATTTTCCCCACCGTCTATCACATTAACGAAGGACACAGCGCGTTTTTACTTTTCCAACGCATCATTGATTTGATGAAAAACGAAAAACTGACCTTTGACCAAGCGCGCGAAAAAGTGTGGACCACCTCCGTTTTTACCACCCATACGCCCGTTATTGCCGGTAACGAACATTTTGACCCGGCCCTCGTGCGCAAATATATGGACTTTTACGCCAACGAAATGGGCATTGGCTGGGATAAATTTTTAGAACTGGGCAAAGAAACCCCGCAATCGCCCATGTATTGTATGACGGTAGTAGCGTTGCGCCTCTCGGCGTTTTGCAACGGGGTAGCCAAACTGCACGGTGCCGTCAGCCGCGAAATGTGGCACAACCTGTGGCCCAACTTGCCCAAAACCGAAGTGCCGATTACCAGTATTACCAACGGGATTCACAGCTCGTCCTGGATTTCGCACGAACTTAACGACCTGTACCGCAAATACCTCTACAATAACAACCAACTGGGTTACATTGACCCGTCGGAAACGGAGCCGTGGAACAAAATGTCCAACATTCCAGACAGCGAACTGTGGGACGTACATACGGTCCGCAAAAACAAACTCATTAACATGGTGCGTGGCCGCTTGCAACGCCAACTCACCCGCCAAGGCATGGACGTAATGAGTGTGAAAAAAGCCGCCCAAGTGCTTCGCCCGGATGTGCTGACTATCGGTTTTGCGCGCCGCTTTGCCACGTACAAACGCGCGACGCTACTTTTCAAAGATTTAAACCGTTTGGATAAAATCATCAACAACCCGGCCCGCCCGGTACAGTTTGTGTTTGCCGGGAAAGCACACCCGGCTGATACGGCAGGCAAAGAATTTATTAAGCTCATTGTGGGCCTTACCCAAAACGACCCGCGCTTTAAAGGCAAAATCGTCTTTGTGGAAGATTACAATATGAACGTGGCCCGCTACATGGTGCAAGGTGTGGACGTGTGGCTCAATAACCCCATTCGCCCCATGGAAGCCAGCGGCACCAGCGGCATGAAAGCCGCCTTAAACGGCGCACTGGCCTTGTCTATTTTAGACGGTTGGTGGGACGAAGTAGGCCCGTGTGATTATGGGTGGTCTATCGGCGGGAACGAAAGCTATAAGTCCGACGCGGAGCGCGACGCCGTAGAGGCCGAAACGCTCTACAGCCTGTTGGAGCAAGATATTGCCCCCACCTATTATGCAAAAGGCGACAAAGAGAATTTCTCGGCCGCGTGGGTGGCACTGATGAAAGAGTCGGTCAAGCATATTGCCCCGTTCTTTAATACCAACCGTATGGTAAAAGAATATTACGAACGCTTTTACGTACCGGCCCATAACTACGGGTTAGGCCTTAACGAGCCCGGCAAAGTACAAGCCGTAGCCGATTGGCGCAAACAAATTGCCGAAAATTGGTTCCGCGTAAGCATTAAAGACGTTACTTCTGCCCCGCAAGAAGCTATTTTAATGGGCGACAAAGTACACTTTAAAGCGCACGTTTCCTTGGGAAACCTGAAACCCGAAGAAGTGCAAGTGGAAGCCTTTTTAGGCCGCCGCGGCAACGTGGGCGGGCTTGAGAAACTGGCTACGATCCCCATGAACTGCACCGGCAAAGACGGCGAGACGTATATCTATGAGGCCGACGTAGCCCCGCAAAACAGCGGGCGGCAGGATTATGCACTACGGGTACTACCCAAAAATGACAGCTTGCCCAGTGTTTTAACCCCGCTATTTATCCGCTGGGAAGAGTAACGGCGGGCGCGATGCACATTTTGGCGCACGCAATTTAAAAACAAAAAATTTTTAAATTGCGTTGCTTGATAGCGATACAATTTTTCAAAACCGGGCTATTTTGGTGTCCCTTGCCCTTGACGTACTTTACAGTACGCCTATACGGGCAACTAGCCCACCAAACTAACCTCGGTTTTAAAAAATCATCTTATCCACTACTCTACGCGGTGCTGATGGGCTGCGAACTGTGTGTTCTTGCCCGCGCGCCTAACAGCGCGCGCAAGCGTGAAGAAAAAGAAAGTTTTACCCTGTTTTCAGATTTGAGGCAAGGTAAGGCCGTAAGTTGAGCGTGGCGTACATCCTGCGGACGGCGCATAGCGCCGCAAGTACGCGAGCGAAAGTCGGCCTTAGATTGCCCAAATGTGGAAACTGTTATAGCGTAGGTAAAATAAATTATGTTAAATATCGTCTTAATTAACCCTGAGATCCCCTTTAACACCGGCAATATCGGCCGCTCCTGCGTCGCTACCGGCACCCGCCTGCACCTGGTGGGCAAACTGGGTTTTAAAATTGCTTCTAAAGAAATCCGCCGCAGTGGGCTAGATTATTGGCCCAATTTGGACTACCGCCGCTACGAAACGTGGGAACTTTTTTTGGAGAAGGAACAACCCGCACGCGAAAAACTGTTTTTCCTCTCCACCAAAGGCAAAACTGCGTATTGGGACGTACAAATCCCCGCGGACGCTTTTTTATGCTTTGGAGCGGAGGGATTTGGCTTGCCGCCAGAGTTTTATGAAATTTACAAAGACCGCCTGTTTACAATTCCTATGACGGGCCCCGTGCGCTCGCTTAATTTGTCTAGCTCGGCGGCCATTGTACTTTTTGAAACCCTGCGCCAACATAAAAAATAACGGGCCACTTTCGTAGCCCACTATACGAACAACCGTACTCTTTATAATAAATCGTCCGCCACCAACCCTAACGTCGCGCAATCTGTTCCACTACATGTAATCGTGGTTCCATCGTCATTACTTACGGCTGTTAAGACATAGCTCCACCCGCTGGAACTGCTGCGTTTAAAACTAACTGTTGCCTCACATTCAGACGTAACCGTATTCGGGGTATCATCATCCTGAATAAAAGTATCCCCTCCTTTGGTAACATCAGTTGTATTTGTTGTTGCAATACCCGTGGCAAGGCATTTGGCCGCTATGTACTCTGCCGCGTATTTTGCCTTGTTAATCCCTTCCAAAGCACGGCCGCGCTCCATGGCACGGTTATATTTAGGCAGTGCTACCGCAATCAACGCACTGATAATGACCATCACAATCAGTAATTCAATAAGTGTAAAACCTTTCTTCATAAATTCTCCTTTAGTAGTATTTTATCAAATAACTATCGTTTGCGATTAAGCGGGCGAGCCCCACCCAGTTGGTCCAGTTGCTGTTGTTGGCGCGCTTGCTGGGCATCTAATTGTTTTTGCAAATTGCGTGCACTGTTTAGCGCGTTCATTTGCGTTTGGTGTTCTTTTTGTACCTGTTGCGTGTACCGCGGCAAGAAAAACAACATCAGCCCGCCTATAATCAGCACTCCCAAGAGCAGTTCTATAAACGTAAATCCTTTCATACGCTCTTATTATACAAAATTCGTCCTTTTTTTATAGAATAAAGATGAGCGCATGAAAATCAAGCATTTATTTTGGATTTTATTTGGCCTAAACTTGCTTAATTACCTGGATAGGCAAGTCCTCTTTTCCGTCTTTCCCCTTTTACAAACAGACCTGCATTTGACCGATTTGCAATTAGGGACCTTAGCCTCTGCCTTTATGCTAGTGTATCTGTGCTACGCGCCCGTAATGGGCTACCTAGCGGACCGCTTTTCTCGCCCGCGCTTAATTGCGCTCAGTGCCCTGGTATGGAGCGGGGCCACCCTGGCGTGCGGGTTAGCAAAAAGTTATACCTCCCTTTTAATCCCGCGCGGTTTAATTGGTATAGGGGAGGGCGGTTTTACCACCCTGGCCCAACCTTTTTTGGCCGAAAATTATCCCCAAGAAAAACATGCCCCCCTTTTGGCCGCTTTTGGCCTGGCTTTACCGATTGGCAGCGCGCTAGGCTATGTATTGGGCGGCTTTGTAGGTACCCACTGGGGGTGGAGGGTGGCTTTTATGGTGGCCGGGGTGCCCGGTGTACTTTTGGCTGTTTTGGCCCTCACCTCACTAAAAGACAAAGTGCGCGAAACGCAAACTGCCCGCCCGGCTCTACGAGATTATTTACCGCTCCTGCAAAATAAACCTTTTTTACGGGTGTGTTTTGCCCAAGCCATGATGACGTTTGTCATGGGCGGTTTAGCCGCCTGGATGCCCACGTATTTGCACCGTCACGTGGGGGTAAATGTGGCCCAAGCGGGCACTTATTTTGGCATTTTAATCATCGTGGGCGGGGCCGCAGGCACCTGGGTAGGCGGCCAATTAGCCGCCGCTTTATTAAAACGCACGCAAACTGCGTACTATAAACTAATTTCCGGCAGTTTTTTGGCCGCTTTACCGTGCTGTTGGTTGGCCCTGTATAGCACACATACCACTGCTGTTTTGGGTTGGATGGGCCTGGCGTTAACGCTTTTGTTTATGCCCACCGGGGCGATTGCCGCCGCCTTGGTGGCCACTACCCAGGCGCGCATCCGCGCTATGGCGTTTGCACTTAATATTTTGATGATTCATTTGCTAGGGGACGCCCTATCGCCCACCCTCATTGGGTGGGCGTCTGACATGTGGAATTTAAAACTAGCCGTCTTTTTAGCAACGTTATTTTTAATCCCCGGGGCTTGGGTTACCATGCAGATTAAAAAGGATTAGGCAAGCGTGAAAAACCCCCGCTTTGTGAGCGGGGGTTTTTAGTAAACAACAAAACTTATTTGGCGTTTACCATTTTGGCGCGAGAAATATCGCCTTTTTTGTCTAAGAAATAGAGGTATCCTTTTTCTTTTTTGATACCGCATTTTTCTACTTTTTTCGGTTTGCCACCTTTTTTGCCACCGCGGGCCATTTGCACACGGGCGATATCACCGTCTTTATCAATGTAGTACAAGAAACCGTCTTCGCGGTCCATGCCTACTTTCAATACTTTTTCAGCCATTTTAAAACTCCTCCTTTAAAGGAATAGTCGTTAATATTAACGTGTATTTAACTACTCCCTCAGTGTAGTAAAAAATTTTTTGTTTTGCAAGCGTTTTTTTTAGTCGGGGCTTCCTCGTAGCCGGTTTATAGTGGTACGCGTACGAGATAAAACAGGACGGATACCTATATAAAGTGGCAAAATGCTATAATTAAAGTAAGTTATGTACCTAAAAGCAATTGAAATTATCGGTTTTAAATCCTTTGCAGATAAATCCCGCCTGGACTTTGAGCCCGGCATCACTTGTGTGGTGGGGCCGAACGGATGTGGAAAATCCAACGTAATTGACTCCGTGCGTTGGACCATCGGCGAAATGAGCTGGAAGGCCTTGCGCTCGGGATCGATGGTAGATATTATTTTTAACGGTACTGCCAAACGCGCTCCCTTAAATATGGCGCAAGTGAGCATGATTTTTGATAACGCTTCACGCCAACTGCCTTTGGATTTTAACGAAATTACCGTCACGCGTAAAATTTTCCGCTCCGGCGAAAGCGAGTACTACTTAAATAAAGTACAGTGCCGCTTGCGCGATATACGCGACTTGTTTTTAGATACCGGTATTGGCGGTGGCGGGTACGCCATCATTGACCAGGGAGGCGTGGAAAGCGTGCTCTCTGCCTCTGCCGAAGAACGCCGTGAAATGTTTGAAGAAGTGGCCGGTGTTTCTAAATATAAGGCCAAGCGGGAGGAATGTATCCGCCGTTTAGAGCGCGTGGATATGGACCTCGCGCGCCTGTCCGATACGGTGGCTTTGATTACCGAGCAAATTAAGAAGTTAGACAGCGAAGCTAAAAAGGCACGCCTGTATCAAAAATACCGCGAAGAACTCAAAGAAAGTGAGATTGCGATTTCGCTACATTCTCTACATGAGTCCGCCGCATCTATTGCTAAATTTTCCGGTGAATTGCAACCTATTGAACAGAAACTCGCCGATTTAGAAAACCGCATTTCCGCGCAAGAAGGGGCCACTGCGGCACTAGATTTAAACTTAACGCACAAACAAAAAGAAGCCGCCGCGTTTAACGAAAAAATTTCCGCCAGTAAGTATCAAGTGGGCCTATTAGAAGGGGCCATAAAAAACTGTGATAACTTAACTGCCGAACTAACTGCCCAGATTGCTACGTCGGGAGCGGAGGCGCAGCGCGGACAAAACCGCTTGGCCGAACTAGGGCCGGCACTTGCTAAACTAAAAGAGCATTTGGCGGAAGTAACCGCCAAATTAAACCCGCTTCAAGAAAATTACAACGCTAAAACGGCACAAGCCCAACAGCTGGAAAACGATTTGCGCGGTGCCGATAACGAACTGCAACGCGCTTCTAATGAGCTGATGACACTTGTGCAGAAACAAATGGAAGTAGCTAACCGGATTTCGTTAGAAGAATCCAACATCAAGCGCGAAGAAGAAGATTTAATAGCTGCCGAAAAAGCAAGCCAAGCCCAACAGGCCGGATTGCAAGCTCTTGAACAAAGTGTGCAGGAAGTTACCTTGCGTGTGCAAGGCAAACAAACCGAGGCAGATACTTCTAAAAACGCGATTACACAGGGCGAAACAACCTTGCGTAATTTGCAACAAGCACGCAGCACATTAAACGAACAAATTTCTACTGTAAAATCGGCCCAGGCCGGGTTAGCGGCTAAATTGGAGCTTATCCAAACCCAAGGCCAAAACGACCCGTATTGGGTGGGTGTTAAAACTGTATTAGACAGCCAATTGTCCGGTGTAAAAGGGACGCTGCGCAAAGCGCTTAAATATCCGCAAAATTTGCAAGTAGCCGTGGAAGAAGCATTTGGTAAATATTTGGATGCTGTGCTGTGTGATACCCGCCAAACAGTACAAAAAGCGGTGGAGCTTTTGCGCCAAAAGGGGAAAGCCCGTGCTAAATTTATCGTCTTAGAAAGTGTACCACAAGCCGCTAGTATGCCGGCGGGTACGCTTAAAAATCAGCTTACCTATAAGCCGGAATTGGAGCCTTTAATTAACTACATTATAGGAGCTTATTCCTACGAGGCCGGCATCGTGGACGGCAGATTTTTTGTAAGCGGCGGAGACGAAAGTGTCCGTGCACCGGAGGCGTATTGGGGAGAGGAAGAAGCTGTCAAAGAGCAACTGGCCGCCCAACACGCACAAGAAGAAAAACTCTCGGCCGATTTTGCAAAAAATTTAGAAGATTTAACCAAGGCCGAGGAAACCTTAAAAACATTGCGTGCCAAAGCGCAAGAAGTGGTACTAGCGTTAAACTCGGTTCAAAACGAACGTGCCAACAAAGAGCGCGAATTGAAAACGGCCCAAGAAACCTTAGCCAAAGCCGCCACACGCAAGCAGGAAATTACCTTGCGCGTAGATAACCGCAAAGCACAAATTAACACGCTCCAAGCGCAACGTGCGCAAATTAAACAACAGCATGAAGCATGCGCCAAACGGGCCGAAGAAACCAAACAGCGCCAACAAACGCTGCGCGAACAGGCCGAAGTGCTTAAAAACGAAATTAACACGTTAAGTGCCTCGTTATACGAAATGCGCATCCAAAAAAACAACGTGGAACTAGATTTAAAATCCACCGAGTATGAATTTAACAGTTTGACGGAAAATGAGGGAAAAAGAAACGAAAAAATTGCCTCTTCTAATTTGCGCTTAAAAAGTTTAGCGGATGAAAAACTGGCTACTCAGGCTAAACTTTCCACAGAACGCGACGTATTAGCTAAGTTGGAAATTGATGAGCACCAAATGCGCGCCGATTTAGAGGCCCTCAAAAAAGATTATGATGAAAAAATGAGTGCCCTTAATAAGTGCAAGAAGGAATCGTCCGATTTAACCCTGCAGAAAAATAATTTGGAAAACTCCCTTGCCAATGCGCGGCGCCAACATACCACCGTGGCGAATAGCTTGTTTGAAAGTTGGAATATTACGCCCGAAGAAGCCGAAATGAATTATGGTAAAAAAGAGGTGGATTACGAGCGCGTAAAAATGATGCGCAAACGCAT
Source organism: Elusimicrobiaceae bacterium (assembly GCA_045634505.1). GTDB lineage: Bacteria > Elusimicrobiota > Elusimicrobia > Elusimicrobiales > Elusimicrobiaceae > Avelusimicrobium. The sequence continues at coordinate 9,210 of JAZRAH010000073.1, forward strand.
TGAAAATATGGGGGCCGTGAATATGACCGCGCCGGAAGAATATGATGCCCTCAACGAGCGCAACGAATTTTTAAAGAGTCAAATGGCTGATTTAGACGGTGCTAAAAAAGACCTTAAATCCGCTATTAACAAAATCAATCAAACCACGCGCGAAAATTTCAAATACACTTTTGAACAAGTCCGCATGCATTTTAAAAACATCTTTCAGTCGCTCTTTCGCGGCGGAGAGTGTGATTTGGTGCTTACGCAACCCGAAAACCTGCTGGAAACAGGCATTGAAATTTACGCGCAACCTTCCGGTAAAAAACTACTGAACATTAACTCTATGTCCGGCGGAGAAAAAACGTTAACGGCCATGTCTTTGTTGTTTGCGTTCTTTACCCATCATCCTTCTCCGTTCTGTATTATGGACGAAGCTGACGCCGCGTTGGACGAAGCCAACGTGGAACGTTATGTGAACTTGATTAAAGAGTTCTCTAAGTCCACCCAATTTATTGTAGTTACCCACAACAAACGCACCATGGAAGCCGCCCGTATGCTCTACGGAATTACCATGGAAGAGAGCGGTGTGTCCAAAGTGATGTCCGTTAATTTGGCCGACCGCACCAACGCGGAAGAAAATAAGAAGAAAGAAGAACTAGAGGCACTGGTGGAGGGCTAATGCGCATTGGAGTAATTTCGGATGTGCATAGCAATTTAGAAGCCTTGGAGGCTTGCTTGTCCGCTTTAAGTAAGGCCGGAGCACAGAAGTATATTCAGTGCGGGGATTTGATTGGTTACGGACCGGATGCTCAAGCATGTGTGGAGCGGGTCATGCAACTGCCGTTGTTGGCCAGTGTAATGGGTAATCACGACGCAATTTTGGCATTTCCTTCTTTGGGTAATTTCTTTAATTACGAGGCCAAACAAGCTTTAGCGGAAAGTTTGCCCGGGCTTAGCGAAAACGTAGCTAATTATCTGCGCACGTTGCCCGCTACGGCTCAAGGAAAAAATTTTACGGCTTTGCACGGTACGCCCTTGGACCCTATTAAAGAATATTTCCACAGTATGGACCAATTTAACGGCTACTATAAAATGTGGCACGGGCAAGTGCTTTTTGTGGGGCATACACATCTGCAGTTTTATATTAAAGGTTCCCCCACCACGTGCCATATGTACCTAAACCAAAAAGATGACCACATCATCCGTTTGCAAAAATCGTGCCGGTATGTAATTAACCCCGGCGCAGTAGGCAAACCGCGCGATCATCATTCTTACGCCGCGTGCGGGCTGTGGGACACGGATGAAAATACGTTTACCTTTCTTCGTGAACCGTATGATTTCACCTTGACACAAGAAAAAATGCGCGCCAAGCATTATCCCGAATTTTTAATTGAAAGTTTGGCCTACGGATTGTAAGTTGCAATTTTTTAAAAAAACTGATATACTATATATGTAATGGGCCTGTAGCTCAGCTGGGAGAGCGCCTGCATGGCATGCAGGAGGTCGCAAGTTCGATCCTTGTCAGGTCCACCATATGAAACTCCCCGAGCTTACGCTCGGGGTTTCTTTTGCTCCAAAATCTCAGCTTCGCTTGATTTTGCCTAGCGCACAACTTATAAGAAAACTCTGTTTTCTTGCGCTAGGACTTTCATTCATCCCCAGGCTAACGCCCG
>JAZRAH010000074.1:0-7130 GCA_045634505.1 Elusimicrobiaceae bacterium
GGGTTTCTTTTGCTCCAAAATCTCAGCTTCGCTTGATTTTGCCTAGCGCACAACTTATAAGAAAACTCTGTTTTCTTGCGCTAGGACTTTCATTCATCCCCAGGCTAACGCCCGGGGAATCCTGGATGGCAGTATTGAAAAGCCCCCGTATTAAACGGGGGCTTTTGTTTTAGGTACGTCTGGGAATCTGTAGAGAAGCCCAACTGTCCAAATTCTTACCACATTTTAGTAATTCGCCTTTATTGGGCCTAAGGTTTTCTAACGGCAAACGTGGAAGATGCCGAAATAAATTCAGTCCTAATCTTAGAAATAGTGTATAAACGGTACTAGCCTTTGGCTTTGTCCTCCAATGCATGGGGATGGCTCCTTGTTTGATGTCAACTTTACACGTAACCTGCAACTTGTCTAAAAATCAGCTAACCCTATTTTGCGCGTGCATTATTTACTTAAATTTGGTTTAATGGGGTATCTTACTCAAAGGAGATTGGGATGAAAAAATTACTTTCCCTGTTGCTAGCTACCTTACTGGTAGCGGCTGTAAGTACCCCCGGCAATGCCTGTACGGGTATTGCTATTACTGCTGCCGACGGAACTCAAATTTTAGCACGCACCATTGAATGGAAAGGCGGTAATTTAAATAGTAAACTGATAATCCTGCCGCGTGGCATGGAAAACACTGCCTTTACCCCCGAAGGGCAAAATGGGCATAAATGGGTCAACAAATACGGCGCGGTAGGTGCCAGCACTGTAGAGCCCCAATTTGTAACCGAAGGCGTAAACGAAAAAGGCCTTAACGCAGGTATTTTCTACTTTGCCGGTGTAGGCAGCTTGACCCCGTATGAAAAAAAATACCGCAAGCAATCAGTTAGCGACGGCGAACTGGTACGCTTTATACTTACCAATTATGCCAATGTGGAAGAAGTCATACAAGGGCTTAAAAAAGTAGCTATTATCCCCATTGGCAAACCTGATGCCAACGGGCATTATGCCACCGGGCACTGGCGCATTAGTGATGCAACGGGACGCAGCATAGTGCTGGAAATTACCGACAAAGGCGAACGCCATTTTTACGAAAATAAATTGCGCGTGTTTACCAACTCCCCCGCCTTTCCGTGGCACCAAGCTAACCTAAATAACTACATTCACTTATCCGGCGGGGAAACACCGGACAAAACCATGGGCGAAGTGAAGCTAGCTTCCTTTGGCGGTGGTAGCAACTTGACCGGGCTGCCGGGCGATTTGACACCCCCCTCGCGCTTCGTGCGGGCATTTTTCTACGTACAAACGGCCCCCACTCCGGCCAATGCGTACGGTGCGGTAACGCAAGCGTTCCACATTTTAAATAATTTTGATTTACCCATTGGCGCAGAATATGCACCCGGTGAGAAAATCCCGGATATGCCCAGTGCCACGCAGTGGACCGCGGTAAGTGATGTAACCCATCCAACGTTTTACTACCGCACTATGTACAACTCGGCCATCCGCAAAATTGATTTAAGCAAAATTGATTTTGATACCGTGCCTTATACCGTGTCCCCGATGGACACCCTGCCGCAAGAACGTTTCCAAGAACTATTGTTCTAAGCTAGTTTAAGCAGACGAAAACCCCCCGCGTAATAAACGCGGGGGTTTTTATAAATAAAAAAGGTACCGGGGATTTTTATAATAACGTACGTTTTTGCAAGAGCTGCTCAAACGTACTAACCGTTACTGGGCGGCTAAAGAAATAACCTTGCGCTAAATCAGCCCCGCATTTGCGTAGAAAATCGGCCTGTTCACGCGTTTCTACACCCTCGGTAACTACTTTGACACCTAAGGTTTTAATCATATTGATAGCCCCTTCAATTACTTTTTGGGCACGCGGGTTTTCTTCAAAGCCGGATAAAAATTCTTTGTCTAGTTTAATACTGTCAAATTTGAGCTCTTTGAGCACATTTAACGAGGAATAGCCGGAGCCAAAATCGTCCATCGCCACTGGGAACCCATACAGGTGTAAACCGGAAATAACTTCCTGGGCGCGCTCCAAGTTATTAAAGATGACGCTTTCGGTAATTTCGGCTTCCAAGAGTTTATTGGGCACGTTGTACTGTGCCATGACACGACGTAGTTGCGGGATAAAACGCGCGTCGTTTAAGTGCAAACGAGAGAAGTTTACCGCTAGCGGTACCACCGGTAGGCCATTGGCTTGCCACGTGGATAACAACCGGGCGGCTTCTTCCATGATAAACATATCCAGTTGTAAAATAAAACCGTTACGCTCAAAAAGCGGGATAAATTCGTCCGGGCGGACGACGCGACCATCGTGATTCCAACGCACGAGCGACTCAGCCCCTAAAATTTCGCCTGTGACGAAATCACACTTGGGCTGTAAATAAATTTCAAATTCGCGGCTGGCAAGCGCGGTTTCCATCGAGTTTTCAATTTGCTGTTCGGCCACAATGCGGTTGCGGTCGGCCTCGTCGTAAAATTCACATTTATCAAAGGGGCGGGTTTTGGCGTGCTCCAGGGCCAGGTGGGCACGGTCCAACATAATATAAAAAGGGATATCCTCGGTAATTTCGTAAATGCCAAAGGCAACATCTAGCACTAAACAAGATTCAGCTACCGTGCAGTTGCGTTTGAGCTGGGTGGCAAGTGCTTTAAGGCGTTTTAAAAAGCTACGGCGGTCTTCATACTTTAAAAGCAAAATGAAATTATCAGCAGATAAACGGCAGAAACTTTCCTCAGGTTGCAATTCGCTTTGCAACACTTGTGCCACACTTTTTAATACTTCGTTGCCGCGTTCATAACCGTGTAAATCATTGATAACTTTGAATTTGTTAATGTCAAAAATAACAAGTGCCGCCTGACGGTTAAGGCCGGAGAGTTTACTTGCAAACTGTTCACACATGCGGTTAAAGTTGTCCGCCCCGGTTAACGGGTCCACAAAGGCAGTGGCAAAAAGCTGACGGTTGCTGTCGTCACGCACGCGGAAGATGAAAAACAATAACAGGTAAAACACAAAAAATACAATACCAAACAAAATGAGTGAAAGTTTAGCCACTTGGGTGGCTTGCGCTTCTACATAATTGGCCGGGATAGCGGAAACCATATACCACCCGTTTACCGAAAGCGGCACAAATTGCAAGAAATTATGCAAATTATCCGGTGTATAATAGCCCACTAGCACAGTGTCCCCTGCCGCCAAACTGCGGCGTAAGCCGTCCATAGTCATATCGGCATCCAAGGTGTAGCGTTGCAAAATAGAGAAAATATTTTTAGCGGGGAGTTGTTCATAAGCAAGTACCACGTCCCCACTACGGTTAACGATGATAGCGTGCCCGTCTGCCCCCATGGAAGACAGGGCCAATACTTCGCGGTAGTGGACTTCTTTTTGCACGGAAAATAAGGCACCCACCGGGGTAGCGTCGTTGGGGTCCAACGCTACAGCTTGCACCATAATATGCGTTTTGTATTTAGAGGTGGGTGGAAAAACGTTAATATAAAAGTCATTCTTGTCGGTGCGGGCCAGAACGTCAGACACGGCTTCTTTACTAAGCGGAATCACAGACGGACCGGCATAGACTACAGTTCCATTGTCAAGCGCGACGCCCATTAAATTAAAATGCTCGCGTTGATCCAAGCGGGCTAACATTTCGGGCAGTTGCCCTTCCTTCCAGGGGTAGGAGTCCTCTATGAGTATAGCACTGGTGTTTAAAATATCGCGGTCGGTTTGCACCAGGCGGTCAAAGTCCGCGGCGGCTTCGCGCCCGGCATCGGCAATATGGGTTTTCACGTCCCGCTCTAAAAGGATATTTACTTGCCGCCAATACAGCACTACACCCGCCGTTACAACAACGGCGGCAATCAATGCAAAAATAATAAACGGACGGAAAGAAACACGCTGCATAGTAATTTATTATACCATTTGCGCTACTTTCGCGTCCGTACGTTTTGTTAAGCGTTGGCGGGCGGCGTTTGGGGTTGCTGTTTGAATAAACCCACTACCTGTTGCGAATAGGCAAACCAGGGATAAAAGGGGTTATCCGGCTGACGTAAATCGGCCTCGGGCAGTTCTTTATAAAACACGGCCGTTTGACTAACCGCTAACAAGACCACTTGCCCCGCCTGCGAAGGGGTAGGAATGTCCGCCCCGGCAGAAAGCCGGGTCATTTGAGGGGCTAATTTGGCCGCATGCGCTAGCATACGGGCGGCGGTTTCTTGTAGTTTTTCGTTACCGTGTCCGCCAATCATCCCTCCCAGGCCGCTTTTACTGTTGTTTTCAAAATACAGGCTACTATCGCCCAGTGAATTGGTGGCAATAAGTAAATGTTTAAGTTGGATCCCGTCCATAAAAGCCATTTCCACGGCGGCCGAAACAATTTTTTCCGGCCCAATTTCAATCAGCCCTTTGCGGCTTTGCATATTGGTAGCGTTTAGCCAAAAGGCACGCATATTTTGATACGCTTTATTCATAAAAAATCCTCCTGCTGTTACTATAGCATTAAAATGCTTTTTTGGCTATAATAAATGTATGAACCACAAACGTGCAATTATTTTGATGTTAGATTCTGTAGGCATTGGCGGGGCGGAAGACGCCGCCAAATTTGGCGACGCCGGGGCCGACACACTAGGGCATATTGCCCGCGCCAACGGCGGCTTACAAATCCCCAATTTGGTATCTTTGGGCTTAGCCAAAGCCGCACAGGCTTCCACGGGGAGCCCCTTAGAATTGGGTCCACAGCCAACGGCCGGGGTCAATTTACCGTCTAAATACGGCTTTATGCGCGAAATTAGCCACGGCAAGGACACCTCCTCGGGCCATTGGGAAATGGCCGGTGCACCCGTGCTATTTAATTGGGGGTATTTTCCCCCCGCGTATCCGTCTTTTCCGGCCGATTTAGTGGAAAAAATTTGCCAGGAAGCGGGCTTGCCCGGCATTTTGGGCAATAAGGCCGCTAGCGGCACCGTGATTATTGAAGAGCTAGGCGAGGAACATATCAAAACCGGCAAACCCATTTGTTATACGTCGGCAGACAGCGTGTTTCAAATTGCGGCGCACGAGGAGCACTTTGGTTTAGAGCGGCTTTACAAGCTGTGTGAAATTGCTTTTAAGCACGTGGCTCCTTATAATATTGCGCGCGTAATTGCCCGCCCGTTTGTGGGCGAAAAAAAGGGCGAATTTACCCGCACTAAAAACCGCCACGATTATTCCGTAAAACCCCCACAGCCTACCGTATTAGACGCGCTTAAAAATGCGGGCGGGCAGGTGATTTCCGTCGGAAAAATTGCCGATATTTTTGCCCACCAAGGTATTACCAAAGCGGTAAAAGCATCCGGCCTTGCCGAGCTGTGGGACGTTACTTTGCACGAAGCCAAAGCCGCCCCGCCCAGCAGTTTGGTGTTTACCAATTTTGTGGATTTTGATATGGTTTATGGGCACCGCCGCGACGTGAAAGGCTACGCACAGGGGCTAAGCTATTTTGATTCGCGCCTACCCGAACTGGCCGCCCAACTGGGCGAAGAAGACGTGGTATTTATTACCGCCGACCACGGTTGCGACCCCACTTACACGGGGACGGACCACACGCGCGAACACGTGCCGGTACTTATGTTTGGCAAAAAGGTGCATCCGCAGTTTATTGGCGGGCGGGACACATATGCAGACCTAGGGCAGACGGTAGCCGCGTTTCTGGGATTGCCGCCGCTAAGCGTAGGGAAAAGCTTTTTATAAATGGGAGAATATATGGCAAAAGGGATTGTATATGTGATGACTACGGCCGTAGACGGCTTACTTAAAATTGGAAAAACAGAAACCAAAAATTTTAAAGAGCGCATGCGCTATTTAGAGAAAAATGGCTACTACAATGTATCCGGACTAAAATGTTGCTTTGCCATAGAATTGGATAGCTACGCTGAGAAAGAAAAACTACTGCATGAAATTTTCAGTAAACATCAACTAGCGGATAGTGAATTGTTTGCCTTGGAAGCAGATTTGGTGCAGCAGCTACTGTTATGTTTTGATGGGAAAGTTGTTTTTCCACAAAAAATAAATAAAGAAAAAGAATTTAAGAATACTACCAAACGGCGTGGTGAAATTTTTAGTCTCTACGCCGTTGGCATTCGCAACGGAGACAAATTAGCTTTCTACGGTGACCCTTCCATTCAAGTAAAAGTGGTGGGAGATAGAGACGTGGAGTATCAAGGAGAAATAAAAAAACTTTCTCCGTTAGCTGCTTGCCTGTATGAAAAAATAGGACGCAAACGTAAGAATAAATCTATCCAAGGAGCCCACCACTTTTTGTTCAAAGGAAAACGGCTCACAGAGTATAAGTAATTTATAGTACGCCGCGCGCATGAAGGGCGGCACGTAAATTTGCCGGCGACGTAAATAAAATAGTGTCAAAGCCAAGGGTTTTGGCACTTTTTATATTGGCGGGATTATCGTCGGTAAAAATACAATTTTGCGCTTGCAGTTGGTAGCGCGACAGTAAAAGTTGGTAGATTTGCGGGTCCGGCTTTACACATTTTTCAAAGCCGGAAATGACCGCACCGTCAAATTCACTTAAAAACGGAAATTTGGCTTGGGCCAACGGGAACGTTTCGGCGGACCAGTTACTAAGTGCGTAAATGCGGTGGCCTTTAGATTTAAGTTCGTGAAAAATTTGCACGGTGCCGTCTATGGCGTCGCCCATCATTTCTGCCCAACGGGTGTGATAAGCGTTAATTTCGTCCGCGTACTGGGGGAACAGTTTAATGCGCTCGGCACAGGCTTGGGCAAAGGGTTTACCCCCGTCCATTTCCAAGTTCCAACTCATGGGCACGACTGTGGATAAAAATTGTTCCATTTGCGCCGGATGTTGGAAAATTTTACGGTAAAGGTAACGCTGATCCCAATCAATCAAAACGACCCCTAAATCAAAGACAATATCTTGCATATTTATAGTATAATAAATTATCTTAAGAAGGAGGTGTGAAAGCACCTGCGCGTTGGCGCATAACTTACAATTGGGCCTAATAGACAAAAATCTGGGTAATACCGTCCTAGAAATGATTTAATATTATTTTTGGGAGCCGAATATGATAAAAAAGTATGCCATAAATGTGGAAGTTTAGACATTATTAAATGGGGTAAACACAAAGGCAAACAG
>JAZRAH010000075.1:0-11141 GCA_045634505.1 Elusimicrobiaceae bacterium
GTACCAGGTGGTATGTACAATCATACACACAGTTGCTTTGTCTTCTAAACTCTCTCATACATTTATTTTAGCAAGAAGATTTAGGGACTTGCACTGTATCCCCCGGCTTACGCCGGGGGAATTGTGAGCAGTAAGATTAAAGTCCCCGTTTCTCGACGGGGATTTTGCTTTTTATGCCTGATTTATGGTCTGCCCAGCTCCGCGCCAAAACGTGTCGTTTTTTGCGTGTTTTTGCAGGTTTTTGTAGTTTTATTGTCAATATTTTGGCAATGCGTCGGATAATACAAATGTGGTGTTTTGACAGGATTTGCTTGGCAATTTGCAAAAATCGTCTCGCCTGAGAGCGTTAATCGACACGGGAAAGGTAAAAAAATGGACCGCCAAAACGTAGGACTTTTCCGCTGCTTTGGAGTTTGGTTGTTTAAGCGCATAAGTGGTGTTCGCACTAAACAGGGTGTTTAAATCAGTAACTAAAATCTACAACCTTTCCAATCCCCATCATCGTATAGTGTCTTGCTTGGGCAAACATTTTTACATAGAGTTTGAGCTCTTTCATTATTTTTACTTGCATAGCATAACCGTGTATCAGAATCATTTGATGTAATTAATAAAATCCCCGGTAAATAATTTGTTCCACCATAAAAATACAAACCTTTATCGTTGGAATTAAGTATAGCATAAGGGGCACTCTTATCACCAAGAGAACCCATAAATAACCGAATGTCGTTTGTTGTGGCCCCCGCTAAATCAATATCCAATTCCTCCCAGTTATTAGCATGCTCACCATTTGCCAAGTAGTACCTTTGCTGCGATTGTTTAACTGAACTGGCAAAAGTAATCAATTGGGTAAATCTAGCCTTATCTACTGCCTTTTGATATTGTGGCAAGGCTACTGCCGCCAAAATACCGATGATTAGTACTACTACCAAAAGTTCTATCAACGTAAAACCTTTTGGGAGAACAACTTTGCGTATAACTGCGCCCAGTATTTTTTGTGTCATCGTATTTCCTCCATCTATTTTTATTCAATTTACTGCAAATCTTGCCAATAAAAAAGGCGGCGACCTTGTTAAAAGCAGTTCTCAATGACCTTTAACAAACAGTCGCCGCCTACCCAATCCCTAACTAAGAGAAATGGGTAAGACAGAGCGACTATTTGCTGATTGAGAACTTGCGCCGGAAGAGTACTACTTCTTCCATTGCTCGGCGTGGGCTTCCTCCACGCTTCAACAAATAATCTTCCAATCAAATTGTTATACTTCTTGATTTCATTGTAGCATATCTGCCTACAAAACACACAGGGAAGCCGGTTCTCACAGCAAATAACAACTCACTTTTGCATATTAGACATAATTTTGCTGTGTAAAATTAGGCGTTGTACTACTCTCTTGTACTTGCTAAAATATACATATGCGTAAAGGGTTTGTTTTTCTTATAACACACTGTATTTTGGGTTGTCTTGTAGCGCAAGCACATACGCCCGCCGTACTTACTACAAGCGAGCAAGACCGCGCCCAATTTGCCCGCCGCGAAGCGGCCCTCGTTCCCTCCACCAATGAGGTAGAAACTAACTGGACACGCACCAAAGAATTTCTCTACCAACATCACATAGATGTTGGGGCTACCGTTTCCTTTTTAGCCCAACGTGTAGCCCCGGCAGGCAAACAAACTGCTATTCAAGCCGTTTACAACCCCTATGTATCTTGGAATGCATTGGAAAGCGACACGTGGGGCCATGGCGAAATTAACTTAAACTATACTTTTGCGCATTACTGGGGGAGGCAATCCACTACGCTGCAAAACCGCGCAAACCTGGCAGTAAGCATTAACAATTTTGAGGACAACCAAAAAAATTGGGCTCAATTTTCTTATACACATACACTCCCGCAAGCGTGGGATTTTTTGTCCCTTACAGTGGGGCAATACGCAATTGACGATTCGGACGGTACGCAATTTGTAGATGACCAACAAACCTACCTCTTAAATCATTCCCTTTCCCAAAACGAATCGGCCCTCTACCCCGATTCTTCTTTCGGTGCTTCTGCCCAAGCAACCTTGAACGAATTTACTTTTACAACCGGCTACCAAGATGCCAATAACTTATCCGGCGAGCAAATCCGTTTAGGGGACGCTTTTGACGGACAATATACCACTTTTGGGGCCGTAACGTGGACCCCCACTTTTACGGTGGGCCCCGCACAATATGGCTTTTTGTATTACTATCAACCTTCCACCCAAAAACGCCCCGGGGGTGGGCACGGTTGGTCGTTTAACGTGCAACAAAATATCGGCAGTGCGTGGGCGGTGTTTGCCCGGGCCAATGGGGCAACCGAGGGAATTCTCCCCGTCAAACAATCCTACGCACTGGGGGGAGCCCTACTAAACCCGCTTGGCCGCAACGCACAAGACGCAGTAGTCTTTGCCGTGGGCCACAACCGCCTTAGCCGCCAAGGATTAGACAATCCACCCCAAATGCACCCTAGCGAAACCGTCCTGGAAGCCCAATGGATTTGGGGACTAGGCAAACTAATTACCCTCACGCCCGATTTGCAAGTCATCCCGCGTGCCGGGTTAGGTAACCACCCTGTGGCCGTATTTGGTCTGCGTGCTACCCTGCTGCTGTAATTTTTATTTTTCACTTCACTTAAAAATAGTTGAATCCTGTTGTAATTTTTAGTACATTAAGGTTAGTTATTGCTTCCCGCCTTGCTTCCATTTTATTCCAGGAGCTTTTCATGAAAACACACCTCCGCGCTTATGCAGCGGTACTGCTGTTTATTTGTACCGCAGTATCAGCCCAAGCTTATGAATCCGTCTTGTTATCTCCCACCAAACACGCACAGCGCGTGCATAATCGCCGCCGTGCAGCCTTAGAAGATACCGAGCTTGCCATAGAAAAAACATGGCAGAATGCCAAGCACCTATCTAATAAAATAGGGTTAGATATTGGTGTAGACGCGTCTTACTTGGCCCAACGTGCCGCCCCCAACGGCAAACAAACTGCCGTCCAAGGGGTATATTACCCATACTTAACGTGGAATTTGTTTAAAAATGATTCGTTGGGTGCCGGGCAACTAAACATAAACTATACCTTTGTGCGTTATTGGGGTACACAGTCCACGCAACTGCAAAACCGCATCAACACCGCCACTGCGTTTAACGATTACGCCGCCAACCAAGAGTTTTTCTCTCAATTTTCCTACACGCACACACTCCCCGGCTCGCTAAATTGGCTCAGCGTAACGGTAGGGCAATACCCACTGTACAACTTTGACGGCACCACTTACTTGGATAACCAGCAAACGGCCCTTATGAATTTTGCCCTTTCGCAAAATGCTACGTCTGCTTATCCGTCCGCCTCGTTGGGGGGGTATGTGCAAGCACAAACCAAAGATTTTACCCTAGCCGGGGGTTATCAAGATGCTACCAATATCACGGGCGAGCATATTGAACTGGGCGACGCTTTTAGCGGCAAATATACCGCGTTTGGCTACGCGGCATGGACACCTAATTTCCACGTGGGCGCCGGACAATATAGCGTACTGTATTACTATCAACCCGCCGTAGAAAAGCAACCTACCCATGTGCATGGGTGGTCGTTCAATATGCAACAAAACCTGGGCGAAAAGTGGGCTGTGTTTGGCCGGGCCAACGGGTCCACTAACGGAGTTACCGGGATTAAAAATTCCTACGCCTTAGGCGGGGCTTTGCTAAACCCGCTCAACCGCAACTCCCAAGATGTTATTTTACTGGGCGTAGCGTATAACCGCCTGAGTGCGGCGGGGCAAGGCTACCCCAACTATATGCGTGCGGGCGAAACAGCCGTGGAGTTAGCCTGGGTATGGGGCCTGGGCAAGTTAGTTACCCTCACGCCCGACGTGCAATTCTATCCGCGCGCGGCGTTTAACAATAAAAACCAATTTGCAACGGTAGTGGGTTTACGCACCACCGTACAACTGTAATAAGGAGAAAATTATGGAAAAAAACGAACTCGTATTAGGTACACGCTATCCTACACTGGCTTTTATTTCCGGCGGAGCCGGGCAAGCCTCGGACGGTATTCCGCCCCAACCGTTTGAAACCTTCTGTTACGACTCCGCGCTCCTACAAGCCAAGGTAGAGAACTTTAACATTGTGCCTTACACCTCGGTATTACCCAAAGAATTATATGGCAACATTGTGCCGGTGGATCAGGTAACCCAGTATTTTAAACACGGGGCTGTATTAGAAGTAATTATGGCCGGCAACGGGGCCCGCATCGAGGACCACAAAGCCATTGCCACCGGCGTAGGGGTATGCTGGGGAAAAGACAAAAAAGGCAACTTAATTGGAGGTTGGGCCGCCGAGTATGTGGAATATTTTGACACGCCCATTGATGACGAAATTGCCGAGGGGCACGCGCACATGTGGCTGAACAAATCCCTCAAGCACGAATTGGAAATCCGCGGTGTAGAAAAACATAGCGAATTTCAAATTTGGCACAACTATATTAACATCACCCAGCCTTTTGCTTACTGCTTAACGGTCATGGGATTTTTGAACTTTAAATTTGCCGCTCCGGTAGATTTAAAAAAATAGGCGGCTAGCTTATGGGGAATAACAAAACCGCCGCCAAATTAGGCGTAATAGGGCTAGCCAGTATTGTTATTAGTTCCATGGTTGGGGGAGGGGTGTTTTCCCTCCCTCAAAACATGGCCGCCAGTGCCAGTGCCGCCGCCGTACTCTTGGCGTGGGTGATTACCGGCTTTGGTATGTATTTTATTGCCAACACGTTTAGCGTCCTCTCGCGCGTAAAGCCGGATTTGACCGCCGGTATTTATATGTACGCGCGCGAAGGGTTTGGCCCCTACACCGGGTTTACGATTGGGTGGGGCTACTGGCTGTGCCAAATTTTTGGCAACGTGGGGTATGCCGTGATTACCATGGACGCGCTGAACTATTTTTTCCCGCCGCATTTTGCCGGGGGAAATAATTTGCTGTCCATTGTATGCGGCTCCGTGCTAATATGGGGGTTTAACTTTATCGTACTGCGCGGTGTGCAACAAGCTACCCTTTTAAACCTCATTGGGACCGTGGGTAAACTAGTGCCGTTACTGGCCTTTTGTGTGATTTTGCTTTTTGCCTTTCACGCGGACCAGTTTGACTATAACTTTCTAGGTAAACTGGCCGAAAACGGACACAAATTAGGCAGTTTAGGCGCGCAACTAAAAAGCACCATGCTCGTTACGCTGTGGTCGTTTATTGGGATTGAAGGCGCGGTGGTGCTTTCCAACCGGGCCAAGGACCAATCGTCCGTCAGCAAAGCTACGATCTTGGGTTTTTTAGGGTGTTTAGTGATTTACATTGGGCTATCGGTCCTGCCGTTTGGGTTTTTAACGCAAGAACAAATTGCCGCCGTAGCCAACCCCTCTACCGCCGGCGTGCTTGAAAAAGTAGTCGGCCCGTGGGGCGCGGTGTTTATGAACTGCGGGTTACTGATTGCGGTGCTTTCTTCGTGGCTCGCCTGGACCATGATTACCGCCGAAATCCCCGCCGCCGCGGCGGAAAACGGCACTTTCCCCAAGGTGTTTGCCCACCAAAATAAAGCGGGGGCGCCGGACGTGTCTTTATGGGTAACCAGTGCTCTCATGCAATTGGCTATTTTACTGGTCTATTTTTCCAACAATGCGTGGAACACTATGCTATCCATTACCGGGGTCATGGTACTGCCCGCCTATTTGGCTAGCACGCTGTATTTGTGGAAATTGGTGGAAGACGGGGAGTTTGCCAAACTCTCTAAAACGGGGCGCGCGGCCGCGCTGGCAACGTCTATACTAGGGACGGGGTTTGCGCTGTGGCTACTGTATGCGGCCGGTCTAAAATACTTGTTCCTAGCGGCCATTTTCCTGGCGTGCGGGATCCCGGTATTTGTATGGGCCCGTAAACAGAAAAATGACGCTAAGCCTGTTTTTGCCGGAGCCGAAAAAGCCGTGGTAACGCTTTTAGTACTGGCGGCCTTAGCGGCTATTTATGCGTTTAGCCGCGGACTACTGAAAATATAAGTCCTACAAGTTGTTTCGTAACAAACGGACCGCCCGACCTATAAAAAGGCCGGGCGATTTTCTGCGAGCTAGCTTATTCTATACCTACCGCGGCACATTGTTCTTTAGCACTATTCAATAGTCCTTCACTGCCAAAAGCCGTAAGCCAAGCTTGGCAAAAGGTTTTTTTGTCTTCATCAGTGGTATATAAAATATTTTCTAATTTCCAAGTGGGGCGTCTGCGCACACTTAAAAACGCACCATTTAACCATTTATTTTGATGGGAAGTCGCATTTTTATCAAAATGTGAGTACAGGTTAATTCCGCATTCTCCAGACATGCAATAAATATCCCACCCACCTAAATGATTATAGGAGTGATTATTATCGGTTTTGGTAAAAGGCATTTCCCAATTTAAAGAAGAATGATCCTTGGAAGAATTAGAATTGGTAAAATATGTCCAATCTGTGGAATATCCACCGTTTTCTAACAACCACACATCCAGTGCCTTTGTCATAGACGAAACTGTAGCAATAAATTCAGCGATCCGCGCCTTTTTGACCGCCCTTTGGTATTGTGGTACTGCCACTGCCGCCAAAATACCAATAATCAGCACAACGACTAACAGCTCAATAAGTGTAAAGCCGCTGTTATTTAATAAGTTTGTCATCCCGTACTTGATACGGGATCTCACCTTAGATAATAGAAGGCGGTGAGATTCCAAATTAAATTTGGAATGACAATTTTTATTTTTTACTGTATTATTTTCCATGTGTTTTCTCCTGTTTCGTTCGGCCCCGGAGAAACGCAAAACGGCTCATTTGCTTTATGAGCAGTCAAACACATAAAACAAACAGCCGTAGTTTGCCCCCTCACGAGGGCAAACGTTCGGCATAACCCGCCGGGCTCATGACTTCCCGGCAAGTTATGCCTTTAATTTAGGCTGTTTTTAGGTTTGACTGCTGTTTGCTTGCGCAAACTGCTCCTTGCGGATTTCCTAAAAACCGAAACAAATTGTAATTTTTACGTCCCTTTCATTGTAACATATTTTCCAATTGGACTATACAAGCCTAAATTGTTATCATAAACTAAAGGAGAATTTTATGGAATTGTTACTTGCTTTTTTAGCCGGGGCCGCCTTGGCCGCCCTGTGGGGATTTTGGAAAACCAACCAACTTAAACTCGGTCTCGTCCGCTTGCAAGAGCGCAAAGACGCCCTGGACCAAAAACAGGCCGAGCAGGAAAAATACTTTCATTCGTTGCAACAGCAAGCGAAGGACTCGTTCAAGCAACTGGCGGCGGATTCGCTAAAAGCCCAAAAAGAAGAATTGGTAACCAAAAATACGGACTTGTTTGCCCCCCTCAAAGAGACCATGGACCGCTTTGCCAAAGAAATGGGCACGCTACGCACGGAAACCGCCCAACGCCACGGCTCTTTGCAAACCGCGCTAGACCAAACCAAGGCCCTCAACGAAAAGCTTTCTAAAGAAGCGCAAGACTTAACCACCGCCCTCAAAAACCCCAAAACACAAGGCACGTGGGGCGAAATTATTTTAGAAGATGTATTAACTTCCATGGGGCTGCGCGAGGGAGTAGAATTTGATAAACAAGTTTCGTTTACAACCGACCAAGGCTCCCGCCAGCAACCCGATTTTATCATCCACTTGCCCGGTCAGCGGGACCTGATTATTGATTCCAAAATGTCTCTTAACAGCTACACCAAATGGGCCAATGCTACCGACGAGACCGAAAAACAAAAACTCCTTAAAGAACACACCCGCGCCGTGGAAGAGCACATCAAGGAACTCTCTGCCAAAGATTACCCTAAACTGTTGCAAAACGAAAAATTGGACTTTACGCTTATGTTCATCCCCATTGAATATGCCTACTTTGCCGCCTTGCAAGAAAACCCGTCCTTAAACGACTTGGCCCGCAAACACCATATTTACATTGTAACGGCGTCCAACTTGCTAACCGTTCTGCAAATTGCCGAAAATTTGTGGCGCGTAGAACACAGCACCAAAACCATGAATCAAATTTTTAAAACCGCCCAGGATATGCACGAGCGCGTGGGCCGCTTTGCCGAGCGCATGCAAGACTTGCAAACTAAAATTGCCGGCGTGCAGAAATCCTACGATGCCGCCACCAAAAGTTTAACCGGCCCGCAAAGTATTTTAACTTCCGCTAAGCAACTGGAACAACTGCGGGTAAAATCGGCCAAAAAATTGCCGGAATTGGCAGTGGAAGAAGTACCCTCCTTGCCGCAAGACAACAACGCCTAGAAAAAGGTAAAATAGAGGTAAGAGGTATTTTATGCTTTGGTTTAATTGTGATTACAACGAAGGGGCCCACCCCCTTATTTTAGAGCGTTTGGCGCAAACCAATTTGGAACAAACCGCCGGGTACGGTAACGACCCGTACTGCTATCAGGCGGCTGAGCAAATTAAAAAACTGTGCCAAGCCCCGCACGCGCACGTACACTTTTTGTGCGGCGGAACACAAACCAATTTAACGGTGCTTGCGGCTTGTTCGCGCCCGTACCAAAGTATTATTTCCCCCGTGTCCGGTCATATTAACGTGCACGAAGCCGGTGCTATTGAAGCCACCGGCCACCGCATTGAGGCACTGCCGGAAACCAACGGCAAAATCACCGCCGCGCAAGTCGCGCGTGTATGCAAAGCACATTGGGAGGACGACAACCCGGAATTTGCCCCCCAACCCCGCACGGTATATATCTCGTTCCCCACGGAATATGGGACGCTTTATTCGCTAGAGGAGCTAAAAGAAATCCGCCGCGTATGCGACGAAAACCACCTGTTTTTATTTATTGACGGTGCGCGCCTGGGCTACGGCTTAACCGCCCCGGGGAATGATGTAACCTTGCCGGATATCGCCGCGCTAGCCGACGTATTTTACATTGGCGGCACCAAAATTGGGGCGCTGATGGGAGAGGCGGTTGTAATCTCCAACCCAAAATTACAAAAAGATTTCCGCTATTTCATGAAACAAAAAGGCGGTATTTTAGCCAAAGGGCGTTTGCTAGGCATCCAATTTGCTACCTTGTTTGAAAATAATTTATATTTTGAAATTTCTAAACACGCTAACGACATGGCCGCCCTCATCAAAACCGCTTGTGAGCAGGCGGGGTTTGCGTTCTTGTACGATTCCCCCACCAACCAACAATTCCCTATTTTGCCGAACGATATTTTAGCCAAGCTAGAGCAAACCTACGCATTTGCCCATATCAAACAAATGGATAAAAATCATCGTGCTATCCGCATTTGCACCAGTTGGGCCACCCGCAAGGAAGACGTATTACAGCTCACGGCCGACCTACTTAAACTCGCTAAGGAAAAAGATGCTACACATCGGTTGTCATTTGTCCAGCAGTAACGGCTTTGAGGCCATGGGCCAAACAGCCTTGTCTATCGGGGCAGACACGTTCCAATTCTTCACGCGCAACCCGCGCGGCGGCAAGGCGAAAGAAATGGACCCGCAAGATGCCCAAAAACTGTGCCAACTTATGCAAACGCACCACTTCGCGCCGATTATTGCCCATGCGCCTTATACCTTAAATCCCGCCAGTGCCGACCCTAAAATCCGCGATTTTGCCCTGATGACGTTTGCCGACGATTTAAAACGCATGGAATATGTGCCCGGCAACCTGTATAATTTTCATCCCGGCTCACACGTGGGGCAAGGGCTAGAAAAAGGAATTGAACTCATTATTGACGTATTAAACCGCATTTTGGACCCCAAACAGCACACCACCGTTTTGCTGGAAACCATGTCCGGCAAGGGCAGTGAAATTGGCAGTAAATTTGACGAACTAAAACGTATTATGGACGGGGTAAAACAGAACCAGTTATTAGGCGTCTGTCTGGACACTTGCCACGTAAGCGACGCGGGCTACTCCTTAGCAAAGTTGGACGAAACATTAACGGCATTTGATAAACAAATTGGCCTGAAACTTTTAAAAGCGGTTCACTTAAACGACAGTTTAAACCCCCTGGGCGCCCACAAAGACCGTCACGCTTGCATTGGCGAGGGGACGATTGGAACTAAGACTTTGGCCACTGTCATCAACCACCCCGCCCTCAAACAATTACCGTTTTGTTTAGAAACCCCCAACGATTTGGCCGGCTACGCGCGTGAAATAAAACTCTTGCGCGGGCTGTACAAAGAATAATCCTGACGTGCTTTTATCGGGGATCCTTGCCCTTTTCCCTTGCGCCGTCGTTGCAGGGAGCCCAATAACAAAGCACCCCTTCTCTCGCTTTTTCATTGTCATTTTTTCCATTTTTTATTATACTATGGGTACAATTTAATTCTGTTTTTGGAACCGTGCAAACGGATGCTCGCAACAGAGGTAATTAGAATCCAAAAATAGCCGAAAATTAGGTACACTTGGGCGGCCACCTGAGTGTACCCAATGTTTGCCACTTTTTAAGAGGCAGATTACGGCTGTTTGGCTTATGCATTCTAATTACCATAACCAAGTAGCCGTTTTTGCATGCATTTCCAGAGGTAGGACAAATTGAAATTATGGGTTGGGTGTCCACCCAACCTCAAAAGGAGACGTATGATGCAAAACAAAAATGAAAAAGTTGTTTCTTGTCCCCCTTGTGGGGAAAACGTCGGCTTGCCGACAAAAAGGGGGTTTTTAAATAAGAAAACCTCTTTTGCAACCCCCCTACCCGCCTACGGCGTACTTCCCCCACAAGGGGGGCAGATAACGTCCCACGGTTTTACCCTCATAGAGTTGTTGGTCGTAGTCCTCATCATTGGCATACTAGCCGCCGTAGCCGTGCCGCAATATCAAAAGGCGGTTTATAAAGCCCGGGCGGTGGAGGCCTTAACCATGCTAAAAGCTATTTCCCAAGCGCAGGAAGTGTATTATTTGGCGAACGAGAAATATACGAATAATATAGATGAGCTGGATGTGAGTATTGATCCGGCCTTAATGGGAGACTCAAAATTTGGCCTAATGGAACTTTTTTGAGGTGGTAGGGTCTAATTTAGGGGTTCAGACAGCAACTTTTTAATCAGTTTAATCCGTCTTTCCCTAATTAGACCCGAATGTATCCTTACCTTGCTTTTTAGCTGGCTAAAATAACCCTC
>JAZRAH010000076.1:0-1160 GCA_045634505.1 Elusimicrobiaceae bacterium
GCTAATATGCCGATAATCAAAACAACTACTAACAACTCTATGAGCGTAAACCCGCGGTGTTGTTTCCCTCGCCCCTTGCGGGAGAGGATGCCCGTAGGGCAGGTGAGGGGGGCGTTAACAAAAGTTTTCTTTTTTAATACCCCCTCATCGGCACTTTGTGCCACTTCCCCCGCCAGGGGGGAAGTAAATAATATGGCCCGCTCTGCTAATACTACTTTTTGCGTATGACCCCGCCGGGTGTTGGTTTGTGTCATGGTGTGTTCTCCTGTATTTTCTATCCGCATAGGAACACACAAAACGGCTGCTTTACCTGAGGCCTTGCAACGGAACTCATATAAAACAACCGCGGCGTACCGCTTTTAATAGCGATAAACACTCGGCACAAAACAACGGGATTATAAGGCCCGTTGTTTTATGCCTGACACAGTTGTTTTTGGCGTTGCAAGGCACTGCTTTAGGCAGTTCCCCGTTTCTTAAACGGTTCCAAAAACGGATAAAATTGTTTTTACATCAATCTATTATAACAAAAAAACGTCCGCGCCGAGAAATTGCACACGTACCTGGAAAGTTATACGTAAGACGTAAAATAATAAAAAATAAGGCCGCTTTTGAGCGGCCTTGTTTCTATGTATTAACAACATTGACACGTTGTAGTATCCGTCGGAATATTTAATAATTCACTCCAATTATGGGAAGAAGTTCGGCCACCTCCCTGACACCAATCTTTTCCAAGTAACCAGGTGTTTGTTCTAGGATAGTAACATAAACAACCGTCCTCTTGTGTATATGAAGCTGTTGTAAATGCTACATCGCCATAAGCATACGCTTCGTACGTAAAATTCTCTGTATCGGCATAACCTCCGCCATTGATAGTACCTAAATCAATATCAAGTGTGCGCATATCGCAACCAGTAGCGCGTTCCATATCACAGGCCAATAACGCACGTCCGAGCGTTTTTAGATTGGTTTGTGCTTCGGCCCAGCGTGCTTTATGTACTGCCTTATTATATTGTGGTAGTGCCACGGCGGCTAATATGCCGATAATCAAAACAACTACTAACAACTCTATGAGCGTAAACCCGCGGTGTTGTTTCCCTCGCCCCTTGCGGGAGAGGATGCCCGTAGGGCAGGTGAGGGGGGCGTTAACAAAAGTTTTCTTT
>JAZRAH010000077.1:0-29728 GCA_045634505.1 Elusimicrobiaceae bacterium
TTTCTTCTGCTCCAAAATCTCAGCTACGCTTGATTTTGCCTAGCGCACAACTTAGAAGAAAACTCCGTTTTCTTGCGCTAGGATTCTCATTCATCCCCGGGCTGAAGCCCGGGGTATTCTGCAAGGCTGTCAATAAAAAAGGGAAACCCGTTTTGAGTTTCCCTTTCATAAAACATTACCGGGGAGTTGTTATTTTACTTTTTTACCGGCTTCCAGTTGTAAGGTTACCGTTGTCATATCCGTCACCACGGCCGGCCCAAAGAACTGAATCGGCCCGGGGAATACAAATACGTCGTCGGTGGCCCAAGTATTGCGCACTTTGGCCAAATACGCAAACGGTTTGCCTTTTAGCTCCACCAAGGCTTTTTTGATAACCGGTTTTTCTTTGCCTTTGCGCCGTTCAATGTTCATCATCATCGTTAGCGGCACCCCACCACATACCCAGTCTTGGGCCTTTTTGGTAAGGTTTTTAACAGAGGACAAATACCCCGTGCATTTGTTAAGCGCGAGCACGGCGGCGTTGTACCCTAGCGCATAGGTGTAGTTGGCGTCAAAGGTGGATGGGACCCCACAGCGGCCTTCGTAGCCAAAGAAGTGGGTAATGGTAGCAAATTTCCCGTTATATTTGCCGGCTTTTTTAAGCTCAGTGAGGCGGGTTTTAATCATTTCCACCAGTAGTTTTTCCGTCTCAATTAAAGACACTTGCACGTTGCCGTGCGGATCGCGGTCCAACATCAGTTGGCTGGCAATTCCGGCCGGCAGAGAGCGCATTAAATCAGCCAATTTTTTAGGCAGTTTGCCCAAAATAAATTCTTTCTTTTGGGCTAAGTTTAATTTAGCAAGTGCGGCTTCGTTATCGGCCAAGGCGTCGTTGAGGGCACTAATCAGTTCCTTCATTTCCGGGATGAACTCAATCAGCCCTTCCGGCACGAGCACAATGCCGTAATTTTTACCGGCTTTGGCGCGTTTGGCAATGAGGTCCGCCAGTTGATTTACCACTTGGCCCAAGGTCATTTTTTTGGCAAGCACTTCTTCGCCGATAAGCACCGCGTTGGGGTGGGTTTTAAAAGCCACTTCTAACGTGATGTGGCTAGCACTGCGGCCCATTAAACGCACAAAGTGCCAGTACTTGCGCGCGGAGTTCATATCGCGCTCAATGTTACCGACGAGCTCTGCATAAATTTTGGTAGCGGTATCAAACCCAAACGAGGTTTCAATATGTTCGTTTTTCAGGTCCCCGTCAATGGTTTTCGGTACACCGATAACGGAAATATCCACGCCTTGTTGTTTTAAATATTCGGCAATCACGCAGGCGTTGGTGTTGGAGTCATCCCCCCCTACTACGACGAGCGCGTCCATTTTGTTTTTTAAGAGGTTATTTTTGGCGGCGGCTAGTTGTTCGTCCGTCTCAATTTTGGTGCGGCCGGATTGGATTAAATCAAACCCGCCGGTGTTGCGGTAGTCTTTCATTAAAGCAGGCGTAATTTCTACAAATTTATTCTCTACAATGCCGCTAGGACCGCCCAAAAAACCAAAGAGTTTATTTTTGGAGTTGGCTTTTTTTAAGCCGTCTAGTAAACCGCCAATGACGTTATGTCCGCCCGGGGCTTGCCCGCCGGAAAGAACGACCCCCACGCGCACGGCTTTTTTGCATACGGCTTGGTTATTGCCTTTTACAAAGGTTACAGCCGGCAGTCCGTAGGTGTTGGGGAAAATCTTTTTTACAGTGGCTTGGTCGGCAACCGATTTAGTGGCTTTGCCGAATTTCGGTTTCACGAAGGCCGGGCCTTTCTTTAAGATAGACGGCAGAACGGGCTGGAATTTAGCACGTTCTTGTTGCAACTGCGAACATACTTTGGGCATAATACCCCTCCTAAAATAAGTTACCCTTATTATAGCAAAAATAGAAGGCTGTTTTAAGACGGCTTTGCAAAGAGCCGGGCAAGTTTGGTAAAATATCTCTGTTGCCCCCATAGCTCAATGGATAGAGCACCTGCCTTCTAAGCAGGGGATTACAGTTCGATTCTGTATGGGGGTAATTTTATTGGCGGTCTTAATGGGGTGAAGCCCAAATATATCGGCGTGAAACTCTTAAAAATGTTACAATAAGATAATTCTGTGTTAGGGTTGTTTATGGCTAAAAATTTATCGTTTTCTTATTCTAAAATGGGCATGTATAAGGAGTGCCCGCAAAAGTACAAATTCCGCTACGTGCACATGATACCGGAACTGCCTAAGTATTATTTTGCGTTTGGCTCGGCCTTGCATAGCGTCATGGAATTTATTTATGACCCCGCCCGCCCGGCGTTCCCTACCTTAGCAGAAGCACTCTCTTATTTTAACGCCCAGTGGAGCCAAACTACCTGGCAACAAAAGGGATATCCCAGTGAAGACAAAGAACTAGCCGCCTATGCCGAGGGCCGGCGCGAAATTGAAGCCTACTACCAAAAACACGCCGCCACGTTTGCGCGGCCGCTGTCGGTGGAAATGAAAAGTACGTTGGAAATTGACGGGCTGAGCCTAATTAGCATTTTGGACCGCCTGGATTATCTGGGTGAGGGACAAGTAAAAATTTTAGATTATAAAACGGGTAAAACCGTCCAACGGGAGCCGGACCAACTCTATATGTACCAAAAAGTGGTGGAAACTTCCCCCGTCATAAAAAACCTGGTACAGCAACAAGACCCGTCGGTCAAAAACGTGCGCGTGGGGCAGTTGGCGTTCTACCATTTGCCGAGCCTAACCGAAATGACCTTTGAGCGCGCGCCCGATAAAGAAATTGTAGAATTTTGGCAAAATAAAGTGCTTGCCACGGCGGACCATATCCGCGCGGGCCAATTTTCCCCCACCCCCAGCGAGCAAGCCTGCCGCTGGTGCGATTACCGCAACATCTGCCCCGTATTTACGGGCAAGGATTATACCGGCCCGTCGGGTGCGGCGGCACTTCCGTTACTAAAAGGACAAGGCGCAGTGCCCGAAACGGCGGCCCCTAAAAAAGCGCCACCCGCGCCGGAAAAATCGCCCATGGAAGTACTGGCAGACAACATTGACCGCTACGGGGCACTGTTGGAAGAAACGGAAAAATTACGCCAAGAAATTACAGCACAAATGCAAGCCAGCGGTTTTGCCCGCCATTTTGGGGCGCACTTTCAGGCGGAACTTTCTGCTACTACTAAAACCGTTTTTGAAAACCGGGAGAAAGTGTTGGAAATTCTAAAAAAATATAACTTGCTTGCCAAAACTTTGGTGCCCACGCAAAGCACGTTGGCGGCCCTACTTACGGACCCCAGCGTGCCGCCAGCCGCTAAGCAAGCGCTCCAACAATGTACCACGACCCGCACCGAAAATAACCTACACATTGAGAAGGCCGAGTAACCTATGAAACACACTTTGTTAGACGTAAAACTAAAAATTTCCCTAGGGTGTGCCTTGGGAATGATGCTTATTTTTACGTTAGCGCGCGTGGGGATATTTTGGAGCAACACCGCTTTTTTTGCTCCGCTGAGCCGCGCGGAAATTGGGGCGGCTTTTTTGCAAGGTTTGCGGTTTGATTTTTACATGACGGCCCTACTCTTGGGCCCGGTTATTGTTCTACTTAACTTGCCGCTACGTGCCAAAGGTTGGACCAAACTATGCAGCGCGCTGCTACTGGTGGAAATGGTGTTTATCACCGGGTTTTTGGTGGGCGATTTTATTTACTTCCCCAAAGTAGGGAGGCATATTGCCGAGGAAATCATCCAAGTATCGGCCGATTGGGGCTATATTATTAGTTATATGTTCACGCAGTTATGGTGGGCGTTAGCGTTGCTGATAGGCGGTATGGTGGGGATATTATACGTCCTATTTGCCTATATTAACCGTCAAGCGCTTTGTACGCGTCCGTGGAAGAAAAGCGCGGGCATTTTACTAATACTAGTAATTTTACTGGTGGCGGGTCTGCGCGGACACTTAGGGCGCGGTAAATCCTTGGGGGTGGCGGATGTATATAACTACGTACAAACCTCGCAAGGGGCGGCCCTGACCTTAAACGGGGCGTTTACGGCGTATCAGGTCGGGCGTAAAGGCGCGCAGGAATTTACCAATACTTATCCGCTTGAAAAAGCCATTTTACAAACCCAGCAGCTCTTGATTGCGCCGGACGAAAAAATTTTAGATGAAAAATACCCCCTCATGCGCCGCCGCACAAGCCCGGCTAGCACCCCTCACGGGCAGCCGAACGTTTTAATTGTGCTTTTGGAAGGGTGGCATCCCTATTATATAGACGCGCTAAGCCACCAAGGTTTTGGGGTTACCCCGGTGTTTGACGAAATCGTACAACAAGGGGTCAATTTTACAAACGCCTACGCCGCCGGCCAACGCAGTATTTTTGGCTTTGCCGCAGTACTGGCCGGGGTGCCGCTCATCCCGGGGCTACCCATGTTTGGCTACGGGTTGGAAATGGCGTCTTTATCCCCGATGCCTAAGCATTTTGCGCAAGCGGGTTATTATACGTTTTTTGCCCAAACCTCCCACCGCGATTCGTATCGGATGTGCGCGTTGGCCTCTTACTTAGGGATGCAAGACAGTTTTGGCTGGGAAGATATCCCCCAGCGCCTGCCCTATAAAGAAAAAGCCCCGTTTGGCTATGACCATGATGCGTTCCAATTTGCCGCCGATCAAATTGCCGCCCACCCCGGTAAACCCTTTATGGGCATGGTGTTTACGGGCATCACACACGAGCCGTTCACCGCTACCTTGCCGCAATTTGATAAATACCCTTACGATAGTTGGGAGCACGGATTCTTAAATACGTTGGCGTTTGCCGATTGGTCCATTGGAGAGTTGTTAAAACGTGCTAAACAAGACGGTTGGTTTGAGAACACGATTTTTGTTTTTGTGGCGGACCATACCTCGGGCGGCCCGGCGGAAGATACCCTTAAAAACCACTTCAACATTCCGCTTGTGGTATATGCCCCGAAATTGTATCAGGCGCGGGAAGTGAAAGAAGTGGTGTCCCAATTAGATATTGCCCCCACCTTATATAATATGGCCGGTTTAACCCCTGCTTACACGGCTTTTGGGCGGGATATGTTTGAGAAAAACGCCCCGCGTGCGGCGTTTGTTTCCCAAGGCAGTAACGTGGGGCTGATTACGGCGCAAGGGGCCGTACTGCACAGCGGCAATAAACTGCTTGCCGTACAATCTTATACGGATGATTTTAACGCCCAAGCCGCCGAAGATTTACTCTTGGCATTGGATAAATCAGCCTATACCCTACTCAAAGAAAACCGTTGGTATGACCCGGCCTACGGAGGCATCCAGTGAGTGCAACGTACGTTGTGGCCTTGGACCAGGGGACCTCTAGTTGCCGGGCTTTTGCCGTAGGTTTAGACGGTACGGTAAAAGCGCAAAAAAGTATTGCCTGTTCCCCCCACCGCGCCCAAAAAGGGTTTTCTCAGTACGACGCCCCCGCTCTTTTAAATACGCAATTAGAAGTATTGCATACGCTTTTGGACGAAATTGGCCCGGCGCACATAGCCGGGATTGGGGTCTGTTCCCAACGCTCTACGGTGGTATTATGGGACGCTCAAACCAAGCAAGCCGTGGCCCCGGTGCTTACGTGGGAAGACGGACGCGCCGCGCAGGAATCAGCCCGCGTAACGCTTCCCCAGGCCAAAATCCATGCGTTGACCGGGCTATTTAATGTGCCGCATTTTTCGGCTCCCAAAATTGCGTGGTGTCTTAAAAATTATCCGGCGGCCGCTCAGGCCGCGCAACAAGGCACGCTACGGGCGGCCCCGGTGGCTAGTTATTTAATTTGGCAGTTGACCCAAGGGAACGTGTTTGCTACGGACCCTACCTTGGCGCAACGTACGCTCCTATATAATATACAAACCGGGCAGTGGGACGAAACACTGTGCCACGCTTTTGGCGTACCGGTAAACTGCCTGCCTGAAATTAAACCTAGCGCGGCTAATTATGGGGTTTATTTATATAAGGGAGTAAAAATCCCTATTTTAGCGTGTGTGGCTGACCAACAAGCGGCCGCGTTTTACCAGGGGTTATCGGTCGGTCAAACCGCTGTTAACTACGGCACTGGGGCGTTTGTGCTACATCACACCGGGGAGCAACTTACGGTACTGCCGGGGATGTTATCTTCCGTAGCGGCGACTACTAAGCCGGGTGAAAAACAATTTTTATTGGAAGGGCCTGTATTTGCGGCCGGGAGTGTTTTACAGTGGCTACAGGTGGCGAAAGGCGTATCGTTTGACGTAAACCAGGTGGACGCGTTGTGTGCTAAGGTCCAACATCCCGTGCGCTTACTGCCCGCCTTAGGCGGATTAGGAGCCCCTTATTGGGATTATCGTGCTACCCCGGTGGCCGAACCTGTTTCCCCCAAAACTACGGCGGCTGATTGGGTGGCCGGGGCACTACATGGGATTGCCGGGTTGGTGGCGGATATTGTGCATTATTTACGCGCCAATGGACAGGTGATACAGGGGCCCGTGTATGCGTCGGGCGGACTAAGCCAAAGTAGGTATTTACTACAATGTGAGGCCAATTTATTACAAATTCCCCTATGCTTACGCCCGCAAACCGAAAGCACCGTACTAGGGACCGCCTGTTTGGTGTGCACGGGGCTAGACCAAAAACCTCATATCCCGTCTGTGGAAGAAGGGGTTCTGGTAGCTCCGCAGGGGGACTCCACGCGGTATAAGAAGTGGCAAACATTTGTGCAAAATTGCCGCGTGAAACCATCTTGAATTTTGCTATAATCAAGGAAGCAAAGAGGTAATATGCGCACGAATCGGTACGGGTTTACTTTAACAGAATTATTGACAGTGGTTTTGATGATTGGTATTTTGTCGGCTATGGTGTTGCCTAAATTTACCAAAATGATTGATTCTTTCCGTGTGATGGAAGCCGAACGGATGGTATTGGCCATCCGCGGGGAACAGGAACAGCGGTGTGCATCCGACAAAAAATATACGCAAAATCCGGCCCGTTTAGGAGTCATCTCTTCGGGCGTTACAAAAGAAGCTAATACCTTCTCTCACGGGGATTTTACTTATACGCTTTCTTCCGAAGGGCTGGTTGTTGTAAATAATGTAAATAACTACACGTTGGAATTACCGTCTTATACGGACGGGCGCCTGTGCTGTGATAATTGCGCGGATTTAAACCGGGATTACCGTACGTGTGCTGATTTAACAGATACAACGACGACGCCGGATTACCAACAAGCTGCTGCGGAGTGTCAATAAAATGTTCAAACTATCCAACCGTAACACCCATACTACCTCCGAATTGATTGTAATTGTGCTACTCCTGGTGGTTTTTGCCGGGGTTGCATTAAGAGAATATAGGCAACGGGCCGCTTCTGCCCAGGCGCGTGAGGCTGAGTCCTTTATGCGGGCGGTACGCTACGAGCAGGAAGACCGCTGTGCGGCTGGGCGGAAGTATGAAGTTTTTTCCAAACGCTTAAAAACATTTTTAAAACAGAAAGAGGGAACGAAACATTTTGTATATGAACTGTCTGGCGGAGGCGGTATTTCGGCCCATAGTAAATGGCATGATTATACCCTCAAGATGCCTTCGTATGCTGATGGCCGCTTTTGCTGTGATAATTGTGAGAAACTCAGAAGGCACTATGCTCCTTGTGCTGTGCTTAAACGCCGCAGTGATTTTATGGCCGCGGACGCAGAATGTGTGGTTTATCCGCAACAAGAAACAGAACAACCTGCTAAAACAACTCACACCACCACGCCAACGCAAAAAATGGTGCAACCGGAAGTTCAGCCGGAGCAAACCGCTCAATCAGAGCCGGATGAAACAATTTTAACTTCGTCGGTAGAACAAAACACAGACGTTGCCACGCAAGAAGAAACGGCAAAGCAATCCTCCGATATGCAAACAAGTGACGAAACAAAAACGGTGTCCCCGGCTTGCCCGGCCCCGCAGGAACAAGGCTCTTTTTATATTACCCAATGCGACGTGTACCAACCGGGTACGCAAGGGGCGGTACTGTTTACGTGGAATGAACAAACCTGCCAATATGATGTTACGCAAAATTGTTTGCTCTCCCCCCGTTGGAAAGACGGTAAAAAAATTACGCGGGAAGAAAAAGGAGTGTACCCTTCGGATATGGATACCCTATGTAGGCAGGTGTTGGCGCAAATGGGTTGCCCCGAGCACGCGGCGGCGGATAAAGAATGTTTTGAAGTGGGTGAGACTTGTTACAACCAATGTGAAGTAGTGGATCAAAAAACAGTGCAAGAATCCAGCGTGGTTGTGCTATATGATGTTACCTTGTCCTTGCGTAAATTAACGTGTGAACCGTCTAAAAATATAACGGTAGAAATCCCCTAAACATAAAAATAAAAAATTGGCAAGGGGCCAAAAGTCCTAGATGAAAAACAGGACCAAAGGCCCCTTGTTATTTTTTTGTTTTTGTATTAGGATTAAGATATAAGGAAGTATAATAACAACATATATTTGGGAGAATATATATGCTAAAACTAATGTCTTGTTTGCTAAGTGCAACTTTAATTTTTACCAGCGTGACGCCTTCGCTCGCGCAGGTAGGCGGCCGTAATTTTGGGCGCGGAGTAAGCCGCGCGCTACGGCCTATAAAGATCAATGGGGCAGCGTTAGACCGTTCCGTTTTAGAAAATATGAACCTGACGTTGCGTTTACCGCATAGGGGGCTGTTAGCTGCCAACTCAACAGTACCGCTAGCGCATCAAATTTTAAACCATCATGATGCGGCGGCGCGTGCGTTGTTGTTGCGTTCGGACTTTATGGTTTTGGCGCTTAATAGACAAGCTGCACCGCAAGAGATGCAGCAAGCTGTTGCGTTTTACCGCTCCCAACTGGCGCAACCGAAAAAATTATTCGCCAATGCCTCTTTGCAAGAAAACACAGCAGGTGCCAAAAAACTGGCCGGCGCAGTAGCCGATATGGCTTCTTTAGGTTTATTGGGTTCTGCTGAAGATGCGTCCCTCATTGTAAAAGCCTATGAAGCGGCGGTAGGTACGGCGGCTGAACCGGTCGTTACGGCCGTAGCGGCGCGTGCCTTACTACGCTTAGGTGCTTACGAGCCGTTAGAAAAAATGGCGGCCAGCTCTACCCAACAACCGGCTTTGTGGGAAGGGATTGCCCAGTATGCGCAAATGAACAAATTGCCCCTTACCATTGCCCAAACAGAACGTGTGGCCGTGGATGTGGCACCTTTTGCGTCTAGCATGCAAGAGCTTGGACCGCTCAATGCGGTGGCTGTAAACCCGAGCTTGCAATCCACTGCATTATATATGAATGCGGGCAAAACTCCTAGTGTCGTATTGCCGAAAGCCCCGCAGTTGGTGGCTGCTAAACCGGCTGAAAAAGCGGCTGCCCAAGAACCGGTGGTAGCGGCTGAAAACGTGGCGGCTCAAACGGTAGATCCGACGGTGCAGGCCCCATTGCACGCTTTTCGTGACCAAGGACTTGCCACGGAAGGCATGGAAGCTACTTTCCCTGTATATTGGGAAGATAAAACGACCGGTAAAAAATTAGATGTTGATTTCCATTTTGAAGATCAAGCCGCCAAAGAGGCGTTCTATAAACGTGTAGATTTGGAAGCGGACGAATTCTTTGTATTTGACCGTGGAACGGGTGGTATTGTGATTCGCAAAGCATTAACACCTGAACAACGTGCCAGCGGTGCCAGCCCCAAACAACGCGGTTTCTTTAAAGTGTTCTTTGAAGGCGGGCAAAAAACGCCGTTAGCCTTATACAAGGTGTTATTCTCCCGTGAAATGGTGCCGTCTTTTGAAGCGGCCCAAAAAATCCCGGAAGTCATGGAACTGCTTTCCACCTACCGGGCTGACTTGAAACAAATTTTATCGCCTGAGTTACTGGCCAAATATCCGGCCCTAAAGAATTACTTGGGTGCTAAAGTAACCGTGTTAGATAAAGCGACCATTGAGCTTTTGGAAACCGGTGAGGTGATGCAAATTGCCCAAGATATTGCGGCGGAGCTTAAAGGAGTTTTAGCCACGCATGCCGGTACGCCCATTAAAGTATATAAGGACGATATTGGCCACTGGGCCCAGAACTTTGCAGGCTTTGCCGAAGGTACGTTTGGTACCATGGGGCAAGCAAATACCTCTGCCTTAGGATTGTTAGGTATTTCTAAAGGGTTCCTGAGCAACTTGCCGACCGCTTTGGGCCAATTCGGGCCGGCGTGGGCACCGTTTATTGGGGCCTGGGCAGAAAAATATGGTACTAAGAAATTACTGAATTTTGGTCAATTATTAGGGACCGGCGGACACTTGACTGCGGCTGCTAGCTTAACAGCCGGGGCCATGGGTATCCTCCCCCCCATTGAAGCCTTTGCAGGGATGGTGGGCGGTATTACCGTCAACGGTGTGGCTGGCAGTATCATGAAACAAATTAACCCGATGGTTGCCAAACAACGTACCTCTGACCCGGTGTCTTCTTCCGCTACGATTACGGACTTGAACTCCTGGGCGTCGGTGGGTGGTATGTACTGCTATCTGTTCTTACCGTTGGTAGGGGCTGGTTCGTGGCTCTTGACGGGTAGTATGGATACGACGCTGGGTGCCTTAGCTGCTATGTTTGGGGTAGCTGCTTCTATCCCGCTTACGGCTAACGTGCTACTACGCAAATCCCGTATTCAAAATGTTGTGAAAAAAGATGCCGGACAAAGAAATGTTTTGTCGTCCATTAAAGGGAACCTGAAATTTGGGTTTAAATCCCCCTTCTTACGCAGCATGTTCTTTGCGACAGCGGGCGGACACTTTATGGGCTTAGGTTTTAACAGCGGTCCGGGCCACTTTATTAAAGAAAATATCTCCAATACTTCTCTGGCTATGGCGGCGTCGTTCCTCTCCATCTACTTAACCGTATTTGCGGGACGTAAATTAGGGGCCAAAGCCATGCAGAAAGGTTTTATCGGCGATAAAGCGTTGGCAGGTTTATCCGGACTAATCGGTGTGTCTATGGGTGCCTTGTCCTTACTGCCCGGTTTAGACTTTGTAACGCGCTGCGGATTGTTTGCAGCGGCCGGGTTAGGCTTCTCTAACTGGGTGAACGTGCTACAATCCATTGAGCTGTCCCGCCCGGAAAACATTGGTAGAGAAGCGGCCGTATCCAGCATGTACATCTTGGCTCGTACGTCGGGTATGCTTACGATGTTAATGGGTGCGTTTGGCGACCAGTTAGCGACCACGATGGGGCTCTCCCCGTCCACGGCGGCACTCTATGCCTTAACGATGCCCTTAGCGGCCGGTACCGCCTCTATGCTCATCAACCGCAAATACATTACCGAAGATTTGTGGCCGACGGCAAAACGCTGGGGTATCTCTGCCAAGAACTGGTTTAAAAATAAATTTGGGCTTGGTAACAATAACCCCACCGCAGGTGCCGAAGAAGTGCAAGAAGCCCCTGCCCAATAACAAAAGTATCTATGTAATACCCCCGGGTTAACCGGGGGTTGTTTTTGGGTAATTTCCCGACGGAAAAAAGTTTGTAAAAAAAAACAAAAAATGTGTTATAATAAGGTGTAAGGTCAGTTGTACAATAACCACAAAATTATATAGGAGAAAACAATGCTACAGAAGTTCTTTGACTGGTTTAAACCGTTGCCCCCGGCGGCGGAAAAAATCACAGATCAAGCAGAAATAGACAAGCAGTACAAACGCTGGCGTATGAAACTATTCATTAGCGCCTATATCGGTTACGCAATGTATTACGTAACCCGTCAGAACCTAAACCCCATTGCCCACGTATTTAAACCGGCTACGGGGATGACGGACCACCAATTTGGGTTAATGGTATCCATTTCCTTAATTGCGTACGGGATAGGTAAATTTGTAAGTGGTATGCTAGCGGATAAAAGTAATATCCGCGTTTTTTTGGCGTTTGGGTTGATGGTATCGTCTATCATTAACTTGTTCTTTGGCTATTTACATTCTTTCTTCCTCTTGGTATTGTTCTGGACGTTAAACCAAGCGTTTCAGTCGATGGGATTTCCGCCGATTGCGCGTATTTTTGCTTATTGGTTTTCCCCTAAAGAAAGAGCCAGCAAATGGACGCTGTGGGCCTCTGCGCACACCGTCGGTATTTCTATTGCCGCTATCATTGCTGCCGTTATTTTGAAACTAACCGATACGATTCCGTGGATGCAATGGCAGTTTGTGTTTGTGTTCTCGGGTATTTTGGGTATTATTACCTCTTTCTTCATCTTAAAGAACGTAACCGATACGCCCGAAAGCGTGGGGTTGCCGTCTGTAGAAGAGTATATGCATGTGCAACAGCTCGTCGTGAAAGAGAAAAAAGACGGCGACAGCTATATGACCTTACTGCGCAAATATGTACTTACGAACAAATATATTTGGATTTTATCCATCGCGTTTTTGTGTGTGTACTTTGTGCGCTACGTTACCTTGTCTTGGGCGGCCATTTTCTTGGATTCGCGTGCCTTATCCAAGGCCAGCATTCCGCTGATTTTTACCCTCAACCCGCTAGTGGGTGCTTTGGGTGGTATCACGGCCGGTGTCTTGACCGACAAAGTGTTTAAAGGGCGTTGTTCCCCCGCTAACATTTTGTATTTTGTATTGTTGGCTATTTCCGCCTACGGGTTCTATCAGTTTGCGGGCCCCAGCCACATTGCCTTAACGTGCTTCTTTATTGCCGCGATTGGTTTCTTTGTGGACGGACCGCAAAACTTGCTCAACGTGCAAATTTCGTTCCTTACCACCAAGGAATCCGTAGCCGCCGCGTGCGGGTTCTGTGGGCTGTTTGCCTATATCGGCGGTTTCTTAGCCGGTAGCGGGGCCTCGTACATTAAAGATACATGGGGATGGGCGGGTGTATTTAACTCCTGCATTATTGCGTGTATCATTGGCGTACTACTGGTATTAACCGTGGTTAAAAAAGAAAATCACGATAACAACGTCCACAAATAAGTTCTTTTAAAGAATGGTAAAAACCCCCGCCTGGTGCGGGGGTTTTTAGTTGGGAAGTGCTATTGCTACATGAAAAGTGGTGGGGATCCCCGATACAGACACTCGGGGATGACGCTAATGAACTCTTGAGAATGACAACTTTATGACGGGGGTTTTTGATTGAATCCCCCCTCTAAAAACGATATAATATAGTGTCACTGCTCCGACGGTGGAAATTTATTTATAAGGAGAATTATGAAAAAATTAGTCATTGCGGCGTTGGCCCTGTTAATGGCGGCCCCCGCTTTTGCCCAAGAAGGCAAACAAGGCTGGCAAGTGGAACTTAAAAAATTAGCGTTTGACGTAACCAGCACCGAAGTAAAACACGCCAAAGAATACAAAGGATTTTCTGACGCGCGCTTAACTTCCGACTCGCAAACCGCTGTGCGCGGTGTATCGGACGTAATTGCCGATTATCACGCTACGCACTTTGTGTGGAATAATGAGTTGTTAATGGACTATGGGCGCACCAAAATCCGTCCGGTGGAAGGCGACACTGTTACCAACGAAAACGCCGATAAAATCCTCGTGCAGACCGGTTATACGCAACGGTTGTGGGAAGTGGACGACTTTTTGGGCGGCTTTGAAGTAGGCCCGTTTGCTACCCTGGGGTATGAAACCGAATTTACCAAGCCTCATCACGCCAACCGCACCCGCATTTGGCGCGGTACGGCCGGTATGAAACTGTTTGACGGAAAATACCTTAAAAAATTCTATGTGGCTGCGGTAGGCGAGCGCGATTTAACCTATAACCCCCACTCCAATAAATTGGCCTGGGAAACCGCGGCCGAACTAGAACTGCCTGTGCGCGAAGGCGTGAAATTTAAAGCCGGGGCGTTGTTCCGCGATTATTTAGACGAGTCTAAACGCCAACCCAATGACCTGGACTGGGAGTTTGCCGCGGATGCGCGCTTGGATGTGGAACTTTACAAAAACTTGTTTGTAGCGCCGTTTATCAGCTATTATACGGCACAAGGCAAGTATGTAGGGCCGCGCGGGGAAAATGTGTATGTAGGGGTGTCGTTTAGCTTTAGCCACATTTTCCACGAGGCTAAGTAACAACTTCCCGGTGAAATTGCATTTTAACGGTAGGGTTTCAAATATTTCATATTTGAAACCCTACTCGTTTTTCGGGCAACTATTTGCCACATTTGAGTATCTTTGCACCGACTTGCCACTCGCCGCGCCTAGCAGTGCGCCTTCGGGCAACTTATGGTGCAAATCTATCTCAAATCTGACCAATCAGTCAACTGAATGTCTTACCCGGTGATGTTGCGAACGACATCATTTTTTAACATTATCCCCCTTTTGATTTAAGCCCGTTTCTTACTTGGCGGGCTTTTTGCTATAAGTATTATCCCTGAATTTATTTCAGGGTCTTCCACGTTTGCTGTTGCTTTTAACAACGTGCGTAGAAGATCCCGAAACAAGTTCGGGAATATTTTTTATTTTATGTTATAATGTAAATACAATTTAATCTGTTTTTGGAAGCGTTTAAGAAACGCAGAGCTTTTAGAAATAAAGGCATAATTGAGCTCCAAAAATAGCCGGTATAGGTACAACTGAATAGAAATAGCTATTCTATTAGGTTGTGCTGAATGTTTGTTATCGTTTTGATAATAGGCTACGGCTGTTTTCTTTTGGGTTAGCTCAATTAGCTCAAACATTTCAGCCGTTTTTGTACGTTTTCCAAGCAGTTAAATGTAATTAAATAGGAGGACGTGCAAAATGGAAAACAAACACACCCGGCGGGGTTGTACGCAAGTTAATGGAGTAGGTCAGGCTCTGCCTGACGTAACTAATTGTCAGGTAAAACCTGACCTACATAAACAGCAGAGCGGGTTTACCCTCATTGAACTGTTAGTTGTGTTTCTCATCATTGGCATCTTGGCGGCGGTGGCGGTGCCACAGTATCAAAAAGCCGTACTCAAAAGCCGGCTAGTACAGATGCAAATTTATATGGACGCATTGCGAAAAGGTGCTGAATTGTTTTATTTACAAAATGGATATTATACAAATAACATTGAACAAATAGACATTGATATTACAAGTTTTGCCTTAGAAATAAAACAATCGGGAATTACATCAAACCCGATTAAAGGAGTTTTTTTTGAGCATGAGGTAGAATGTGTGGCCTTTGAATATGCGGTAGCCTGTTTAAGCCCGGATTTCTATCTACTAAGAAAATTAGAATATGCTGACGAAATAAAACGTCCTCAGTTAGTCAGTTGGCCTAAAGGTTTGGCCTGTCGTGGATATAATACTCTTGCGGATCAGGTATGCAAAGGTCTGTCATCTACACAAGAAGAGGTGCCTGCCTACTCTACTAGCGAACATAAGGCCTATATCATTGGGAACTAAAAATTATCCGTAAACAACACCCCCGCTCTAATGAGCGGGGGTTTTTACATTACCTCAAACAAAACTTATTTGTTCACAGAGGCCATGTGGGCGATTAAATCAAGCACTTTGTTGGAGTAGCCGATTTCGTTATCGTACCAAGACACTACTTTTACGAAAGTATCCGTGAGGTACACGCCGGCATTGGCATCAAAGATAGAGGTGCGTTTGTCGCCCAAGAAATCGGAGGACACGACCGCATCTTCGGTGTAGCCTAAAATGCCTTTGAGTTCGCCTTCAGCCGCTTTTTTCATCGCAGCGCAGATGGCTTCTTTGGTGGCCGGTTTGGCCAAGTTTACGGTCAAATCTACGACGGACACATCCAAGGTCGGTACGCGCATAGAGATCCCCGTGAGTTTACCGTTAAGTTCCGGGATTACCTTACCCACGGCTTTAGCAGCACCCGTGGAAGAAGGAATAATGTTGCCGGAAGCAGCACGGCCGCCGCGCCAGTCTTTCATAGACGGACCGTCTACGGTCTTTTGGGTGGCGGTGGTGGAGTGTACGGTGGTCATTAAACCGTTTACGATACCGAAGTTATCGTTTAAAACTTTGGCGATAGGAGCCAAGCAGTTGGTGGTGCAGGAAGCGTTGGAAACGAATTGGGTCCCTTTTACATAGGTTTTTTCGTTCACGCCCACTACAAACATCGGGGTGGTATCTTTAGACGGGGCAGACATCACTACATATTTGGCACCCGCTTTGATGTGCGCTTGCGCTTTTTCTTGCGTCAAGAATAAACCGGTGGATTCTACCACGTATTCAGCACCGACTTTGTCCCAAGCCAAGTTGGCGGGGTCTTTTTCGGCGGTTACGCGGATTTTTTTGCCGTTTACAATGAGTTGGCTGTTGGCAACGTCAGCTTCTACAGTGCCGGTGAATTGGCCGTGCATGGTGTCGTATTTAAGCATATAAGCTAAATAGTCAACCGGGCACAAGTCGTTAATACCGACGATTTCAATGTCTTTGCGTTCTTGGGCGGCGCGGAATACAAAGCGGCCAATACGCCCAAAACCGTTAATACCTACTTTAATCATACTGGTACATCCTCCATAGATTTTTATTACTTACCCATATATTTTATCATTTTTTGATAAGAAACGGGTAGGGGTTTTCCCCCTACCCGCCTATATAGTGAGCCCGCGCTTATTTCTTATCTTTAAACTGCATGGAATACAAGGCCGCGTAGGCACCGTTTCGTTTAATCAGTTCCTCGTGTTTGCCTTGTTCGGCAATTTGCCCGTCGTTAATGACCACAATTTTATCTGCATTTTGTACGGTGGATAAGCGGTGGGCAATGACAATAACCGTGCGGTTCTTCATGAGGTTATCCAACGCCTCTTGCACAACGCGTTCAGATTTGTTATCCAGGGCGGAGGTGGCTTCGTCCAAAATAACAATGGGCGCATTTTTTACGAATGCCCGGGCAATAGCCAAGCGTTGCTTTTGACCGCCGGAGAGTAATATGCCGCGTTCGCCAATTTCCGTCTCCAACCCTTGCGGTAAGCCTTTGACAAATTCGTCCAAGCAGGCGTTTTTAAGGGCTGCCCAAATGGTCTTATCGTCCGCGTTGGCATTACCAAGCAGGATGTTTTCTTTGATAGTGCCGGAAAATAAGAAGTTATCCTGGAACACCATGGCAATTTGTTGGCGCAGACTTTTTTGGGAAATATCTTTAATGTCGCTTCCGTCAATTTTAACGACACCTTTATGTACATCATACAAGCGCGGAATAAGGGCCGAAATGGTGGTTTTCCCCCCGCCGGAGTTCCCCACCAAGGCGACGGTACTGCCCACCGGGATGGTGAGGTTAATGTCGTGCAACACCTCCCGCCCGGGGACGTATTCAAAGTGTACGTGTTCAAAGCTAACCCCTTGTTTTACTTCTTTGAGTTCTTTAGCAGTGGCGGTATCTTGGATGGTGGGGTTTAAATCCAAAATTTCAAAAATACGGTCAATAGCCAGGAAAGAATTTTGAATGGAAATGTAGTTGCTTCCGACGGATTTTAAGGGCGTGTAGAGCATCATTAACGCGGCAATAAACGCCACAAAGTTACCGCTGGTAATTTTACCGCTGACAATGAAATAGCTACCAACCCCCAACACAAAAGCCACCCCAATAGACATAATAATGTGCATGACCGGGGAAAGCCAGTTGGTGCTTTTTACCATTTTCATAGCCAGGCCAAAGGAAGTGTCCGTAATAGTATGGAAACGGTCCCTAAAAGAATCTTCCAACGTAAAGGAACGGATGGTTTTGTTCCCGGCAAATGTTTCGTTATAGGTGGTCATTACGTCGGAAGAGTTGGTTACCGTTTTAGCAATAATTTCTTTCATCTTTTTACGCACGATTGTCATGGGATACACAAACAACCCTAAAACGGCTACCGCAATGAGGGAAAGCTGCCAGGAGTTATAAATCATGACCCCTACTAAGGCAATAGAGGAGAACGATTTAGACAAAAATTGTTTGGTGTTATCAATAAGGCCGGTGGAGGCAGTGTCTGCATCCCCGGAAAAACGAAACAGGACGGTACCTGAATTGTTTTTGTCAAAATAGGCCGTGTCCATCAGCAATAATTTGGCGTACAATTTGCGTTTTACGCCAATCGTAATTTTTTGAGCCACCCACGTATTTAGGTAGTTGGAAGCATAAATCAGCACCCCTTGCACAATGGTAAAACCCACAATCAGAAAGGGAATCATATTGGAAAAGTGCAGTTGCTTTTCTACCATTACTTTATCCATAAACGGTTTTAAGAACATGGCAACTACCCCGTCTAGCGCGCCCACGGGGATGGTAAGAAGTACGCCAATAAGTGCCCGGAACCAATACGGTTTAACAAAAGGCCACATACGGCGGAAATTTTTTATCAGAATGTTATTAGAGGTTGCATTTTTAAGTAGTTTCTTCATAGGTAAGCCCTTTTATTCATATTAAACTAAAATTTAGAAGGATTTGGCAAGATATCCAACAAAGGGAAACGAATTTGATATAATTTTTTTATAAAATGTTACGGTTTTGGGCAGAGATACTTCCAACCTACACGCCAAACACCTAGCAATTAGCCGGAGTATCGCCAGAGGAATTTATGAACGAACTGAAGAAACTGGAAAATGAATTTGATAAAAAACATACTATTAAAATTATCAATGACAGAATGGATCTTTATACGCAACGATATTCCACTTCTAGGCAATTACTCCTTCATTTGATACCTTTTATTGGGCGTATGCTTGCAGATAAAACGCAGGGCAATCACATCGGGGCTGCCGGCAAAAGAATCAAAATTCTTATTGATATTGGGGAAGGCCTTGGCGGCATCATTATATCCTTAAATTGGGTTTGTTATTTTTATGACAAATTTTGCAAAGGAAAAGAAGTGGATTTGTATTGCACCTCTTTTAATAAAAAGATTTTAGATAGTTTTATTCCCAATTTTGTTCATAAAGCACCCTTTGTGTCCGCTGAAAAATATGATTTGAAAATATTTTTGGTAAGGTGCCCTCAACTGGTTTATGCTGATTTAAGGAAAATAAAGGCTCTTCATCCCGCTCTTTTTGATGTAGTTATGCAATATATGCGTGCTGAAAAGAAATATGGTATGTTTTATGAACTTTCCTATAAAAGGGACGGCATTACGTATAATGTTCCTTCTTCCAATATCAAACGTTGGCACCAGCCGGATATTTTAGATGTATTTAATATGACGGAAGATTTTATTTTGCCTATAGAAATTCCCAATGAAACAGCAACGTTGGAAAAATTTAAACTGGAAAAGAAAAAGTATATTACCGTTAACCGGGAAGTGGGAATAGGAGGCGATAATTCCCCTAAATTGTGGCCGGTAAAAAATTATGTGGAACTGATTGACAAAATAAAGGTTTCATTTCCACAATATACGATTGTGGAAGTGGGAACAGGGAAAGGAACCTCTATAAAAAATGTTCATCGCACCCTTGCAGGACAAACTTCCCTAGATGAAATAAAAGCTATTTTAAAAAATTCGTTGCTTCATATAGATGGGGAAGGTGGACTGGTGCATTTAAGGCATGCCTTAAAAGGTGGAACGTCTTGTGTGTTGTTTGGGCCGTCTTCTCCAGAAGTGCTTGGATATAGTGAAAATATAAACTTATCCAGTAACGCGTGCCCGATTCA
This sequence comes from Elusimicrobiaceae bacterium, assembly GCA_045634505.1. GTDB lineage: Bacteria > Elusimicrobiota > Elusimicrobia > Elusimicrobiales > Elusimicrobiaceae > Avelusimicrobium. The sequence continues at coordinate 19,549 of JAZRAH010000077.1, forward strand.
TTGTGAGTTTTACCACGACGATTGGTTAAAAGAATGTGTGAAAAACGTAGATTGTATTTGTATGAAGGAACTAAAACCCGATTTTGTCTTTTCCAAAATACAGGAATACTTGTCCTCGTTAAAATAACTACTTTTGTAAAATTGATCTAATATGCAAAATTGTTGGTAATACCGTGCTAGAAATGATTTTGAAACCTTTTTAGATAAAAACATATCTATAAAAATTATTGCCGAACTTGTTTCGGCATCTTCCGCGCCTGCTGTTAAAAGTAACGACAAGCGTCGAAGACCCTGAAACAAGTTCAGGGATAATAAATTTTATAACGGCCCTTCCACAGGGCTATCTTGAGCCTATTTTAGATAAGTTCACCAACAAAAACGCCTATTAAGGCCGTAAAATTAAATTTTTTATTTTGGCGGCTGTTTCTTGGCAGTTAAACCCTTTTATAGTACCGTTAAAATTGGGAGGCATGGGTGCCACCGGAGTTATTGCGATAGCGTGCTCATAAGGCAGGAGCGCAAATTGAATTAATGCTTTTTTCCCCCCGTAAAAGGCCGCTAACGGCTTTTGATAGGCACTGGACACATGAACGGCCGCGCTATCTACCGATATTACCAAATCTGCCTTAGAAATAAGAGCAAACCATTGGGATACGGTTTGACGGGGCAAAACGGTTTGCATAATCCGGGCATCTTCCAATAAATATCCCGAGCTTTGTTCGTTGTTTGGAAACAGCAGGTGAAATTTGTTTTCATTTCCGTCAAGTGCTAATTTGAGGATATCTTTTAATTCATGATTGTCCAATTTTTTGGTGGTTGCGAACGGACAAACCATTATGTTCACTTTGTCTCTTATAAGAAACGTAAGGATGTTGTCCTGATCTTCCTTTCTCAGACGAGGCAATATATAGTTTACCGTATTTTTTTTAAGATAGTTTTTTAAACTGGTAAGTAATAAAAATTGAGTTAAATGAATCTTACCCGTACCTGTGATATATTCATTGTAATTTTTTACGGAGTTTGCGTTATAGTATTTCTTGTCTTCTTTTTCAAAACATATTACATACGCAAAATTTAGTAAAAACGAAAACAAAAGCCCCTTCGTGGTAAAGCTAGGTGAATAATCCAAAAATAGTTGCCATTTATTTCTATGAGTCAAAGCATAGAAAATAGAATGATTCACCAATTCTACCTCAAGCGGATTATTCTTAAAAACAATCTCGTTTCTGGGGTGTTTTATCACACCGATTTTGGCGTTCGGATAGGTGTTGCGTAATTGCTTGATGGTGGCAGTTAGCACGATAGCGTCTCCTAATCCTGGGCCAATCAGGTCAATCAAAATGGATTTTACATCCGTAAAATCAATTTTGCCGTGAGGCGGTTTGGAAGCAAAAATTTTAGCAAATAATTTTTTGAGCATATTTTTAATATACGTTACAAACGCTTTTGTACCGCTTCAAATACGGTTTGCGGTAAAATAGCAGGTAAACATTGACGTTGCGGCGGGTAGCCCAAAATACATTGGGTCATCCAATGTTTGCTGATATTCATGCATCCCCCGCAGACCGGGGACGAAAGATTGGTATTACGCGCATACCCCAAATAAGCAGCCTGAGAAGGGCCAAATAGTACGACGCAGGGCGTTTGGGTAAGGTTGGCAAGGTGGACCATGCCGCTTTCTCCGTCCACGTGTAACAAAGCCCCCGCCAATACATGGGGAAGGTCCGCCACGGCGGTTTTGCCTACTAAAGGGATATCGGCAAAATCAAAAATATGGCTTTTGGGGCCGCCCAGTTGGACGAGCCATATATCCGGGTAAGCCGCCTTAAATAAACGGGCAAATTCACGCCAGTGGGACTGCGGCCAACAGCGGGTGGGGTGCCCCAAAGAAGTATCGGTATGCGTATTGATACCGTCGTGAATGGTAATGTATTTTTTACCCGTCAAGTTAAGTTTAGTGAGTACGTCCGCTGTTTGCGCGGCGTTAAGTGCGATAGGGGCGGGTTCATTTTGGCTAATTTCCAGGCCCGTAAACCACCCTTGGTTGGCTACCCGTCCCCCCCCATGCGCTACGGCAATGGCGGCTAGTTGGCCGTCCAAATACGGCGTATAGGCGGCAAAGGGTTTAAAACAGCGTTGGATATCTAACCCCTCTTCAAAAGCAGACATAAATTGCGGGGCCAGTTTTTCAAGACGCTCGCGGTTGTAGTAATCAAACATCAGGTGGTGGCAGCCGCAAATAACCAAATCAAAATTTTCGGGCAGATAACGGGGCGTGTAATAGCCGTTAATTAGGCCGTCTGAAAACACCATATCTACGGTGGATTTGTGGTCGTAGGCAAAGAAAATTTCGGCCTGGGGTAAAACGTCGCGCAATTTTTTTACGAAGATCCGGCTCATGCACACGTCCCCAATCCCCCCTTTAATGTGTACCAGGATTTTGAGGGGACCCGTGGGTGGAGTAATGCGCTTAAACAACCGTTTGAGGCGTTGCTTGGTGTGTTTGCGCCATTGGTTGAACAACATCGCGGCCTTTACGACGGAACTGTCTTGGGCGGCCGCCAGGGCAATTTGCCCGGCCCGCAAGCCTGCTAACTTAAATGAAGTACGTGTGTTGGCGTCCATATTTCCTCTGTAGGTTTTATGCTATAATTATAACATAATATTTGTCGTACGGAGTGTGTATGAAACCTTATGCGTTGTTTTTTGCCACAAACCGCCGTTTCCTGTTTGCCTTAGCCGTGCTGCTAATGAGTTTGAAAGATAAATCCCCCCAAGTGCTTGAAAAGGCAGACGTGCTAGTTTATCACCAAGGGCTTAGCGACAAAGACCAGGAATTTTTAAACCGCATTTTACCGTGCCGCTTTACGGAGTATCACTTTGCCGTAGAGACCGATTTTGAAAATATCAATTTTAAACATTTTACCCAACTGACATTTGCCCGGTATGAAATTTTTGATTTACTGGCAACGTATGAAAAAGTGCTGTATATGGACGTGGATATGATGGTGGGCGGCGAGCTACTACCCATTTTTGAGAACTACGCCAAACAGGGCGGCGTGGCCATGTGTAAGGATACGCAAAAAGGCCTTACGCTGATTACCAAAAATTTTAAAGAACCCTTGCCGCAGTATGATATGACCGTCCCCTGCTATAACGCCGGGGTAACGCTGTTTGCGCGCCCCATGAATAATTTGGAAAATTTACGGATGTGGTGTTATCACAAAACAGCCGAGTGGCTGGAAAATTTAGTCTGCCCGGACCAAGGGGTGGTAAATGTGATGCTGCAAGAATTTAAAATCCCGGTGGACGTGTTGCCGGACACATGTAACTGTTTGCCCTCTAACCCCAAGTACTTGGATAAAAACCGCCAGGACGTACTAATTTATCACTGTGCGGGCGGCGGGGTGCGTTTTTGGACCTATACGTGGAACGGACCTTGGCAAAAGTATTATAAAGCGTATCTTGCCATGGGCGGCGAGCCGCATACCGATAAAGAACATGCGTGGCTGAAATTTATCAAAAAATATAATTTACAGCAGGTGGCGTTTTTTGACCGCTCCCCTGACCCGCAGATGCATCCGCACCGCTTTTTAAAATATGTGCTGACGTATCCTGTTAAGTATGGACTCAAAAAATAAGCATAATGGCTAAACCTAAATAAGCCCCCGTATCGCGGGGGCTTTTGATTTGAAATGGGCGGGTTATTGCTTTACATACCACGCAACGGTTTGGCGGATGGCTGTTTCAAAATTTGCCTCCGCTTTCCAACCCAGTTGCGTTTCTAACTTGGTGGTATCTAGGGCGTAGCGGCGGTCGTGCCCGGCACGGTCTTTTACAAAACTAATTAGCTCTTTGTAGGACTTACCGTTGGCGGCCGGTTTTATTTGGTCCAAAAGGGTACAAATCGTGTCCACCATTTGTAGGTTGGTGCGTTCGTTACGGCCGCCAATGTTGTATATTTCCCCCGCCTTGCCTTTTTGCCATATCAACGTAATTGCTTTACAGTGGTCCAACACGTAGAGCCAATCGCGCACGTTTGTGCCGTCGCCGTATATGGGAATCGGTTCCCCCGCTAGACATTTGCGGATAATGGTGGGAATCAATTTTTCGGCATGTTGTTTGGGGCCGTAGTTGTTGGAAGAGTTGCTGATCGTTGCGTTTAACCCGTAGGTATGGTGGTACGCGCGGACCAGTAAATTGCTAGCGGCTTTACTGGCGGAATAGGGACTGTTGGGCGCGTAGGGAGCGGATTCGATAAATAGCCCCGTTTGCCCGAGGGAACCATATACCTCGTCGGTTGAAATATGGTGGAAACGGCAATTTTCATACCCGGGTTTTACGTGGCCGGGTTCACGGAGCCAATGTTGGCGGGCCGCCTCTAAGAGCGTGCAAGTTCCCTCCACATTGGTTTTAATAAACGGCAGCGGCCCTTGAATAGAGTTATCTACGTGCGATTCGGCCGCGAAGTGAAAAACGCCGCGGATGTCGTATTTTTCAAAGAGATGATGAACGAGGGAAGCGTCGCAAATGTCCCCCTGTACAAAGGTATAGTGGGGGTTTTGGGCGCACGCTGTTAAATTTTCTAAATTGCCCGCGTAGGTGAGTTTATCCAAATTAACCACGTGGTATTGCGGGAAGGTTTCCAAAAAATACGCTACAAAGTTTGAGCCGATAAAGCCGGCTCCTCCGGTAATTAACAGGGTTTCGCTAGACATTTTTTACTCCTTCCGTGCGCCGGGCCCACATGAGGTGCGGTTTGAAAGTTGGGCTGTTACACATTCTCAAGGCAAGCCGCTGTGCCAACGGGCATTGGGACCAGTTAACATATTGTAGCAATTAGCTATGGTACAGGCAATTGTAAAAACGTTGGCAATTTATTGCTTTTTAGGTATAATAAGCCTATGCAGTACATCAAGGTAAAAGTTCATGCCGGGGAAAAAAAGAACCGGGTGGAACAAAAAGCACCGGATAGTTTTGAAATATGGGTAAAAGCTCCTGCGCAAGAAGGGCGCGCTAACGAGGCCGTAAAAGTGCTTTTAGCGCAAACTTTAGGAGTAGAAACCAAAGAACTATCTTTAATTAAGGGGGCTACCTCGCCTGCGAAATTGTTTTTAAAAAGGGGTTGAAAATGACGAAATGGATTTTACTGGCACTCACGTTGGCATTAGCTTGGTATGTGTGGCAAGATGAAGATTTTGGTAGTTCTTTTACGGAGCAGGCGGTGATTGCCCAACCGTCCACCAAAAATGAATGGTGCGAGGTAAAAAATATAGACTGCCGTGATTTAACACGCATGCTTAATTCCTTTCGCCCGGGGCGGTATTTTGAAGCGACGGGAAAATTGTTTGGTACCAGTGTGGATAACATGACCGCCATACGCGGAAACAATGAGGTAACTTTTTTAGTAAGCGACCACGTAAAAGTAGTGCATACCCAATCCGGCAAAGAAAAGGGCTACGTAACTGTGATTTTTGCGGACGGAAAAATGAAGTACGATAAAAAGGGAAAACTGATTTCAGTGACGAAGTAACTATGCCTTTTTCTAATGGATAAAAAAACCGCCCTTATGAAAGGGCGGTTTGCTTATTCAAATAGGCCGCTACTTTCAAGCGCATTGAGTGCTTTGGTAATGTCGTTTACCACAAGAATCCACCGGGTATTTCCCCCGTTGTTGGCAGTGCCGTAAATCGTGGTAATGTTAATGCCCTGGCCGGCTAAGATACGCCCGATATCGCGCAAAATGCCTACGCGGTTGGGTACGTCCAGGCAAATGGCATCCGTCTTTACGCTTGTAAAGCCGGCTTTGGTAAGCGCATGGCTAACCCCGTTATCTTTTTCTACGGCCACGCGCACGACGGCCGCATCATAGCGTACGTCTTGCGCCATGGCGATAATATCCACATTTTCACGCACGAACAAGTCGGCAAAGTTTTGCAAGGCCCCCGGTTCGTTAATCAAAAATACACTATATTGTTTAATGATATTGATTGCCATAATTCCATTATAGCAACTGAAATTGGAAAAGTAAACAGAATACTACAGCCCTTCACGCTCTAACACTTCCGCTTGTTTGAGGGCGTTTTCTAAATACAGCATGGCTTTGCAGTCATCCTCGTTATACATAAGGATTTTTTGCAAAAGAGAGTCGTCGCCGGTTTTAAGCCAGTTGGTAAAATAAACCATACTGTCCATAGCACCGCAATCGTCTTGCCGCCAGTTAAAGCCAAAGGCCGGGGCGGCGGCTTTTAACGAAAAACTGGGCGCGGGAATGTAAAAGCTGTCATTGACAGATACCTTTAAATCGTGGCAGATATCGCAAAGCGCATTGAGGTGGGCGGCTTGCTGCGGCCAAGCAGCCGCTAACTTGCGCATTTTACGCACTTCATATTCGGTCCAGTGGTAGAGGGCTGTGTTTTTGAAGTCCTTAATATAATTGTAGAACTGCTCAAAAATGGTAATTTCTTCTTCGGGCGTTTTGGCAATAAAGGTAACGTACTTGTCTTCCTCTTTATCCCACAGGCCAATTAAATAGACAAAGGATTTATTGTCTTTGGTGAAAGTTTCGGTCGCCTCAAAATCAAAATACAAATTATATTTTTTAACAGGCGGCGGGAAACAGCCTTTTTTACGCCAAATCGGTTTATGGTACAGGTAAGCACGGGCATTATAATACGTTTCGGTAGCGTAGGGTTCTTCCAAAATTTCTTGCAGTTTAGCCAGTGGAGCGTGGGCTACATCTAACGTGGTAAAAAGCCCGTTAATTTTAAGACATTGGCGCATTTCGGTATTGAGGTGCGGCAACATCACTAAATCGTGGTTTTGGGCGACCAACTTATTGGCATATACGCGCCAGGGGGCCGCGGCGGCCTTGGGCGGTTTGTGGGCCTCGGGCTTGGCAAGCCCGGTGCGGATATTATCCCAAAAAGCCAGTTCTTGGGTGAGTCGCTCGGCATGGTCCCGGTAGGCAATATCTACGAAGTGCCCCTTAAGCTGGATACGCATGTAGGACGGTTCAAATTGTTGGATTTTGCCCAAAATTTGGTTTACTAAGGATACTTGCAAGGAATAATGTTCCTTCAAATCGTGTGCGCGTTTGAATTGGCAGACGGTGTAGTGGTAATTGCCAAAGCGGCTGGGGGCGGTGTCTTTACGTACGAGCAAATTGACACTGCCGTACACGTGCTGAGGTAAATTCCATAAAACGGCGTTGGCAATGGCTTGTTCCCCCCGCGCCATGGCGCACAGAGTGGCTTCAAAGCGTTCGGCTTCGTTTTGGGCGGAAATAAAAAAGACAGAGGGATACTGCTCGCGGATGAAAAGGTCCCGTGCGTGGCGGTCGGTACGGATTTTTAAATTTTCGTAGCGGTTATTTTCCGGCACGGCCTCTTCGGCCGGGGCATAGAAATTACACCAAATGCTAAACGGATCCTCCAAGAGGGTAAACATACGGCTTGCGTTAAAATCTTGCGCTTCGGGCTTACGTCCGGCGGAAAATTCGGCAAACAGTTGGTGTATTTCGGCATCAGTCATACTATTATTTTAGCTTTTTTAGCGTAAGAATAAAACCCTGCCTATTTGCTATAATACAGTATATGGCTATTTTACGTATTACAAAATATGGCGAACCTATTTTGCGCCAAAAACTAAAACCCGTTCATTATAATGATATTGCCCCTAAATTGCCGCAGCTTTTGGCAGATATGGAAGAAACCTGCCTGGCGGTGCGCGGGGTGGGGTTGGCGGCCAACCAAATTGGGTTGGATTACCGCTTGGCCGTGATTTTGATTCCCGAGTCCGACGAAGAGGACGCCCCCTTAAAACGCTACGTGATTATTAACCCGGTTATTTTGGCCAAACGCGGCGAAAAGTTAGAAGAAGAAGGATGTTTGTCTATCCCCGGGTTGTGGGCGGACGTAAAACGTGCCACAGATATTACGATTAAATATATAGATGAAAACGGCACCGAACAAGTCAAACGCGCCCGCGGGCTGCTGGCGAAGGCGTTTCAGCACGAGGTGGACCACCTGGACGGAAAACTGTTTGTGGACTTAGTGGACCCCAAATTAAAACCCGAAGTAAAAAAAGCCATTAAAAAATTGCGCCCTAACTGGGATTAGGTTATGGATTTTATTGATTCGCACGCACATCTTACTGACCCGGCGTTTGACGCGGACCGGGATGAACTTATCACGCGCGTACTTGCGCAAGCAAACATTTGTAAAAGTGTAGAAATCGGCTGTGCGCCCAACGAGTGGCAACCTACCTTGGATTTGGCTACCAAATATCCCCAGGTCATTGTACCCGTGCTAGGTGTGCACCCGGAGTATGCCGCCCAATTTACGCCGGAACAAAAGCCGGTATATCAGCAAGTTTTAACCGACAAACGCGTGGCCGCCGTGGGCGAGGTGGGATTGGACTATACGTGCTTAGAAGAAGCAAATAAAGATTTACAACACGCCCTGTTGGAGCAAATGATTGCGTGTGCCAATGAGGCCCGGCTGCCCCTGGTTTTACACGTGCGCCGGGTAGCGGAAGATTACGCCGCTTATGAAGATACATTTGCCTGCTTAACACGGTTGTGGAAACAAAATGCGCCCCGGGCGCATAGCGGGGTGCTGCATTGTTTTTGTGCCCGCTACGAAGAGGCCAAACGGGCTTTAGATAAAGGAATGTTGTTGGGCATCAACGGATGTTTTACCTATAAGAAAAATGAATATATTCGCGAGGCAGTAAAAAAAGTTGGTCCGCAATACCTGATGTTGGAAACGGATTGCCCGTATTTATCCCCCCAAGGCAAACGGGGAACGCGTAACGACCCGTCCAATATCCCGCTGATTGCCCAATACGTGGCCGATTACTTAAATGTGCCGTTGGAAAAGCTGGCTGAGCAAACACTTGTAAATACAAAAAAGTTGTACGGACTGGCATAAATTTGTTATAGTGAGGCTAGGGAAATTTTATGAAAAAATACTTTTTTTGGCTGATTTTACCCATGCTGATTGCCGGATGTGCTAACGGGGAAGAGCAAGAAGATATAGTAACGTTTTGGAAAGCAAAATTAGGTGCGTTTTTGCCCAAACCTCCCCTTGAGCAACCCGCGGTTGTGCCGGAACGACCCGCTGATTCTGCGGAGGTAAAAGAAGCAAAGCCGAGTGAAGTCTCCCCCGCGGCTACACCGGAAAATGCCCCTAAACAAGTAACGCAAAAACCGGCCAGACGGCAAGTGGTTTCGCACCAATATATGGAAATTGTGATGGAAGAAGAGCCGGCTAAAATTGCTAAGAAAAATACACGGGTTTCTGCTAAAGACCGGATTTTTATTCAACGGGCGTTACAAAATGCACGCCAAGCCAACCAAAGTGCGCTACGCGATATTGGACAAATTTTTGGACCGGAAACCCAGGCACAAGCGTTTGCGATTGTGGCCCAGTCGGAAAATATTTTACAAACCTCCGCCCAAACGGCTGAAAGTGCGCAGAAATATATAACGATTCAGCGCACGGTACTGCGCAAGCAAGAACAACTGCTTAATAAACTGATGCAAAGCAATGCCCGCAAATTGCGTGCAGTGCGCGGATAAGAAATTTTTGTAAACCTGATTCACTCACCCCGGTAAAAGCCGGGGTTTTTTGGTATAATGAGAGTGTAGTTTAAAAATTAAAGGTTATTTGTTGGAAGTGCAGGGAGAGCCTGCACTGAGCTAGGCGGATAGTCCGCAAAGCACATTGCAATCCAATAAATAGCCGTCTGCTTTTGTGCCCACTTCTTAATTGAAGTGGGCGGGCGACGGTTATTACACGGGTTATTGCAATGGCTTAGGTAATGATTGGTCGTCCTTTTTTATACCTAAGCCATTGCAAGGGGACGCTGGTGCTTCCACATATAAAAGTGAGGAAATTATGATAAAAACAAAAGCAGAGAAAAACAAAGACTGTCATTCCCGAGGGATGTTATCGGGAATCTACAACGCTTGCCGTTGTAAAATCGGAAAAGATGCCTTATTAAATGGGTACGTGGAAGATCCCCGACAGAAACCCTCGGGGATGGGTATAAAGGTTAAAAAGTGGTGTTTTTTGATATGTTTTTGTAATAAATATACCATTTCAAATAGGCCTCCCTATGCGCTTTACTTAATCCCTTGTGTTTCCTATATTGCTGCTTTAATTCACTAAAATAT
>JAZRAH010000078.1:0-9525 GCA_045634505.1 Elusimicrobiaceae bacterium
TGTGATATTTACAATAGTAAACACAATGTCCCTGCTTATAAAGTTTCATACTATACATTGTAGCAGAAGATTCAGGGGGAACTCCCTCCACGGGCTCACGCCCGTGGGGTCAAGTGCGGTGCTACCTGAACTTGTTTCAGCATCTTGTTGTTATAACGACTAGAGCCTGAAATAAATTCAGGATGACGGCAGGAGCTGAATCCGCGGGCCACACACTTCGTCATCCCGCAGACCTGTAATGCGGGACACCCGTGTTGGGCCGCCCCTATACCCCGCATACCGACTCTGCGGGGTGACGAGGGGCGGGGGGTAAAACCGCGGGCCGTTGTAAAATTAGCTGTCATCCCCGAGGGTTGGTATCGGGGATCTTCCACGCACTTATTAAATAAAGAATTTTCCTTTATTTGACAACAACGTGCGTTGTAAATTCCCGAGTTCTGCGGACGGCAATATCGGGAATGACTGACTTTTTGTATAACTACATTTTGTTGGTTTTTCATAAGTTTTCTCCTTTTACATTGTCAGGTAAAACCTGACCTACATCTATTTGTCATCCCCGAGTGTTTCTATCGGGGATCCCCACCTTTTTTAATGTAAGCGGTGGAGATTCCCGATACCTACTTTCGGGAATGACGCTTATTATTTGTTAGGCTATACCCCGCATAAAAACCCTGCGGGGCAGGCTCTGCCCTACTTTTCAATTTGCCTACTTATGAAACCAATAAAAAACGGCTAGAAAAGCCCAAGTCCATGAGAGTGCCTTAGTGCTAAATAGCCGTATCATTGCGTCTGTGACGCAATGCATTAACGAAAAGCAAAAAGAATAAACTTTCTGTTTTTCGTCTATACGTGCCATTTTTGGACTCTCATGGAACTTTGGATTAACCCAAAGGGCCCCGTTTCTTAAACGGTTCCAAAAACAGAATCAAATTGTATTTACATTATAACAAAAAAACCCCGCACATTGGCGAGGTGTATTAAACTAAAACTACTTATTTAGCGGCTTTGTTAGCGGCCTTGGCAAGGCGCGATTTCTTGCGGGCAGCCGTTTTCCAGTGGATCACTTTCTTTTTAGCGGCTTTATCAATGCAAGCGTTCGCTTTTTTCAAATCCTCTTTCAAGGTTTTCGCTTTGGTAGTGGCCGAGGCCTTTACCGTTTTGGTCGCTACACGGACTTTTTTAATTAAGCCTTTGTTAGCGGAATTTCTTTTTTCAGCTTGGCGCTGAGCTTTAAGGGCGCTGGTGTGGCGGCCCGTTTTCAATTTTGCCATGTGTTAATTTACCTCTGTACTAAAAATCGGTTATGTATATTATACCTTTTGCGCGGCAAATTGGTCAATTAGTTTTTATTTGTTACAATACTTAATATGGATGAGCGCATAAATATTTTACCAAATTCGCCCGGCGTGTACATCATGCGTGCCAAAGACGGCACCGTCCTCTACGTTGGCAAAGCCAAAAACCTCTCGGACCGGGTCAAACAGTATTTCCAAGAGTCCAACCTTTACTCGCGCGGGTGGAAATTACCCTCGTTACTGCCGCTCATTGCCAAGATAGATTACGTTACCTGCGCTAGCGAGCGCGACGCCCTCGTGCTGGAAGAAAAGCTCATCAAACAATACCAACCGTTTTTTAACTCGTTGGGCAAAGACGGCAAAACATACCCCTATTTAAAACTGAGTTTAAGTGAGGATTTCCCCCGCCTACAACTGGTGCGCAAAAGCGCGGCTGACGCCGGTAAACACAGTAAAGATGCTTATTACGGCCCGTATCCCAAATCTTACACCGTCAAAAGTTTAATGCGTTTTTTGTGGAAAGCAGGCTACGCCCCCTTGCGCCCGTGCAAGTGGAAATTTTCGCGCGAAAAAAAATTGCAAGACATTAAAATTAACACCTGTATTTATTACCACACCGGCCAATGCCCGGCCCCGTGCGCGGGTAAAATCTCCTACGAGGACTACCAAAAAAATGCCCAGCGTATGGCGGACTTTTTGGACGGAAATTTTGGCAATTTGCAAGAGTCCCTCACGGCTTTAATGCAAGCCCATTCCCAAAAAATGGAGTACGAACAAGCCACCGTGTACCGCAATTTTTTGCACGCCCTGGAGCACATGAAAGAGCGCGTACTGGTCGGCCGGTTTAAGGACGATTACATCACTACGGCTATGGAAAACACGGACAAGCTAAAACGCTTGGCCGAAGTAATTGGGCTTAAAAAATTGCCCGCGCACATTGAGGCGTTTGATAACTCCCACTTATTCGGGCGTGAGGCCGTAGGCTGTATGGTATGCTACATTAACGGCGAGAAAAACCACGAACATTACCGCCGATTCAAAATCAAAACCGCCATGCCTGATAAAGGCGGCAGCGATTTTGCCATGATGGAAGAAAGCGTGTACCGCCGTTTGCGCCAAATAAAAAGGGACCCTAGCCAAACACCCGATTTAATTTTGCTAGACGGCGGCAAAAGCCAAATTCACGCCGCACTAAACGCTTACGAGCGTGCGGACATGTATATCCCGTTTATTTCCCTGGCCGAAACGCACGAAGGCATTTATATCCCCGGGCAGGCCGAAAGTATTAAACTACCCATAGGGGACCCCGCCTTAAATTTGCTCATGGAAATCCGCGACGAGGTCCACCGCTTTGCCATTACCTACCACCGTAAACTAAGGGATAAAAAACAGTTAACCAATTAATTGTACACGTCCTACATTTTGCCCCGCTAATGAAGCGGGGCATTTAGTTGTATGCTTACTGCTTATAAAATGACTCAAACCGCTGACACCATTCCTCGTCCTCGTCCTCACTACAAGCAATGCTCCATCCAGTCGCCTCACGACTCACGTATACATCCGGTCCCACAGGTTTAAGAGCATATATTCCAATCCCGCAACCGCTCGCATCACATCCAAGCGGGGAAAATATCATAAAATTGCCAGATACACTTTCCCAATTGAACTCACCCTTCCACGTACCTAACATACCCGACACATCCAAGTCTAGCAGGTTTACATCCTTCCATAACAGGGTCGTTTCCTTGGCCGGGAAACCGCCGTTTTCCAAGAGCCATAAATCCGTCGCCTTTTCCACAGCATTGATAAATGTTACCATTTCCGTCATACGCGCCTTTTCCACTGCTTTTTGGTATTGCGGCAACGCCACCGCGGCCAAAATGCCAATGATAAGAACGACGACTAACAGCTCAATAAGCGTAAAGCCGGAGCGAAGCGGAGCCCTGAAAGAGCCTTTATTCAGGGCCTCTTCCTTATAGGTCAGTTTATAGGTCGGGTGTGAACCCGACAAATCCCCGTTTTTGTGGCAAGTATCCCACAGCTTACTTGCGGCTCCTGTTGGGCTAACGCCCAACCTATAAGTTCTATGGAAAAAACCACAAGCTGTTATAAAATTAGATAATCCCTGAAATTTTTTCAGGGTCTTCAACGCTTGTTGTTGCGTAACGGCCTGCGTGGAAGATCCCGAAACAAGTTCGGGAATAATACTTTGTTTTACTACTACATTTTTTTGGTTTTTCATAAGTTTTCTCCTGTTTATGTCAGGCTCACACCTGACCTATATTTCAATTCATCCGCTTATGAAACCAATAAAAAACGGCCAGTATATTTAAGCCGATAGAAAGTCTTAAATATAACAGCCGCGGCCTGCCACAACGGGCAGACTCTGGGCACAATACAGCGGGTTTCGAAGGTCCGCTATGTTGCACCTGCTACAGCTGTTTTTGGACTTCTATCGGGCCCTTGCGGGCACTGCGTTTCTTAAACGCCTCCAAAAACGGATAAAATTGTACTTATAGTATAAGAAAAAAGGACTGGCTTTACCAGTCCTTTTTATGAATTAAAACACTTCTTAATTCTGCGGTACGTGCTTATATTTAAACAGCCACGCAAACAGCACCGCCACTACGAGCGAAAACCCGGCAAACACAAACCAGCTCTCACTCCAACCGTTCATAATAGCTTGCGAAAGTGCCTGCGGATACACGCCGTCCACCATTTGGGACGGGTCCAAATGCACGTTTACCAGGTTGTTAATCACTTTCTGCGCGGCCAAGGAGCCAATAGCCGCCCCAAAGCCGTTGGTCATCAGCATAAACACGCCCTGCGCGGAAGAACGGATAGACGGGTCGGTTTCCTGGTCCACATACAAAGAGCCGGAAATGTTGAAGAAATCAAACGCCACGCCGTAGATAATCATGGACGCTACAAGCATCAAAATACCCAGTGCGGTGGACGGATTGCCCACGCCCAACAGCCCAAAGCGCAGCACCCACGCCAACATACTAATCAGCATTACTTTTTTAATGCCGTAGCGTTTTAAGAAGAACGGAATGAGCAAAATACAAAGCGTTTCGGAAATTTGGGAAAGCGAAATTAAAGCCGTAGCGTTGTTGGCCCCCCACGAGCCCGTGTACCCCGCCAAGCTGTTAAACCCGGTAATAAACGGCCCGGCAAATCCGTTGGTAATTTGCAAGCTCATCCCCAGTAACATAGAGAAAATAAAGAATACCGCCATTTTTTTCTCTTTAAACAACGCAAACGCTTTTAGGCCCAAGGCTTCGCCCAAGGTGCGGGCTTTTTCGGCGTTTACGGGGCAGTTAGGCAGCGTGAAACAATACAGTCCCAACATTACACCTAAAATAGCCGAGAAATACCACTGCGCGTAGGAGCCGGCAAAGTGGGCAAAGTTGGTTGTCCACATCGCTATAATAAAACCCACCGTTCCAAATACACGGATGGGCGGAAAGCATTTAACGGTATCTAAATTTTGTTGACGTAGCGCCGTGTAAGCGACCGAGTTGGAAAGCGCGAGCGTCGGCATATAAAAGGCTACGCTAAGCGTGTAGCAGGTAAACAAGCTGCAAAAACAGATGTTCGCTTGCGAGCCAAACCACGCGGCCCCCGCCATAAACAAGGCGGCTAAGAGGTGGCACAACCCAAGCATTTTTTGCGCGGGGACCCAACGGTCCGCCACAATCCCCACCACCGCAGGCATAAAAAGAGACACAAAACCTTGTGTCGCATAAAACCAACCAATTTTATCCGCAAACCCGGCACCCGCCAGAAAAATGCCCATAGACGTTAAATAGGCACCCCATACAGCAAATTCCAGGAAGTTCATCACAGTTAAACGAATTTTGATGTTCATAAGTAAGTATGCGGGTTTCCCCGCCAGCACAATACGTACTCCCTCCTTAAAAATTGGCAAGCCCGGCCTGCCTTACTCTTATTGTACAAAAAAAGTATAATAAGGGAAAACAACCTATTTAGAGGAGTAAATAATATGGCAGATTATAGTTTTGACGTGGTATCCAAGGTAGATTTGAATGTAATTAGTGAGGCAGTATCGGCCGCCAATAAAGAAATTACCAACCGCTACGATTTTAAGGGGACCAACTCCGCTATTGAGCTAAACCAAAAAGAGAGCGAACTGAAGCTAGCCTCCGCGGACGAATACAAGGTAAACACCTTGCGTGATATTATTTTTACCCGCATGGCCAAACGCGGGATTGCGCTTAAAAACCTGACCCCGCAAAAAATTGAAGCCGCGCTAGGCGGCAACGCCAAACAAACGGTTAAAATTCAGCAAGGCATCCCGGCCGACAAAGCCAAAGAAATTACCAAAGCGATTAAAGACGCCAAGCTAAAAGTTTCGGCCTCTATCCAAGGGGACCAACTGCGCGTGTCCTCTAAATCCAAGGACGAACTCCAAGCCGTGATTGCCTTTCTAAAAGGCAAAGACTTTGGCGTAGAGCTCCAGTTTACCAACTACCGTTAAATTTTTCTTCGTTGGATCACCCCCCGGGGAGGGTGTTGTTTCGTTGTAGGTCAGGTTGTACCTGACGCAAGACGAAACCAAGCCGCCAAATTGTCAGGCTGACACCTGACCTATAATTATGTGTCATCCCGTACTTGATACGGGATCTCACCTTGTTTGCTAAAAGCGGTAAGATTCCAAATCAAGTTTGCAATGACAACTCTATTTCAAGAGCACCGTTTAAACACTCTAAACTCTTTTATATTGCGTTTTTATACGAGGGATACGCCCCCCTTGTCCGGTGCTAGAAAAGTGTATCAAAAAAAACGTCAAGTAGAAGTATTTTAAAACAACCTCACAAAAAAGAAAAACAAATCCGCAAATAGGTCCTTTTCTCGTTAAAATTAGGTCTTTTGTTCCTTGTCCTTGCCTACAAAAACGGGTATAGTATAAGTATGAAGAACTTACTCATGCTGATTATAGGGATCCTTTTTCTCTCTTCTCCTAGTTTTTCCCACGCACAAAAAGCCAAAGGACTTAGACCTATTTCCAAGGCACTTACTTCTACCAAGCTAGACCGTACCGTACTTAAAGCAACCAAGCGCCCGGATATTCGGCTTTCTGTGGCCCGCCTAGACCACGCTATTTTGTTAGATTTTCCCATGAACAAACGCCCGCACTCCACGGCCTTTTTATTTACCACACGCTACCAAGGGGTGCATAGCGTATGGGCTGTAACAGCGGGTCATACCGCCCAATTAGGGGAAAGACTACGCCTCACGTTTTACGATGGGAAAAAGGAAATCCCCGTAGATGGCACGTTGGTACAGCAAGGCCCGGCCCTACTATCAGATGCGGCACTTATTAAGGTAGAAGGCCCTTTGCCTAAAGAGTTACGCCCCCTTGAGTTAACCACTCAAATCAACCCGCAAGAAAAGCTGACCTCTTGGGGTTACGCTTCTAACAAGCTGTATCAAGTCAATAATTTAACATTTGAAAAAGACAACACCCGCTTTATCCGCACAGACTTCCCGGCCGAGCAAACCAAACGGTCCGGCCTGTGCGGGGGCCCCTTGTTAAACGCACAAGGACAGGTTATTGGTATTCACTGTGGCAGTACTCTAGAAGACAAATCCTACGCCGCCAGTATACGCATTATTCCTTATTTATTAAAAGCCTATCGTGAAGGGGAGGCGGACATTCCACTGATCGCCAAAGGAATCAATTTTGGGTCTATTCACATCAACGAGCGTATTATCTATATTCAATGCTTGGATGCACACGGCACTATAATTAACCAAGAAGAAATATACGATCAGTTACCCCAATCGCTACTGATGACCTTATACCAAGATCCCGAAGTACGTTATTTACGTTTTGTATTAGGGTCTTATATTCAAGAACGGCCCACCTACCGCGTGCTTGTATATGACAAAGACAGCGGAACCCACCATTTTGAACCCTTACACACACATAAGTAAGGCGATACCCGTAAACGGGATCGCCTTATATTCAAAACAAAGAAAAACAATCTTAAATTCCCAAAAGTGCTTTAGCCGGTTCACTGCCATTTTGGGCAGCCCGGTTTAACCAGGCACGCCCCTTGCGCGGACTTTTTTTAACGCCAATTCCTTTCAAATAAAGTTGCCCCAACACATACTGGGCAGAGGGATTTTCTTGGTTAGAGGCCTGTTCAAAAAACCGGATGGCCAGCGGCACGGATTTTGCCGTTCCTTGCCCTTGCAGTAGCATAAAACCCGTCATATATTGGGCTTGGCTGTGCCCTTGCGCCGCCGCGTTGGAAAACCACGCAAACGCATCTTCCATCCGTGCGGGGTCTTCACTATAGGCTTGCTCGCCCAGTTGATACTGGGCCGCCGGGTCTTTTAGCTCTGCGGCAGCCGCCAAATAATCGGCCGCGGCATTTTCATTTTGTTCCACCCCCTCCCCGGTGCTATACAGCCCCCACAAGGCCATAGCGGCCGCCGGCAAGGTGTGGTTAGAGGCTTCCCACGCTTTTTCATACCATTGGGCCGCTACAGGGGCGTCTTGTAAAATGGGATTTCCTTGGCGGTAGCTTTGGGCTACGTCTAACATAGCTTGTGTATTTTTTTGTTCGGCACTAGCTAGTTGGGCAGCAAATTGGCTGACACGTTCAAACAAATCCGGATCTTCGGTAGCCAGGGCTTCCACTTTGGCTTGCGCCGGGGCAGACCCATTGTTGGCGGCCGTCATATACCAAAACAGTGCTTGGCCCTTGTGTTCGGGCACCTGTTTGCCTTGTGCATAGAAATTTCCCCATTCATACTGAGCTTGCGGCCAATTCCCCTGCACGGCTAGCTGTAAATAGTCCGACGCGCGCACCGGGTCCGCAGGCACCTGCTCGCCACGGGAATAGAGCTCATAGAGCTGCCAAGCCGCTTGGGCACTGCCGCTAGCAGCGGCTTTTTCGTACCAGGCAACTGCTTGGGCCGCATCGGGCTTGGTCCCTTGGCCAAGCAGGTAATCTTGCGCCAAAGACAGTTGCGCTTCTACATTTTGTTCTTGGGCTTGTTTTAAGTGCTCACGAAACGCCCGTTCCTGCGGGGTGCGGTAAAATGCAAACGTAAAAAGTCCCCCGGCTAGTACTACACCTACTAAAATTTTTAAAAAAGTTTTCATATAAGCTCCTTATCAACAAAAAAGGCAAACGCAACGCGTCTGCCTTTATTATAACTTTTTTATGCGCTTATTTGGCCATTACAAAGGGCATTTGGTCCCCCGCCATATAAGTAGGCATACGTCCGTCCCACTTATCAATGGCTTTCAGTTGGGCCTCTACCTGGCGCAGTTTAATCAAATTGTCCGATACTACTTCCCGTTGCAAGCGCAAGGACTTCGCCTCCGCTTCCGCTTGCAAAATTTTCTGTTCGGCTTCTTTTTTCACTTTTTCCACCAAGTTAGTGGCACGTTTGGCTTCTTGCTCCGCAATTTGTTTTTCTTCTACGGCTTTTAAAAATTGCTTGGAAAACTCAAAGTTGGTAATAGCAATGTCGGAGACAATTACCTCTTTTTCCGCCATTTTCTCTTTCAAAATTTCGTTTAATTCTTTCGCCACTTCCACGCGGTTGGCAATTAAACTATCGGCCGAGTATTTGGCAATAACCGCCTTGGTCCATTCTTCCACCATAGGTTTTAAAATGGTGCTAGTATATTCCGGCCCTAAGTTGCGGTAAATGGATTCCACCGTGTTAGGCAAAATGCGGTGGTTGACCGCCAACGTCAGCCCTACGGTCTGTAAGTCCTTAGAAAATGCTTCCGTATCAAACGAATCCTTTTTAATACGCACGGAAAACTTTTCTACGCTGTCAATAAACGGCATTTTAAAGTGGATGCCTTCCCCATAAGCCCCCACCAGTTTACCAAAGCGCAGTTTCACAGCCACCGTCCCGGCGGAAACGGTAAAATAAGAACTAAACGCCGCCAATAGCAGCAAAATCAAAAATATAGGCAGAAAAATAACCGCTGCCGGTACCCGGTTTGGTGTCACGTCTTTCATAAACCCTCCAGTTTGTAAGATACTGTATTATAGCTTTTTATTTCTTCAAGTACTAGCGTAAATTAGGCAGAAAATGAAACTCCCCGAGCTTACGCTCGGGGTTTCTTTTGCTCCAAAATCTCAGCTTCGCTTGATTTTGCCTAGCGCACAACTTATAAGAAAACTCTGTTTTCTTGCGCTAGGACTTTCATTCATCCCCAGGCTAACGCCCG
>JAZRAH010000079.1:0-55734 GCA_045634505.1 Elusimicrobiaceae bacterium
ACATTTTGTACATGATTTTTGCATAAGAGTTAAACCGTTTTAACTCTTATGCTAGTATTTTATGCTAATCTACGACGTAAAAAAATTATTTTCAGACACTAAAAAACACCACTTTTTAACCTTTATACCGGGAATGACAACTTTTTTCATAACTACATTTGTTTGCTAGTTTCATAAGTTTTTTCTCCTTTTTATGTCAGGTAAAACCTGACCTACATCTACTTGTCATCCCCGAGTGTCTTTGTCGGGGATCTCCTCCTTACTTACATACTTAAAGCGGTGGAGATTCCCAATTACAACCTTTGGGAATGACGCTTTATGTTTTGTCAGGCTATCCCCCGCATAAAAACCCTGCGGGGCAGGCTCTGACCTGTCTTTTCAATTTACCCACTTATGAAACCATGCAAAACGGCCATCATTGCTGGAGCCATTGATATTTCCATACAATCACAGCCGTGGCTTGCCACAAAAATATGGCAAACACTAAGCACTAAACAAAAGGGTAATTAGTCCTTTTGTCTAGTGCCTTAAAACGGCTATTTTTGGATATCAATGGTGCTGTACATACTACAGCAATCCGCGCCTAAACGCGGGGTTCCAAAAACAGATTAAATTGTAGAACTAGTATAACAAACTTAAACCCGCTTGTAAAATTAGGCACACCGTATCAAATTTAGTACAATAGAAGTAATATGAAATCCTTCCCTGAAATTGATAAAAAACAACAAGCCCGCTGGGAACAGGAAAACCTGTTTGCCAGCCCCCGCACCCCCGGTGCCAAAAAATTTTATTGTTTAGATATGTTCCCCTACCCCTCCGGGGCGGGGTTACACGTCGGCCACCCGGAAGGGTACACCGCGTCGGACATTTTAACACGCTACAAACGCATGAACGGATACAGCGTACTGCACCCCATGGGGTGGGACGCGTTTGGCCTGCCGGCGGAAAACTATGCCATTGCCACCGGCGTACATCCGCGCATTACCACGCAAAAAAATATTGATAATTTCCGCCGCCAAATTAAGTCTATTGGCTTAGCGTATGATTGGTCGCGCGAAGTAGATACCACGGACCCTAACTACTACAAATGGACCCAGTGGATTTTCCTGCAACTGTTCAAAAAGGGCCTAGCTTACGAATCCACCGTGCCGATAAACTGGTGTCCCTCGTGCAAAACCGGGCTTGCCAACGAAGAAGTCTTTAACGGCAAGTGTGAGCGTTGCGGGCACGAAATTGAACGCAAAGCCCTGCGTCAATGGATTTTAAAAATTACCGACTATGCCGAAAAACTTTTGGAAGGATTAGATAAACTGGACTGGCCGGAAAGCACCCTTACCATGCAGCGCAACTGGATTGGCAAATCCCAGGGGGCCAACGTGGTGTTTAAGTTAGACGGTTTTGACGATACGCTTACCGTATTTACCACCCGGCCCGATACACTTTTTGGCGCTACCTATATGGTGGTATCACCGGAGCATCCCATTTTAAATAAAATTGTATCTGCCGAGCAAAAAGCCGCGGTGTCCGCTTACCAAAAAGAGGCCGCCAAAAAGAGCGACTTGGAGCGCGGCGAACTAAACAAAGAAAAAACCGGCGTATTTACCGGCGCGTATGCCATTAACCCGGTAAACGGCGTAAAAATCCCCGTATGGACAAGCGACTACGTCCTCATGGGTTACGGCACCGGGGCGATTATGGCCGTGCCCGCGCACGACGAGCGCGACTACGCTTTTGCCAAAAAGTTCGGCCTTAAAATTATTGAAGTGATTAAAAGTGAGCAAGGCGTAGCAAAAGAGGCTTTCACCGGGGACGGAGAACTGGTCAACTCGGGCTTTTTAAACGGGCTCCACGTCAAAGAAAGCAAAGCCGCTATGATCAAGTGGCTCAGTGAACACCACTGCGGTAACGCCAAAACCACGTACAAACTGCGCGACTGGGTATTTGCCCGCCAACGCTATTGGGGCGAGCCTATCCCTGTAGTACATTGTGACGAATGCGGCGTAGTCCCCCTGCCGGAAAGCGAACTGCCCTTGCGACTACCCGAAGTGGAAAAATTTGAGCCCTCAGGCACTGGGGAATCCCCCCTTGCCACCGTTACGGATTGGGTCAACACCACTTGTCCCCAATGCGGCGGCCCGGCCAAGCGCGAAACCAACACCATGCCCCAATGGGCGGGCTCGTGCTGGTATTACTTGCGCTATATGGACCCGCATAACGACAAAGCCCTCGTGGACCCGGCACTTGAAAAAGCCTGGGGCCCGGTGGATTGCTACATTGGCGGGGCGGAACACGCGGTACTGCATCTGCTCTACGCGCGTTTTTGGCACCATGTGCTGTATGATTTAGGCGTGCTTTCCCACCCGGAACCGTTCCAAAAACTCCGCCACCAAGGAATGATTTTGGCGTTCTCATACCGGGACAAGATGGGTAACTACCACGGCTATGACGAAATCGATTTTAAAGACGGGAAAGCCTTCTTAAAAACCACCGGCGAGGAACTAACCTCCATGGTAGAAAAGATGAGCAAATCCAAGAAAAACGTCATCAACCCTGACGAAATTTTAAACGAATACGGCGCGGATGCTTTCCGCATGTATGAGATGTTTATGGGCCCGTTTGATGCCCAAAAACCGTGGGATATGAAAGGCATTGAGGGCATTAACCGCTTCTTAAAACGTATTTACGGTTGGAGTGAAACTGTCCAATTTACAGCGCAGGCGCAGCCCAAAAAGAGTGCCATCCTTTTAAACCAAACGATTGCCAAAGTAGGCGAAGATATTGAAAACCTGCGCTTTAACACCGCTATTTCGGCTATGATGGTGCTGTTTAATGACCTAAGCAAACTGCCCGCCATTACCGAAGATACGTTTAAGAAATTTGTGCAAATTTTGCACCCCTTTGCCCCGCACTTGACCGAAGAAATTTGGCAAGAAAAGGGCTACGCGGGCTTTGTGCTAAATACCGCTTGGCCGCAAGCCGATAGCGCGCTGTTGCAAGATGATAACGTAGATATGGGCGTGCAAATTAACGGCAAAGTGCGCGAACGCTTAATCGTTTCACGCAGTGCCGCGCGCGAAGAAATTGAGCAAAAGGCCCTGGCTTTATCCAAAGTACAAAGTTACTTAAAAGAGCTGGAAATTAAAAAAGTAATTGTAGTGCCGGGCCGTATGGTCAGCATTGTAGCCACCCCTAAAAAATAAAACGGAGGGAGTATGAAAAAACTAATGATGTTATTAACGGCCGGTTTGTGTTTGGCCGCATGCGGCGGGGGAACAATTCTGTATAAGCCCCAAGCGCAAATTATGCCCCAACACATCAAAAAAATTGCGGTGCGCCCCATTTTAAACCGCACGGAAGTGTTTGCCCTGGAAGACAAATTCTATAACGGGCTTTACGATTCGTTCCTACGCAACGGAATGTACCAAATTGTGGCCGAAAACGACGGCGCCCAAGGCGTGGTTGTTACCACCATTTCGCGCTATTTAAACGTGCCGATTCAGTACGATAGCCAACTCATCCCTACCGTTTATAAAATGGACATTTGGTTAGACGTGGTGTTTATGGACGCCACCACCAATACGCCGGTGTGGCGCGAGCCTGCTTTCTTGGGTACGCAAATTTACGCGGCCAGCACCTTGCCCGGCGGCATGACCGAACAACAAGCGCGCGACATCATTTTTGAAAAACTCTCCAAAGATATTGTCGTTCGCACCGTGGACGGATTTGGGTCGGTACGTAGCGAAAACAAGAAAAAAGTAATGAATAACCCCGAATATACCACCATTACCGAGCCGCTCTAATGCCTAAAATCAGTGCCGAAAAATTAAACACCGAGCTTGCCAAAGGTACCACCGCCCCCGTCTATTTACTCACGGGGGAAGACCTTTACCGCAAGGAAAGTGTCATTAAACAACTGCACACGATTTTACACCCGGACGATTTTAATTTTTTTAAGGCACAGCCTACCTCACAAGATATTAACGAGGCCCTGGCCCAGGCCAACACAGCCCCGGTTTTCTCGGACGTGCGCCTCATTATTATTACGGGCGTGGATAAACTGCGCAAAGGATCTAAAGAGCAACTGGCCCTTATCAAATACGCGCAAAATCCTCTCCCCACCACCACCCTGGTACTTACCCATAACGACGCTAAAAAAATCAAAACCGACAAAACCCTGGCAGACGCTTGCGCCGAAACCGGCCGCGTGGTCAACTTTGACGAATTAAAAGCCGATGACCTAGCCGCTTGGGTACGCAATTATATGACGGCCCAAGGCCTCAAACCTAATTTTGACGCCGTCGATTTACTGTGCGAGAGTGTAGGCAGCGACTTACACGCCCTAGAAAACGAGGTGGAAAAAATTTCCCTTTTTACCGCCCAACGCGCCGACAAAACTATTACCGCGCAAGATGTACTGGCCTGCATTGGCTTTAAAAAGGACGAAAACCCCTTTGAACTTTCCAACGCACTGACCGCGTGCAGTAAAGCGCGCGCGCTAGCGCAAATAGATAAACTCATTGACGGGGGCGAAGAGCCCGTAGCCGTACTCGCCAAAATGACTTACCCCATTTTAAAAATGGCGCGCATTAAACGCTTTAGCGATGCCGGTATGGCACAGGGTGATATTTTGCGTGCCGCGGGGCTTATGTTTTGGGAGTCTCGCCTGGTGCAAAACGCGCGCAATTTTCCCCCGCAAAAAAACTTTGCCGCCGCTTTAAATAAACTCATAGACGCAGACGCCGGCTTTAAATCCGGCGCCAACTTAGACCCCAAAACTACCTTAAAGGGCATTGTGCTTACGCTGCTAAGGTAAATTATAATTTAACGGACATACAAATACTGCGGCCAAAAGCATCGTACCCCGAACACGTTTTTGCTCCGGTTTTTAGATTGATATCAATATCATAAGTTTCCAGATCTTCATCTTCAACAGTAGATTTCATACGAACTGCGTATAATGTTCCACTGTCAATATAAAAAATAAAAGAGTTGCCCACAACTCCATTATAATTTAGGTACGTTCCCTGCTTGCCTGCCAGTGTAATATCCATCGTTCCCAAAAAGGCATTGTGGTCAGTCTCATCAGGTGGAAAACATTCGTCTTCTCCCTTTTCTAAAATGCACAACTGGGCACTTTTATAGACTGCATCCATAAAGGTTAGTGCCTCCGCCACGCGTGCTTTTTCTACTGCTTTTTGATATTGTGGCACGGCCACCGCCGCCAATATGCCAATAATAAGTACGACGACTAACAGCTCAATAAGCGTAAAACCTGTACGCCCGCTATATCCCGCATACCTACTCTGCGGGATGACGGAGCGGGCGGTAAAATCGGAGCGAAGCGGAGCCCTGAAAGAGCCTTTATTCAGGGCATCCTTATAGGTCAGGTGTGAGCCTGACATCAAATAAGGTGTCATCCCCGATTTTGCCGTCCGCAGGACTCGGGGATCTTCCACACACCTATTTAATAAGGAAAATCCCTTTGTTTGACAACGACTTGCGTTGTAGATTCCCGATAACAACCTTCGGGAATGACAGCTTTTTTTCATCACTGCATTTGCTTGGTGTTTCATAAGTTTCTTCTCCTTTTTATTACGTCATCCCCGAGGGTTTCTATCGGGGATCTCCACCTTTTCAATTTGCCCGCTTATGAAACCACATAAAAACGGCCACTACTGCCGGGTTGATTCGCACTCCCTACAATAACAGCCGTGGCCTATCGCAAAACGATAAACGCTCAGCACAAAACAATAGGATTCGAGGTCCTATCATCTTGTACCTATAACAGCTGTTTTTGAACGCGAATCAAACTTTTGGCTTCCAAAAGAGTCCGTATTCTGCATACGGTTCCAAAAACAGAATCAAATTGTATCTATAGTATAATAAAAAAAAGTCCGTTATTCAAATAAGCTATAATAAAAGTATGCCCGCCGATATTATTCTAACCGACGAATTTAAAGACGCCCTTACTCTCCTAGAAAGTAAACCCTTTATTAAGCCGCTTATCTTTGTAACGGGCCGCGCGGGCACCGGTAAAACCACCCTCTTAAAATACTTTGCTAAGCACACCGCGCAAGAGGTGGTCGTCCTGGCGACCACGGGGCTGGCCGCTATTAACGTACACGGGCAGACGGTACACTCCTTTTTCCGCCTAAAACCCGGTAATTTACTAGACCGCAGTACTTTGCGCCGCTTGCCGCGCAAACTGGTAGAAAGTTTTGATACCCTGATTGTGGACGAAGCCTCCATGCTCCGCGCCGATTTACTAGACGCCATGGACCATATTTTGCGCATTTCCACCCATATGGACGAGCCGTTTGGCGGCAAACAACTTATTTTATTTGGGGACCTTTACCAACTCCCCCCCGTGGAAGAAAACCAGAACAGCGGGCTGTTTAGTTATTTTAACGCGCGCTATCCAAGCCCGTATTTTTTTGAGGCGCACGTGCTTAAAGAACTGCCGCTAGAGGTCTTTGAATTAAAACGTATTTTCCGCCAAGGGGCCGACCGCGCCTACGCCCAACTGCTTAATTTAATCCGGGAGGGCACTATCTCGCAACCGCAGTTAGACAGCGCGCTTAACAAACACGTCTCGGCCGAAACCCCCGCCGTACTGGAAAACGCTATTTTGCTTGCCACCACCAACCAAAGTGCCTTGTGGCGCAACCGCAGTCAGCTAGCCAAACTGCCCGGCACCGAATATATTTATCCCGCCACCGCGGACGAAACATTTACCAAAACTCCGCCCGCAGACAAAGAACTGCACCTTAAAAAAGGGGCCAAAATTATGATGCTTGTGAATGATGACAACTGGGTAAATGGGGATATTGGCACCGTGCACGAACTGGGACCGGATTTTATCCAGGTGGAGTTAAAAGGGGCCATTTACGACGTAAAACCCTACGTGTGGGAAGAAGTAGTGTATGAGGTAAACCCGCTTACCCAAAAATTAGCCCCGCGCGTAAAAGGATTTTTTAAGCAATACCCTCTAAAACTGGCGTGGGCAATTACCATTCACAAATCGCAAGGGCTTACGTTTGATAACATTTATTTGGATATGGGCCGCGGCGCGTTTGCCACCGGGCAAACGTACGTCGCTTTAAGCCGTTGCCGCACGCTAGCGGGCGTGCACTTAAAACGCCCCATTTTAACTTCAGACGTTCAGTGCGATAAACGCGTCCAACAATTCTTTGCTTACGTAAAAGGCAACGCCGCGCGGTAACAGCCGCCCCCCGCAAAAACAAATTAAGACTGCGCTACTTCTTGGGCACGCCGCGCCGTAGCGGCTACGGTTTCGCGCAATACCTCTTTTAAATCACTGGTAATAAGCACTTCCATTCCCGCCGCCGTACAACCGCCGGGAGTGGCTACTTTCTGCGCCAGTTGGGCAGGGGTAGCGTCCTCGTGTTGGGCTAGTTTAGCGGCCCCAAGGACCGTTTGAATGGCTAACGCGCGCGCCAGTTTTTCGTCTAATCCCTGCGCTTGTGCCGCGCAGGCCAGGCCGTCTATAAAGTGATATACAAACGCCGGGCCGGAGCCGGACAACGCCGTGGCAACATCAAAAACCGCTAGGTCAATTTCATACGTTTGGCCCATACTCTTAAAAAGTTTCATCACTTCTTCGCGCACCGGTTGGGGCGTGGACGAGGCAAAATGGAACAGCGTAACCCCTTTCCCCAACGCAAGCGGGGTGTTAGGCATCATCCGCACAATGGGCCAATGGGGAAGTACTTTTTCTATTTTTTCCACACTCCACCCTAACGCCATACTGATAAGCGGCTTGGCGGCCACGCCGGACGCAGCAATTTCACTTAAAATTTGAGGCATTTGGGCCGGTTTAACGGCTAAAAATAAGCGGTCCGCCTCGGCAATTACGCGTGCGTTATCCGTGTAAGCGGCAATCCCCAAGGTACTAGCCAGTAAATTGGCTTTTTCGGGCGTGCGCACGGATGCTAATAGATTTTCTTTTTTAAACCCTGCTTTTAAAAGCCCGCGGATAATGGCTCCACCCATTTCCCCGGCTCCAATAAATCCTAATTTCATACGTTTTTCCCCCTTTTTTTATGCGTAAAAGGCTTGGCGTGCGGCCCGACATAATCCGCTACCTGTTGCCCGTTCCCGCGCAATTTGTACTTGTAAATAGTAAGCCCCGTTAGCCCCACCGGGCCGCGGGCGTGTGTTTTGCCGGTGCTGATGCCCACCTCGGCCCCAAAGCCGTAGCGGTAACCGTCAGCAAAGCGGGTAGAGCAATTATGATACACCCCGGCACTATCTACCGTATTTAAGAATAGCTCCACCTCTTGCGCGTCTTGCGAAACAATCGCATCTGTGTGGTGCGAGCCATACGTGTTAATATGCACAATGGCGGCTTGCACATTGGGAACCCATTTGACGGAAAGTTTTTTCTCTCCATATTCCGTATGCCAATCTTCCACCGGGCCCGCTACCGGCACAAGGGCACCCACCCGTGCATCCCCATACAACGTAACCCCGTGTTCCACCAAGGTACGCAACAATTTTTCTTGCTTGGCAAGGGGCCAATTTTCATCTATTAAAAGCGTTTCTAACGCGTTGCAAGCGGCGGGATATTGCGTTTTAGCATCCACAGCCAAGTTGCACGCCATGTCCACCTCCGCCGTAGCGGAAATATACATATGGCACACCCCGTCCGCATGGCCTAGTACCGGGATACGCGTATTGGCTTTTACATAGGCAAGTAGCCCGTTGCCGCCACGCGGAATAATTAAATCAATATAGCGGTCCTCTAAAAGCATTTGGGCGGATTCTTCGCGCGAGGTAAGCAGTGCAAACGAGCCTTGCGGATACCCCGGCACCGTGCTCAGGGCATTTAAAATAGTTTCCATGAGGGCCGTGTTAGTATGCAACGCTTCCTTGCCCCCCTTAAGGAGTGCGGCATTGCCTGATTTAATAGCCAGCGCACAAATTTGCGGGATCACATCCGGCCGGGCCTCAAAAATAATACCCAGCACCCCAATCGGGCACGAGATTTTTTGCAAAATGAGTCCTTCGTCCAGTTCCGTTTCGTCTAGCACCGTCCCCACCGGGTCCGGCAAAGCTATAAGCTGTTCCATGCCGCGCACGGTGGTTTCCAGTTTTTCGGGCGTAAGTTTAAGGCGGTCATATAACGCTTGTTTGATCTGTCCGGCCGCCAGTGCCGCTTGCGCGGCTTGCAAATCCAGTGCGTTGGCCTGTAAAATTTCATCCGCGTGCGCACGCAAGGCACTAGCCACTTGCTGCAAGGCGGTGTTTTTAACGGACCCCGATAAAGTGGCTAAACTAAAAGAAGCGTTTTTGGCACGCTTTGCAAGTTCGGTTACGTTCATAGCAGTACTATATTATCCCGGTGGACCACCTCGTCATAATTTTTGGACCCAATTTTTTTGGCAATTTCTGTGGACGCACATCCGGCCAGTTTGGCACATTCTTCACTGGAATAATTGCTAAGGCCGCGGGCAATTTCGTGGTCTTTTTCGTCCAAAATAGA
This sequence comes from Elusimicrobiaceae bacterium, assembly GCA_045634505.1. Taxonomy (GTDB): domain Bacteria; phylum Elusimicrobiota; class Elusimicrobia; order Elusimicrobiales; family Elusimicrobiaceae; genus Avelusimicrobium. The sequence goes on from JAZRAH010000079.1 coordinate 9,506, forward strand.
AATAGCGTCCCCGCGCTCAAAGCGGCCCGCTACCCCCGTAATGCCAATGGGCAAGAGGGAAGATCCTTTTTCCAACAGTGCTTTTACGGCCCCGGCGTTCACACGCACGCCCCCCGAAACATTGGTGGCATACGCTAGCCACAATTTGCGGCCCGGCAAATGGGCCGTCGGCAAAAAAAGCGTTCCTTGATACGTCTCTGCCCACAATTTACTAATAGCCCCCGCTTGTTTGCCATAGCTAATGACCATAGCACCGCCGGAGCGGGTAACAATTTTGGCGGCTTCTAATTTGGTTTTCATCCCGCCGCGGCCGCGGGAAGAAGCGCAAAAACCTAAGGCCTCAATTTCGGGCGTAATTTCACGCACCACGTCCAGGCGTTTGGCGTGTTTGTCTTTGCGCGGATCGGCATTATAGAGTCCTTCTACATCACTTAAAATGCAAAGCATATCCGCGTCCATCCCGGCAGTTACCAAGGCCGCTAGTTTATCGTTATCGCTAAAGCAAACTTTTACGCCCTTGTCTTTATAGGCACGCAGTTCATTGGGGGACACGGTATCATTTTGGTTGATAACCGGGATACACCCCAGTTCCAAAAGGCGGTTTAACGTATCGCGCAAACTTAAATAGCGGGCGCGGTCGGCAAAGTCTTCCTCGGTCAAAAGTACTTGGGCGCATACTACGCCCAGTTCTTTGAACCCGCGCTCGTAAAATTTCATCAGTCCAATTTGCCCAACCGCCGCGCACGCCTGCTTAATAGACACGCCGTCCGCATCCGTAATCCCCAACACGCGCTTGCCCATGCCCACCGCACCCGACGTAACTACAATGACTTCTTTGCCTTGTGCGCGAAGCGCAGCCAAATCTTCCATAAACGAGTACAAGCGCGAAAGGGCCAACTCGCCCTTATCGGTACTTAACGCATTGGTACCAAATTTAAAAACAATCCGTTTTGATTTTTTAAGTAACTGTGCCGGGGTCATTGGGCGTCCTCTTTACAGCAGGAAGATGCACACTCGTTTTTGAACGCACACTCGCTACAATGGGCGGTATTGGGGGTAAAATCCTGTGCTTCAATTTTCTTGCCGGTTTCTATAAAAATGTCTAAAATTTTCTGCTCGTCAAACGCCTCAAACGGCGCACTTTGTGTTTGGTTAAAGGCCGTAAAATAATAGGTTACTTTGCCTTTTTGCATATTCCACGCACGCCGGGCCCCCACACTGTAAATGCCTAACTGTAAGGAATCCGTAATCGGTGCAGACAAGTCCACATCCGTCCCGGTTTTGTAGTCTATGACTTCCCACGTACCGTCCGGGTGTTTATCAATGCGGTCAATTTTTCCGCGTAACGTCCACCCTTCATATTCAAAAATAAATTCGCGCTCGGTACTGTCCACGGTGGTTTTGCGTTCGTACTCAGCCTGGGCATAATCTTCCATCATTTTTTTGCCCTTTAAATACCACTCCATTTGTTCGCCTGCGCTACTGTACCCGGCCCCTAACCAACAATCATCATAGTAGTTTAACAGTTCTGACGGGTCATTGCTACTAGCGTGGTACGCCTCTAACGCGCGGTGGATAGACACCCCTAGCGAAGACGCCGGCACTAGCCCTTCGCGCTTGCCGTCAATATATTTGTATTTGTATAAGAGCGGGCACTCCTTATACGTTTTAATTTTGGAAAAATTGAGTTCTTTAACGTCGCTATACATTTTTTGGCTCCTGTGCGTGGCGGATAAAGCGCACCAACGTATCGCCGTATTTTTCGGTGCGAAACACCGCTAACCCCGGCGGGATAGCAAACTGCTCGGTCTTGTGGGTTTGAATGACCAGCAGCCCCTGGGGCGCAAGCAGTTGGGCGTCTGCCACGTTTTTTAAAGACGGCTCCGAAAAAGCCAACATTTTATTGTTAATATCCCGGTAAGGCGGCCCCATAAAAATAATGTCATACCCGTCATTATCACTATAGGCCAGTAACCAATCCAGCGGCTTTAAAATATCCCCGCGCAGTACCTTGGCACGCTCTTCAAATCCCAAGTGCACCAAATTGCGGTGAATATTTTTAATGCACGCCGGCTCTTTTTCCACCATGACCGCTTTTAAGGCCCCGCGGCTAAGTGCCTCTAAAGACACATTACCCGTACCGGCAAATAAATCTAAAAACTTGGCCCCCGTAATACGCGGGCGCAAAATATCAAACAGGGATTGTTTCATCCGGTCCGAAATAGGTTTTACCGGTAAATTTTTAGATACTGAAAAAATTCTTCGCCCACGGGCGGTACCTGCAATAATACGCATAACAACTCCTTATAATTGGGCAATGCCTTCTTTAAGGGCATAGCGCACTAACTCCGCTTGTTTGTGGATGCCCAGCTTACGCATAATGTTGTTGCGGTGTACGTGAATAGTATTTAAAGAGAGCGTAAAATGCTTGGCAATTTGTTTGCTGCTGTACCCTTCGGCAATCAGTTGGAGCACCTCTTTTTCTTTATTGGTAAGGTGAGTACCGTCTTTTTTAGGGGCGCGTTTGCCCAAAAAACCTTGCACTAAAAATTTGGATATTTTCCCCCCAAAATAAAATCGTCCGGCGGCCACTTCGCGCACGGCTTCTAAAAGTTCCTCGGCGCGCGACACTTTTACCACAAAGCCTTTGGCCCCGGCTTTGAGGGCCTTTTCTACCGAGATACGGTCATCATACATACTTAAAATAAGCACCTTGGCTTTGCGGTCCTGGCGCAACAATTTACTGACGGCCTCCACCCCGTTTAATACCGGCATGGAAATATCCACAATATACACGTCGGCGGGTGTCTTTTTGGCCAGGTCCAACAGTTCTTTCCCGTTGGAAACTTCGCCAATTACTTTAAATTCATTTTTGCCGGTCTCCAACATCATGCGTACCCCTTGGCGTACCAAGGCATGGTCATCTGCTAAAATAACGTTAATCATAATTTTCCTCGTACACAGTGCAAGGGCAAGTAACTTTAATTTGGGTTCCTTGTCCGGGCGCACTGCTAATTTTGAGCGATCCGCCTAATAGACGGATGCTGTCTTGCATAGAGCGCAACCCCACATGGTTAATGGAGCGGCGCTGTGTATTTTTAAATCCGATTCCGTCATCACTAATACACACACACATTTCGTCGTGTTGACGTTTTAACTGCACCGTTACCTGCTTAGCCTGTGCATGCTTCACTACGTTACTAAGGGCCTCTTGCACCAGGCGGTAGAGCAAAATTTTAACCCGGTCACTAATCCCTTTTTCGGGCATTTGGCGGGAACATACAAAGCGGTGTTTTAAGCGGCCTAAATTACACACTTCACTTACCAGTTCTTCTATGCTGCCGCGCAGAGCTCCGTCGGTATCTAAACTGGGCGGACGTAGCGACACAATAATGTTGCGCAAGCGTTCAATGCTGTGCTGGGTTTGGGTTTGCAAATGTTCTAAATCTTTAAGGGCTTGGGTTTTGTTGCCTTGTTGCACGCTTTGTTTGGCTATGCTTACTAAGGCCGAAAGCATGACCGAGGCCGTACCAATTTCATCATGCAATGCTTTGGCAATTTCGCGTTTTTCGGTTTCACGCGCGGCCAGTAAAAGCTGTGCAAAGGTATGCGGGGCCTCCCCCTCGTGCAAGGCTTGCTCTGCTTGCTTAGCCGGAATGCTCCAGGCGGAAATATCCCGCGTTACGCTAAGTACTTCGTCCACATGTCCCTCTTTATCGGTAAGCGGCAACAAGGTAGTTTGGCGCATGCACGTATCTTCCTGCCATTCGTAGTTAACGGGGCGTGCCGTTGCAAACGCTTGGCGTAAATACGCTTGATGCAAGCCGACCGGCGTAGCAAGCCCGTGGGCTTGGATGGGTTGCTCTGCGCAGCACACCTTTGCGCTAGCCGTGGGCGACGCAAATAGTAAAACCGTATGCTGATTTTGCGTGGAAAATAACGGCGTGCCCGGCCCGGCGATTTTGCCTTGTTTACACTTACAAGTTGTTAGAGGACCGGAGCAAACACGACCGCCTTTCCCCGCTTTAGCGGAAATTGGCTTAGAACACATAATCTGCCTCTAATCTTATTTTACTATAATTTAGTCATTTTTGACTATAACCAACCCGTAAAACGGACAAATAAAAAATAAATTATGTTACAATGTTAAAGTAGTAAAAAACAATTTGATTCTGTTTTTGGAACCGTACGAAGAATACGGCCTGCTTTTGGGAACCCAAAAGCTTGCTTTCACTCCAGAAATAGCCGATACCAGGTACAACGGGCCCGTACAGCTTGTTGTACCGATTGTTTCCCGCCTTGGCGGGAAACTGCGGCTATATTATTGAGGAGGGTGAAAGCAACTCAATAATGTGGCCGTTTTGTATGGTTTCATAAGTGGACAAATTGAAAAAGGTGGGGATCCCCGAGTCCTGCGGTCGGCAAAATCGGGGATGACACATCAATGTAGGTCAGAGCCTGCCCCGCAGGGATTTTATGCGGGGTATAGCCTGACGTAAAACAGGAGAAAAACTTATGAAAAACCAAGCAAATGTAGTTATTCACAAAGGTTGTCATTCCCGAACGCCTTTATCGGGAATCTACAACGCACGTCGTTGTCAAACAAAGGGAATTTCCTTATTAAATAGGTGCGTGGAAGATCCCCGAGTCCTGCGGACGGCAAAATCGGGGATGACATCTAATTTGATGTCAGGCTCACACCTAACCTATAAGGATGCCCTGAATAAAGGCGCTTTCAGGGCTCCGCTTCGCTCCGATTTTACCGCCCGCTCCGTCATCCCGCAGAGTAGGTATGCGGGATATAGCGGGCGTACAGGTTTTACGCTCATTGAACTCTTAGTCGTCGTACTCATTATCGGTATTTTGGCCGCCGTGGCGGTACCACAGTATCAAAAAGCCGTACTCAAAACCCGCATGACACAGGCTGTTTTATTTGGTAAAGAATATATTAAAGCTCAGCATATGTATCGGTTAGCTAATGGAGAATTTGCAAGCCAATTAGCCGATTTAGATATTCAATTACCTCCCCACACAGGTTGGACCATGCAAATGCTAGGAGACGGAGGATTATCAATCACGCATACTGCCAGTTCAATTTATTTTAATTTTTGGCCAGCTGGTGGTCTGTTCTCTCAAAATACAGGATTCTGTCTTATCAATTATTCAAATCCTCACCGCAATGTAGCGCAATCTGTTTGTCAAAGTTTTACAAAAAATCCAGTGGATACAAAAAATGGGAGATATGAATATCAATGGCAGTGGTAGTTGTATCATGTTTCGTGCCTGCCGCTATTTCTTGTTATTTGATATAATAACTCTATATGGCTAAACGCAAACATACCCCCCTTTATAAAACCCCTTACTTTTTAACAGCTGCCGGGGCCGCCCTTGTGGTGCTTATTTTGGCAGTGGCCGGGTTTATGCGTTATATCTTTTCCGGGTTGCCGCCCGTGTATGAAATGGAGGAATATACCCCCTCCCTCACGACCAAAGTTTACGACCGCAATAACGAGCTTATTCACGAATTTTCTATTGAAAAACGTATGATGGTGCCGCTGGAAGAAATCCCGGTGGACTTGCAAAACGCCGTAGTAGCCATGGAAGACCGCAATTTTTTTGCCCACTCGGGCATTTCGCTACGCGGCATTGGGCGTGCGTTACTGAGCGACGCGATGACCGGGCGCGCCAAACAAGGGGCCTCTACGCTCACCCAACAGCTCTCGCGCGGCGTATTTTTAACGCAAGAGAAAAAGCTCATCCGCAAAATCCGTGAAATTATTTTAGCGATTCAAATTGAACACCAATTTAGCAAGCGCGAAATTTTACAGCTTTACCTAAACCAAATTTACCTAGGTAGCGGCTCGTACGGGGTAAAAGCGGCCGCCAAAAAGTATTTTGATAAAGACCTGGAACAACTCACCACCGGCGAGGCCGCCCTACTCGTAGGGCTCATCCCCGCGCCGGGGCGTTATAACCCCTTTGCCAACCCCGAATTAGCCCGCCAACGCCGCGACCTGGTGCTTAGCGTGATGCGTGAGCAAAATTATATTACGGACGAAGAACTCCAAACAGCCAAGGCCGAGCCTATGCCCGTTAAACCCGTCCAAACCGACGAGAACAAACCCGGCCGCTACTTTATTGAACACGTACGGCGCATGTTGGAGCCCAAGTACGGCATGGATACCTTATGGAAAGCGGGCCTAAACATTTACACCACACTGGATATTAAACAACAAAAAATAGCCGAAGAAACCATGAACAAGTGGCTTAACGACTTTGACGAACAAGTAGCCAAGGGCCTGGGCATTGAATTTGACCCCAACGACACCGAGGCCGAAGCCGCCACAGAAAATGACGAAGAAGCCACCCCCAAGGACCCTTCCCAAAAAGCCCCCCGCTTGCAAGGGGCCTTTATGGTGCGCGACGTTAAAACCGGGGCGGTGCGCGTGATGATTGGCGGGCGCGAATATGATGAGAGCAAATTCAACCGCGCCACCCAAGCCAAACGCCAACCGGGTTCTTCTTTTAAACCCTACGTATGGATGGCCGCTTTGCAAAAAGGCTACACTCCCGCCACCTTGGTCAAAGATTTAACTACTATGTTCTATTACGACGGGCGCAACTGGCATGCCTTTGATGAAAATGCGGACTTATATTCGTTAGATTTAGCCAAACAATCGTTTATTGCCAGTAAGGATTTTAATGTGTGGGTCCCCCAAAACTACGGCGGCAAAAGCGAGGGGTGGATTACGCTACGCAAAGGGTTAGAAAAATCCAAAAATTTAGTAGCGGTCAATTTAATTGATGCCGTAGGAGTCATGGACGTCATCCGCGTGGCGCGCAAAGCCGGCATCACCGCCAATTTGCCGCGGGTCCCGGCCCTTGCCTTAGGGGTCAGCGTGCTGCAAATGGACGAACATTTAGCCGCCCTTTCCACGTTTGCCAACGGCGGCATCCATACCGACAACTACTTCATTGAACGTGTGGAAGACGCCAACGGACGTATTTTAGAAGAGCATATCCCCGTAGAACAGGCCGAGTTTACCCCGCAAAACTCGTATTTGCTTATCAATATGATGAAAGGCGTGGTACAACGCGGTAGCGGCGCGTACGTCAACCGTTTGGGCCGCAACATTGCCGGCAAAACAGGCACTACCCAAAGCCACCGGGACATGTGGTTTGTGGGTATGACCCCTCATACCGCGGCCGCCGCCTGGATGGGATATGATGACGATACTTCGCACGAAGAAGGTGCCAAGTTTACCGGTAGCACCACGGCGCGGTGGTGGACGGCCATTATGGAGCAAATTTTAAAAGACGAACCCAATGACGATTTTGCCGTACCGGAAGGGATTTCCTTTGCCTACATCAATCCCTCCACCGGCAAACTGGCTACTCCGGCCGAGCGCAACAAAATTTTAGAGGCCTTTATTACAGGCACCGAACCGCAAAGTTTTTAGGTAGTTATGGTTGTTCAATCCTCCCCTTTTACACGCTATTATGGGCTGCCCAACGGGGCGGCCCAAGCGTATTATGTGTGTGGGAATTTTTTGGAAAAATCGCGCCCGGTCCTCTTTATAAGCGCGCAGGATTTGGACGATTTTGACCACGCCGCCCAAGCCTTTGCCCCGGCGGGGGCCCAACTGCTTTCTTTCCCCGCTACCGATACGGGCCAAATGCGCTTTTTACACCAACTGCTCAGCCACAAAGGCGGCCCTGTTTTACTGAGTGCCCCTTACGAGGCTTTGTCCACCCCGCTACCCAACGTGGCCGATTTTCAAGCCCGTACCCATGTGTTTCACCGCGGCGACACTTTACGCCGCCAGGAACTTTTAGACACTTTGGAAGCCGCCGGCTACACCCGTAGCGATTATGCCGAAACACCCGGCGAATATGCCGCGCGCGGCAGTGTGGTGGATATTTTTTGCTTGCATCAAACCAGTCCGTTGCGGCTCTATTTTTCGGGTAACCGTTTGGATTCCATCAGTGCCTTTGACGTGGACACCCACAATACCCAAAGCGCGGCGGACGAAGCCCTTATTTTACCCTTAACCTTTGACGAAAAACCATGCACCCTGGCTGACTTTGTACCCACAGCGCTTTATTTGTTTGACGAACCCAACCCGGAGTTTGACTTGTCCCCTTATCCCGGGTGCGGGGTGATTTCTCTGCTCCCCAGCGCAACCGGCGTAAATTGCAATTTAAAAGCCAACTTATCCTTTGGCGGCAACACCCCGTTACTGGTGCAGGAAGTGCAACGTTTGTTAAATTTACACATGCACGTATGCATTACCTGTTTAAACCGCGGGGAACTGAGCCGTTTAACCGACCTCTTAGCAGACCCCGTTTTTAAACACGTACAGTTTATGATTTCCCCCCTTACCAAAGGATTTATAGACGAACAAAAACGCATAGCATATATCACTTCCAACGAAATTTTAAACCGCCATTTTAGCACGGCGCGTGTTCTTAAACATTTTGACGTGGAAAACGCCAAACGCGTGCGGTTTAAAGAGTTACAAGCCGGCGATTACGTGGTACACCGGGACTATGGCATTGGCCGTTACCTGGGCTTAGAAGTAATGAACGAGAGCGAAAACCCGACCGACTGCCTGATGATTGAATACCGCCGCGGCAGTAAGCTCTATGTGCCCATGTATGATTTTAAGAAAGTGCAAAAATATATTTCGGCCGGCGGGAAACGTCCTACCTTGGCGGTACTGGGCGGAACTACCTGGAAAGAGATTAAAAAACGCGTTACCGAGCAAGCCCAAAAAGCCGCGCAGGAAATTTTAAAGCTGGAAGCCAAACGCCAAGCCGCCGGCGCGCCCGTTATTATTGGGGACGCACGTTTAGAGCAAGAATTTGCCGACTCGTTCCCCTACGTGCTGACCCCCGGCCAGGAACAAGCTATTAAAGACACGTTGCACGATTTGGACCTTCCTAAGCCCATGGACCGCGTACTGGTGGGCGACGTGGGTTTTGGCAAAACCGAAGTAGCCATGCGCGCCGCCTTAAAAGTGGCCTTGGCGGGCAAGCAAGTAATGGTGCTGGTACCTACCACTATTTTGGCCGACCAACACTATAAAACCTTTACCAAGCGTATGGCGGGGTTTCCTCTCAACGTGCGTATGCTGTGCCGCTTTCAAACCAAAAAAGAGCAGAAAGCGGTCCTCGCGGAACTAAAAAGCGGGCTGTGTGATATTATTATTGGTACGCACCGGCTGCTGAGTAAAGACATTGGGTTTAAGGAATTGGGGCTTGTCATCATTGACGAAGAACACCGCTTTGGCGTGAAACAAAAAGAAAAAATCCGCGCTTTAAGCCTGGGCGTACACTGCTTACTACTCAGTGCCACCCCTATTCCGCGCACGCTCAACCAATCGCTTTCCTCTTTGCGCGACATTTCGCTCATTGATACGCCCCCCCGCGGGCGCACGCCTATTAAAACGGTCGTAACCGCCTGGAATGACGAACTGGCCGCCGCCGCTATCAACCAAGAACTGGCCCGTAACGGCCAAGTGTATTACGTCTATAATACGGTGCGGGACATGGAAGAGCGGCTCGCTTTTTTGCGCAAACTGGTACCGCAGGCACGTATTTGCATGGCGCACGGACAAATGGACGAAAAAGAACTGGAACAAACCTTGTGGGATTTTAACCAAGGCAAATACGACGTACTTTTAGCCTCCACCATTATAGAATCCGGCATAGACATCACCAACGCCAACACCCTCATTGTAGAGGACGCCCAAAATTTTGGCTTGGCCCAGCTCTATCAGTTGCGCGGGCGCATTGGCCGCGGGGACCAAAAAGCCTATTGCTATTTATTCCACCCGGATTGGCTCTTTCAAACCGCCCCGCAAGAGGATAATTCCTATGCGGATTTAGCCGCCGTGTACCTCAAGCGCACCCCGCAAAAAGACCCTACCGCCCAAGCCAAAGAACGCCTGTCGGCCCTCATGGAATTTGGGGAACTGGGCAGTGGTTTTCGCTTAGCACTTCGGGATATGGAAATCCGCGGCGCGGGCGAGCTACTGGGTTTTAAACAGCACGGCTATGTAAATGAAGTGGGGCTTTCCTTATATTGCGATTTAGTCGCCAGTGAAGTACGCAAATTAAAGGGCAAACCGGTGGAGCGCAAACTGCAAGCCAAGGTAAATTTACCCCTTTCGGCCTTTATCCCGCCCGACTATCTGCCCGACGAGGCCGAACGCCTAAAAACCTATAAAGAACTGATGAGTGCCGACGGTGCGCAAACCAAAGCCATTTTAGCGCGCCTGGCCGACCAATGCGGCCCGGTCCCCGTAGAAATTGAAAACTTAGTCCACGTGATTGCACTCGCCAACCAGGCGGGTAGTTTAGGGATTTTTCAGTTGGATTGGACGCACCCCGGGGTAGAACTATCGTTTACCAAGCACGCCGCCCTGCCGGCCGATCTGCCGGAAAAATTACTCCTGGCCTACGGGCCTCAAGCGGTCCAGTTTTTGCAATCTAAAAACGGATATGGCCTGCGCCTAGCGTGCGCCGAAAAAGAAAATCCGCTTGCGTTTACCCAGCAAATACTGGGCTTTTTAACCCGCCTTTTCCAACCGCAAAAATGATATAGTATAAGTATGCGATACGTTGTACTGGGTTTCGTTTTTTGTTTGGCCTTGGCCGCTTGCCGCCAGGAACCTTCCGTTGCGCCCCAAACGCAAGCGGCAGCCCGGGTAGGTGGCGTAACTATCACGCAGGCAGAGGTGGACCAAGCCCTCGCGCTTTTAAGTGAAAACGACCGCCAATTTGCACAAACTCCGCTGGGCAAACAAAATTTACTGCAAGTGTTAACGCGCGAAAAACTCATTCTGGCCGACGCCCGCGCTACGGGCCTGGAGCAGGAAACAGACTACCAACAAGCCCTTTCGCAAAAACGCGCCGAGTTGGACCGCGCCTACGCCCAATTTGAGCAGGACGCGCTACTGCGCACCTGGTATGACAAAAACGGTACCCAGTTAGAACCTACCGAAAAAGAAATTAAGGCCTATTTTGACCAATACCCCTACGAAATGACCCTCAAACAAATTATTATAGACAACGCCCAAACGGCCGACCAGGTCCTGCGCACCTTAAAGGCTTCTCCCGGGCGTTGGAACGAAATGGCCCGCCAATACTCTATTGCCCCTAAAAATTTACAAAAGCTTACCGTAATGCCCGGGGAATATTTAGAAAATTTAGAAGTTATTGCGGCAAACTCCCCCATTGGCAAAGCGCAAGGTTTCTTTAAAACACCGCTTGGATTTCATATAATAATGAAAACGGGGGAAAACAAACTCTCGCTCAAGCAAGCAGAGCCCCGCATTAAACAAGTATTACAGCAGCAACGTATTGACGAATTACTGGAAACTTTAAAAAACACGTACGAGGTTACTATTTATGACGAAAACAAATAAACTATTAGTTGCTTTATGCGCACTGGGCTTAGGGCTTAGTGCCCAAGCCAAAGTGATGGAATCCTCCGTCGCTACCGTAAACGGCAAGCCGGTGCTCGCCTCCGAGTATGACTCCTATTTGCAAAACGTAGTGGAACAGTACGAAGCTACCGCCCCGCAATTTTTGGCCCGCCCGTATGCCAAAGATTTACTGGGTAAAGAAGTACTCAAAGACTTAATCTCTAAAGAGCTTGTCAACCAAGCCGCGCAAGAAGCTAAAATCACGGTGAAAGACTCGGAACTGGACGAAGGACTTAACGAAATTAAATCCCGCTTTGCCGTGGACGAAAAAACCGGCCAGGCGGACCCCAAGGGTGCCGAAAAACGCTTTACCGAGGCGTTAAAAAAACAAGGCATGTCCCTAAAAACCTACAAAGCTAAACTTTCTAAAGAAATTGCCGCGCGCAAATTATTGGAGCAAGAGCTTAAAAAAACCGTTAAACCGGTAGAAGAGGCCGACGCCAAAGCCTTGTATGACGACGTGCAAGCCGTGCTTAAAAACAACACCCAAAAAATCAAAGCCATGGAAAAAGACAACCCCCAACACTTGCAAGAAGTACAAGCCATTGCCGCCAAATTAAAACAACTCTCGTCCGAACAAGTACGCCTTGGGCACATCTTTTTAGCCACTCCTGCGGGTATGTCGGCCGCTGACAAAAAAGCCAAAGAAGAACTGGCCAAAAAAATCAAGCAAGAGCTTAACAACGGCATGGATTTCTCCACCGCCGTCAAAAATTATACCGAGGATAAACAAGCCTTAGCCTCGGGCGGGGATATGATTTTAATTAAAGGCATGGCCCCCAAAGAAATTGACGCCAAAGCGTTTACCTTAGCCGTAGGCAAAGTGAGCGATCCCATTAAAACGGACCTAGGCTATCACATCATTAAGGTAAAAGAAAAACGCGCCGAACGCACCATTGATTTTGACGAAATCAAGAATGATTTAGGCCAATATATTGCCCAAACCCGCATCTTGGAAGCGCAAGCCAACTACTTGGCAGGCTTGGCCGACAAAGCGGACATCAAAATAACCAAAGAGTTTGAAGTAGATAAAGTGATTGCCGAAGAACAAGCCAAAAAAGAAGCCAAAGAAGAAGAAAAGAAATAACTTTTTCCCCCTTACCCCCTCGCCCCTGGAGGGAGAGGATGCCCGCAGGGCAGGTGAGGGGGTATTTTTTATGCCAAAACCTATTATTCTTATTACAACCGGCGACCCGCTAGGCATTGGGCCCGAAATCACCGTCAAAGCCCTCAAAGACACACGCGTCCAACGTGCGTGTACCCCGGTTGTCATTGGCGAAACTCTTTCCTTAAAAAAGGCCGGTTTTACGGACGATTTAGCCGCCCTTATTCCCCTGGATATGCCCGCCCCATTAACAGGCCGCCCGCGCCCCACGGCGCTAGGGGGTCGGGTCAGTTTTCAAGCGGTGGAAACAGGCATTAAACTAGCCCTCAAAACAGGGGCCCCCCTAGTAACTGCGCCTATTAACAAACAAAGTTGGCACTTAGCCGGCGTTCCGTTTACCGGGCACACGGAGCTACTCCGGGCGCGTACCGGGGCGGACGGACTTATGATGTTTTGCGCCGGAAATATCCGTTGCGCGTTGGTAACCGAGCATTTTGCCGTAGCGGATTTGCCTAAATTACTTACCAAAAGCCGCGTGCAAAAATCGGCCTTACATTTTATAACCGCTTTGCAAAAAATGGGGATTAAAAACCCGAAAATTGCCCTTTGTGCGCTTAATCCGCACGCCAGTGATAACGGTCAATTTGGCGCGGAAGAAAACCGTGTGTTGGCCCCGGTAGTACACGCGTTACAAAAACAAGGTTTTCACGTAGCAGGTCCCGTTCCTACGGACGCGGCGTGGCTTTCTCATATCCGCGGGCAATACGACGGCGTTTTGTGTATGTATCACGACCAAGCGTTACTGGGCCTTAAACTAGCCGCCCAAGCACCCGCTGTACATATTACCGCCGGGCTGCCGTTTTTGCGGGTTTCCCCCACCCACGGCACAGCTTTTGATATTGCGGGCAAAAATAAAGCCGACCCCAGTAGTATGGTATCGGCTGCAGAGTTTGTAGTAAAATAAAGCTAATTCATTTTAAAGTAATAGCCCGGCTTCCACGTTGAATCATCTTGAACCCCCATACTTCTGCAGATACTTACCGCTATATCACTTTTGGGTTCTACGCCTGTATGTGCAATACACCAATGATATCCAGGGTACTTGTCCCCAGCATGTAGCATTACCATTTGTATTCCAGGCATATTTTCATTATCAATAATTGCAGTACATTGTTTTTTATCGGTACATATAAAATAATATTTATTAGGATCCCGTTCTTGGTCATCTCCCAAATATTTGCGGCCTTGCGGAACATCTACATCCAACTCACTAATATCATTGGTGTAATCTCCATTGGCTAAATAATAAGCTTCTTCCGCTTGTACAAGCGCTTTAACCATGGTTACAGCTTCGGCCGTACGTGCTTTATAAACAGCTTTTTGATACTGCGGTACCGCCACGGCCGCCAAGATACCTATAATAAGGACAACGACCAAGAGTTCAATTAGCGTAAAACCGTGGGCCGTTGTAAAATTAGATAATCCCTGAAATTTTTTCAGGGTCTTCAACGCCTGTTGTTGCGTAACGACTTGCGTGGAAGATCCCGAAACAAGTTCGGGAATAATACTTTGTTTTATAACTACATTTTTGTTGGCTTTCATAAGTTTTTCTCCTTTTTTATGTCAGGTAAAACCTGACCTACATTTCAATTCTACCCGCCCTGGAAAACCCATGTAAAAACGGCTCTTTATGCCGATCCTAACCAAAGTTCCCGACATAAACAGCCGTAATACCACACGAAAATATGCGATACATTGGGCAGAAAATACGCCGGGAGCTACCCTTTGTACTTTCTGCCTTAATCTACAGCCGTTTTAGGAATTGGTTAGGGCTTATTTTATAAGCACTTCCTACTTTGCATAGGATTCCAAAAAACAGATTCAAATTGTCTTTTCCTACGTTCCTATTATAACATAATTTCTTCTTAATTTTATATAATGTAGAGGTAGGTTTTTTATGAGTAACATTGTGTATTTTGAAACGCTGGACTCCACCCAGACGTACCTCAAACAACATTTTAACGAACTAGCCGACCAAACCGTTGTAACGACGGATACCCAAACCGCTGGCCGCGGCCGCTTTGACCGCCGGTGGGTGAGCGAGCCGGGCGGGCTGTATTTTTCCATATTACTTAAACCCCAAAAAACCGATTTTTTAGCCAATTTAACCCAACTTTTGGCCCTATGCGTATGCCAAGCGGCCGAGCAGTACGCCGTGCAACCCAACCTAAAATGGCCTAACGACGTGCAAGTAGCCGGCAAAAAGCTCTGCGGCATTTTAAGTGAAGCAATTACCCAAAACGGGCGCGTAGCCGGGCTTGTCATGGGTGCGGGGATCAATGTAGCGCAAAAAGATTTATCCCACGTGGGCCAGCCGGCAGTTTCCTTGCGGGAACTGGGCGTACATGTAGCCAAAGAAGATTTTATGCAAAACGTGCTGGACTTATTTTTCCAAAGCTATCCGGCCGTCGTTGCCGAAGGGTTTAGCGTCATCCGCCCGGCCTATAAAGAACGCTTCCCTTTTTTGGGCAAACAGATTTCTATAAAAAACGGTACCGCCGCTGTAACCGGTATCGCACAAGATTTATCCCCGCGGGGTACGCTGATGCTTAGCACCCAAGGTACCACGCAGGAGATTTTAATAGGAGACTTACTGGTATGAGTGAAAACTTAATCGGGCAAGCGGTTAACATTACGTTAATCGGGATGTCCGTGGTGTTTGTGTTCCTAATCATCCTTGTATTTTTAATGAAGGGATTAGGTGTAGCCGTGCGCGCAATGGAAAAATACTTCCCGCAAACGGTTCCGGCCGTGGCCGACAATGCGTTAATCGCCGTGGCGATTGCCGCTGCAAAAAAATTTCAAGGTAAATAGGAGAAACTATGAAAAAAATTAACTTTATGCTCACCGCGTTTCGCGACGGATTTCAATCCGTGTACGGGGCGCGTGTACTCACCAAAGACTTTATGCCCGCGGTAGAAGCCGCCCGCCATGCCGGTATCAACCACATGGAATTTGGCGGTGGGGCCCGCTTCCAAGCGCTCTATTTCTACTGCAACGAAAACGCATTCGACATGATGGATACCTTCCGCAAAACCGCCGGCCCGGATGCCAACTTGCAAACCCTCGCCCGCGGGGTAAACGTAGTAGGGTTAGATAGCCAATCTTCCGACGTTATCAAAGCCCACGCCCAACTGTTTAAAAAACACGGTACCACCACCATCCGCAACTTTGACGCGTTAAACGACGTTAACAACCTCATCTATTCCGGTAAATGCATTCACGACGCCGGGCTCAAACACGAAGTGTGCGTAACCATGATGTCCTTAGCCCCGGGTTGGGACGCTACCGGCAAAATCCACACCGAAGTATTCTACGAAAAAATCTTGCGCCAAATTTTAGATTCCGGCGTTCCGTTTGATTCTGTCTGTTTCAAAGATGCCTCCGGCACTTCTACGCCGCACACCGTGGGTAAAACCATGGCTATGGCGCGCAAACTACTGCCCCAAGGCACCAAAATTGTGTTCCACACGCACGAAACCGCCGGCAACGCCATTGCCTGCTGTTTAGCCGCTATTGAAAACGGGGCCGACAGCCTGGACCTTTCCATGCAGCCCGTCTCCGGCGGTACTTGCCAACCCGATATTTTAACCATGTGGCACGCCCTGCGCGGCACCGAATATACGTTAGATATTGACCCGCACAAAATCCAAGAAGCGGAAAACGTATTTAAAGATTGTATGGCTAAATACTTCTTACCGCCCGAGGCTACCTCCGTCAACCCGATTATTCCGTTCTCCCCCTTGCCCGGCGGCGCGTTAACCGCCAACACGCAAATGATGCGCGACAACGGCACCTTTGACCGCTTCCCCGAAGTGGTAAAAGCTATGGGCGAATGCGTAAAACTGGGCGGGTTTGGTACGTCCGTAACGCCTGTTTCCCAATTCTACTTCCAACAAGCCTACTCCAACGTCATGGCCGGCCCGTGGAAAAAAATTACCCCCGGCTACGGCAAAATGGTCCTGGGATATTTTGGTAAAACCCCCGTGGAGCCGGACCCGAAAGTAGTAAAAATTGCCAGTGAACAACTGGGCCTGGAACCCACGAAGAAAACCGTGTTGGAACTCAACGACGCGGACCCCAAAAAGGGCCTCAAAGTAGCCGAGCAAAAACTCAAAGAAAACAACTTGCCCATTACCGATGAAAACAAATTCATCGTGGCTACCTGCGCCGACAAAGGCATCTTGTTCTTAAAAGGCGAGTCCAAGATTAACGGGATCCGCTGGGCGGCTGATGCCAAAAAAGCGGCCGCTACCGCTGATACCGGCGCCGTAAAAGTAACCGTCAACGGCCAAGCCTACGAGGTTATTTTTGACGGCGACAATGCCGCCACCGTAAACGGCAAACGCTACGATATTTCTACGGCCGCCAGTGACGCCAAAGCCCCGGCTCAAGCCGCCGCTAGCGGCAACGGTGCCACGGTCAAAGCCCCGGTGCCCGGTGCAGTTCTGCGCTTTAGCGTAAAAGACGGCGACCGCGTAGCCGAAGGGCAAGAAATTGTCGTCTTAGAAGCCATGAAGATGGAAACCCCGGTATCTGCTCCGGCGGCGGGTGTCATCCACTTCACCGTCAAACAAGGCGACCAGGTACAAACCGGCCACACCTTGGCGGAAATTAAATAGGGGGAGATATGGACTTTGTACAAGCTCTTACCCAAATTTGGAACACCACCGGTATTCATATGATGGTGTGGCAGCAAGCCGTCATGATTGCGGTATGCTGTTTTCTGTTGTGGCTAGGGATTAAAAAGCAGTTTGAACCGCTCCTCTTAATCCCCATTGCCTTTGGCGGACTTTTGGCCAACATTCCTATGCTCCCCGGCGAAGCGATTGCCGGGCCCAACGGGTTTTTAGGCATTGTGTTTAACGCCGGGATTAACACGGGGCTCTTCCCGCTGTTTATCTTTATGGCCGTAGGTGCGATGACGGACTTTGGGCCCTTAATTGCCAACCCCAAAATGGCTTTACTGGGCGGTGCGGCGCAGTTTGGTATTTTTGCCACACTCATTGGGGCTATTGGCCTGTCGTACGTAACGTTTGGCGATGCGCACCCGTTTGCCTTTGGCCTCAAAGAAGCGGCCTCTATCGGTATTATCGGCGGCGCGGACGGCCCGACGTCTATTTATTTAACCTCCCGCTTGGCTCCGCAACTGTTGGGGGCCATTGCCGTGGCGGCGTATTCGTATATGGCCTTGGTACCGATTATCCAACCGCCTATTATGAAACTATTGACGACCGACGCAGAACGCAAAATCCGCATGACGCAGTTGCGCCCGGTGTCCAAGCGTGAAAAAATCTTGTTCCCGCTTGTGATTTTGATTCTGTGCGCTTTGTTACTGCCGTCTGCCGCCCCGCTGATTGGGGCCTTGACGTTTGGCAACTTAGTTAAAGAATCGGGCGTAGCGGAACGCCTCTCCAAAACCTTGCAGAATGAGTTTTGCAACATTGTAACCATTCTCTTGGGCTTGTCGGTCGGTTCTAAACTCCAGTACGATCACTTTTTAACCACGGAAACCTTGGGTATTTTGGCCTTGGGGATTATCGCATTCTCCGTAGCTACGGCGTCGGGCGTACTGTTGGCCAAAGTGATGAACGTATTTTCCAAAGAAAAAATCAACCCGCTTATTGGCTCTGCCGGTGTATCTGCCGTGCCGATGGCCGCGCGCGTATCCAACAAAGTGGGCTTGGAATATGACAAGCAAAACTACCTCTTAATGCACGCCATGGGCCCCAACGTGGCCGGTGTAATTGGCAGTGCGGTAGCCGCGGGTGTACTGTTGGCTATCTTAGGGAAATAGTTGTTTTGTATAAGCAAAAACTGGCCTAATGGTCAAAAAACCGTCTGACAAATGATTTGAACAGATTCTAGGCCGTTTGCTTCCCCCCGTGTGGGGGAAGTACGGCGCAGCCGGGATGGGGGGTTATTCAAGGGAATTTGCTTATTTTACAACCCCCTTTTGTCGCTACCGCGACATTTTCCCCACAAGGGGGACAAATAATAACGGCCCTAATATATCAACTTTTTTGACCATTAGACCCAAAAACTCCCCGGGCACAAACCCGGGGAGTTTTTTGATATATTCATATCAATATCAATACGTTTCAATAATTTCAATTAACTTTTCCAGCGGAATTTCGCGTTGTTGGGCAGGATAAACAAACATACGCACTTCTTTTTCCAGCGGACTCCACGACATTTGCGTACTGCGCATATACGCCCCGCCCTTGGGGCTTGTAAAATTATACACACTGACGGTTGGAATATGTAGCGCACAAGCGGCATGTACCCAAAAAGTGTCCGGCGTGAACAATAATTTGGCCTGTGTGGCCATGGCGAGTGCATGTAACACGTCGTTACTATATATGCGCACATTTTTGGGCAGTGGGTTATTGCCTAGCCATTTGGTTAATTTTTTTGAAGGGCCTACCAGTACTATATTTTTAGATGAAAAATGTGCGCAAAGGGGCAAAATTTGTTGAGGAGTAAACGATTTACTCCAGGTAGAGCCCTGCGGGTTGAACACCCAAAAATCTTGCCCTTTAAAGTTTTTTTCCACCCACGCTTTCCCCTCTTGTAATACTTGCGGGGGCAACTGCACACAATAGGATGTATTAAAAGTACCCGTAAAGCCTAGCCGCTTAAGCAGGAACTCATAGCGCTTCGTAATATGCACTTTATCCGGGTCTAACGAAACCGTTAAATTGTACAAGGGGAATTTTTCGCGGTTGAGCCCCACAGCCCAACGCGGGGCTAAACACTTTAAAAATACAAGCCCCGAAAGTAAAGGCCGTTCATCCACATCCACAAATAAATCATACTTTTCCCGCCGCAACTTTAGCCCCATGCTGAGTAGCGAGAAAAACCCCTCCGTAGCATACCAAATGCGGTTTACAAAAGGGTTTGCCCGGAAAATAGGGGCCGTCCCGCGGCACGCCACCACATCCAGTGTAGCGTGCGGGAAACGTTCTCTAAGTCCCCGCAGCAATGAGCTTCCCGCCACCGCGTCGCCCAGTTTATTATCGTTACGTAGCAAAAGCACTTTGCGCACTTGCAAAGGGTCATACGGTTGCTGGGTGGTATTTTCCCCCAGAAAAGGTGCAATAAGTTTACCCCTTTGCGCGCGCAACCAATTATTTTTCCGTCGGTTCCAAGTTCTAAAGTCCATATCTTATTTTTGGCACACTCTGTTAAAATTCTTATTTCGCCCAGTGGTTATCTTGAAACAAACTGGTTACGCTTTTATCTAACGCCAATACTTCTTGTTCCAAGCGGGCATATTCCTTACTATTTTTATCCAAGGAACTTTCCAGTCCCTTACTACGGTCATGGCGCAAAAACCCTTCCGGGGTAATCACAGCCAAGTTGCTCCCCTCGGTCATAAAGGCGCGGTGGGCAATGGCGGGGTTTAACCCGTCCACCCCCAAGGCCGAAAAGGGAGCTTTTAAATTCAGTAAATGGAACAACGTAGGGATTAAATCCAACTGGGACACCGGGTACTCCACCGTGCGCGGAGCCAAAAGACCCGGGGCATAAATTACCAAGGGGATGCGGAATTTTTGGTAAATATCATCCCCGCGCTGGGCTAAGCCCAAGGTATGGTCTGCCATCAATACAAAAATGGTATTCTCTAGCCACCCCTCTTGGCGGGCGCGCTCCATGAATTTGCCAATAGAATAATCGGCATAAAACAGCGTATTTAGGTATTTATTTTCTTCGGTTGTACGGGGATATTTTTCAAATTGCGCCGTGGTTATATTAAAAGGGGTATGCGTGGTGCCCGTAAAGGTAAAAATAAAAAAGGGCTTTTTTTCTGCATGCGCCGCCGACGCTTTCTGCGCGGCAAACTGCAACATATCGTAGTCATAGCCAAAATCTTGTTCCGCCTGGTAGTCCATCAGGCGGGGGATATCTTCCATGCCATAGCTTTCTTCAAAATGAAAGATATGCTCAGCCATATTGCACATTTGGTAGGAACTTCTTAAGGAAGATTGCACAAAGGCCGTGTAATACCCCTCCTCCCGTAGCACCCGCGCCAACGAGGTAATAGCGTTTAATTCCAGCCCATCTGAAAATTGCCCAATGCTCGGCACCAACGGCACCCCGGCAAAACTGGCCCCGATCCCAAAAATACTACGCACCCCCACCGCATAGGCCTGGGTAAACCTAACGCTCTGGCGCGCCAACGCATCAAAATAGGGCGTTACGCCGTAGTGATGATTCCCGTAAACGTCTATGTAGCGCGGCGTCCAGCTTTCCAGTAATATCACGACTACGTTGCGCTTTTGCAAAGGGGCTTGCGTGTTAATTTTGCGTACTAAGGGATAATCGGGCTCGGTAAATGTTTCCTGCGGGGAAGCTAACAACTGCTGCATCTGTGCCAAGGCTTGCTCTTCGGGGAGCGGATTTTGCGTTTGTGCCTTTGTGCGCCGTAGCGAATGATACGCCGAAAACGCCCCATTACTCATCAGCACCCCTTGGGCCGTACTGGTGGATAGTTTATTTAAGGAACGCATAGAGAGAGCCTTCCCGCTTACTTGCCCCCGGATCCCCAAAAACACCACCGCACCTGCAATTACAAACGCCACTCCGCTTTTCCAGGCAGGTTGCAAACGTGGTTTATAAAACCGGTCAATGAGCACAAACCCCACTTTCACGAGTCCCGCAAACACGCCGGCTAACAGCAGTAACACCCACCCATATCCTTTCAGCGCGTAGTGCACTAAAAACCCAATTTCATCTTTCAGGTACAACAGTTCCTCAGCCATGTGCCGCTTGGCTTCCGGGAAATACACAAAGTCCGCCACCAACACACCCGCCAAAAACAATACCACCAAACACCCATACACATGCCACGCTTTTAAATAGTTGGCCGAACGTACCGGCAACCACCACAACACAAGTAGCGGGCTTGCAACTAGAAAAAGGATAGACGTATCAAAGAGTACCCCCCGCACAAAAGCCACTATAATTTCCGGGGTAGAGAGGGTTTGAAACACGGGGTAATACGCGCCCAAAATAGCCAGGCGCACCACAAAAAACAGCCCTAGTAGCGCAAGCACATACCCCACCCAAAAGCGCAGTTTAAATGTAAAATCCTGTGGTAATTTCATGTACTCTATGACTCTTTTTAACAATGTATCTTTATTTTACCAATTTAGCCAACAAAAAAGATAGCAGCCCGAAAGGTCCGTTTTGTTGTATATTAAAACTTAATTTTTAGTACAATAAGGGGGTAGTAAAAATACAATTTGATTCTGTTTTTGGAAACGTATAAAAATACGGGTAACTCGTTAAGAGTTGCATTCTGTACCAAAAACAGCCGAAATTAGACACACAGAGGCGGCCACCTTTGTGTGTCGATTGTTTGCCACTTTTAAGTGGCAAACTGCGGCTGTTGTAGTTGGGGACCACAGAATGCACTCATCTATAGCAGCCGTCACATTTTATACTCCAATCTATCAAATTGCACACACCCAAGAAAAGGAGTCTAAAATGAACACCACAAACACCCGGCGGGGTTTTACGCAAGAAATCATACACAAAAATAGTCATTCCCGAAAGTCGTTATCGGGAATCTACAACGCTTGCCGTTGTCAAACCAAGGAAAATGCCTTATTAAATGGGTGCGTGGAAGATCCCCGATACCAACCTTCGGGGATGACGCCTAATTTAATGGGTTTTACCCTCATAGAGTTGTTGGTCGTCGTGCTTATTATTGGCATATTAGCCGCGGTAGCCCTGCCACAATACCAAAAAGCGGTTTATAAAGCACGTGCAACAGAGGCCCTAGCTATGCTACATAGTATTGAACAGGCGCAAGAAGCCTTTTATTTAGCCAATGGAGAGTACACCAATGACCTTACCGAATTAGACATTGAGGTACCAACTACTCAAATCGGCGCGTGGGGACTAGGAAACTTTGATAATAAATACTCCTATTCTTGTTTAGAGAAACGCACTTGTGGAGCCGATATTGACAATAAAAATATGCCCCGGTTTGAATTTATTTTGAAAGACTACGCAAACCGCCTAGATAAAAGCACAAAATTATGTATATATGGCGATTTGAAAGGCACAAAAAATGAGTTAGCCAAACAAATTTGTGAAAGTATGGGAACCCATTTCCCAGAGGGAGGAGAAGAAACTTTCTATAAAATCAATTAACCTATTTTACCCCATATTTCGGGCACAACTTGCTAAGCGTGCATTCCCCACACCGGGGATTGCGCGCCGGGCAAATACTGCGCCCGTGTAAAATAAGCGCAATGGCAATCCACCCCCAGTATTTATAGGGGATAATTTTAGTTAGGTCGCGCTCTATTTTTACGGGATCCGTATTCTTCGTAAGCCCCAAGCGAAACGCCAAACGCTTGACGTGCGTATCTACCACAATGCCGGCGGGTTTTTTAAAATAATCGCCCAACATCACGTTGGCGGTTTTGCGCGCCACCCCGCGCAAGGTCAGCAAATCGTCCATGGTTTGCGGCACTTTGCCGCCGTACACGTCGCAAATGCGCTTGGACATTTCTATTAAACTAAGTGCTTTACTGTGGTAAAACCCGGCCGAGTGAATAATTTTTTCTACATCCGCCAAGTTAGCGCGGGCCATGTCTTGCACCGTGGGATATTGTTTAAATAAATGCGGGGTAATGGTGTTCACGCGCGCGTCCGTGCATTGGGCGGACAAAATCACCGCACACAGCAGTTCCCACGCGCTTTGGTGGTGCAAAGGGATGACGTGTTTGGGGTACAATTTTTTAAGTGCTTTGAGTAGTGCTAGTACGTCTTTAGCGGGCATACACTTTACTCCACACAAACGCGCCCAGTAAAATGAGTAAATCCACCAAAATAATCGTCGCGCCGGACGGGATATTAAACATAAACGAAAACCAAATTCCCCCCCACACGCTCAGCGCGCCAAAGCACGCGGACAACCCAAGCACTTGCTTAAACGTGCGCGAAAGCAGGAGTGCCGCCACGGGCGGAATAATAAGCATAGCAGAAATTAAAAAAATCCCCACCACTTTAAACGCCAGCACCACCGCCACGGACGTAATCATCACTAAAATTAAATTGACGGTTTGCACCGGCACCCCGCGCGTGTGAGCAAACGGCTCATCAAAACAAGCGGACACCAAATAGCGGTAAAACAGTTTCAGCCCTACCAGCACCACACAAAGTAGCACGCCGCACAAGGCGGCCTCACTAGCGGAAACGGTTAAAATACTGCCAAACAAATAGCCTAGTAAATCGGTATTAAATCCGCCGGCAAGTGCGGTAAGCAAAAGCCCGACCGACAGCCCCGCCGCACTGACAATACCAATAGCGGCGTCCCCGTAAATTTTAAACGTGGAAGTAATTTTTAAAATCCCCACACTGGCGGCCATGACAATCGGCACGGACATATAGACCGGACTCGTGGACGTTAAAAGTGCCACCGCTACCCCGGTTAAACACACGTGGCTCATGCCGTCGCCCAGTAAAGACAACCGCTTAAGTACTAAAAACACTCCTAACAGCGCACACGCCACCGCCACTAACGTACCGGCCACCAACCCGCGTTGTACAAACCCATAGCTTAAAAACTCAAGCATGTTTTCCCTCCGCGTGCGCACACTCCGTGCAATCTTCGCCCAGGGGACAATGCCCGTGGTGGTTGTGCAGGTGGTCAATGGTATGTTGGGCAAAGGGGCCCAGTTGTTTGGCTACGGCGGCACTGTGGCAAAATTCGCTCTTGGTGCCAAAGAACACCACCGTTTTATCTACGTACATAAATTTGGAAATATGTTTGCCCACTTCGCCCGTGTCGTGCGTGATAAGCAAAATGGTAACCCCGTGCTGCTTATTAAGCTCGCCCAACAGGTTAAAAAACATTTCGCGGCTTTGCGCGTCTAGGGCGGTGGAAGGCTCGTCCAAAATTAAAATTTCCGGGCTACTCACTAGCGCGCGCGCCAGTAAAACGCGTTGTTGTTGGCCGATAGACAAATCGTGGAAAATCGTTCCGGCATATTCCCGCGTATGTGTTTTTTGCATAGCGGCGTGTACTTGTTTTAGGTCCGCGCGGCTGACCCCGCTGCCTAGCCGCTGCGGCAACCCCATCAGCACCACTTCTTCGGCCGATATCGGGAAGCGGCTTTGGGAAACCGGGCTTTTCTGCGCCAAATATCCAATCTTATTCCATGCCTTAAATTTGGCAAGCGGCGTGTTAAATAAAAAGACAGTTCCTTCGCCCTGTTCTAAACCCAAAAGCAATTTTAGTAAGGTGGTTTTCCCGCCGCCGTTGGGGCCAATAATACCCACATAATCGCCGGACTGCACGTCAAAAGAAACGTTTTCCAGCACTGGTACCCGGCGGTACGCAAAGCGAAGTTTTTCGGCCTTAATTACGCTTGGCATTGTAGCCCCCGCACCAAACTTTCCAAGTTGCGGCGCATTAACTCCGCGTAGGTTACATTTGCATTAAAATCTGTTTTAGAGATGTGTTCAATGGGGTACAACGGAAAAATTTGTGCGCCCGTTTCCTGTGCTACGGCCTTGGCCAAGCGCGGGGAGAGCGTGTCCTCCGTGAAAATAGCCAAAATATGTTTGGCGTTAATTTCATCTACCAACGCGGCCAGTTTTTTAGCGGAATGTTCCCCATTGTGGGACGTGCCCGCCAACGCCGTAAGCGTCAGGCCGTACGCGTCGGTTAAATTTTTAAATGCCAAGTGTCCTACGTGTACCACTTCGCGCGATTTACAGTGGGCTAATGCGGTTTTAAAAGAGGCTTGCAGGTTACTAATTTCGCGGTCCACTTTAGCTAAATTTTCTTGATAAATGGCGGCGTGCGCAGGGTCTATTTGCGTGAGCACTTTTTCAAGTTGCGCGGCTAATAATTTGGCATTTTCCAAATTCATCCACACATGCGGGTCCGCCCCGGCAGGCACGGCGTCTGCCAGTTTTAGGACGGTGGCTTTTTCGCGCGCTACGTTAGCTAAATCAGCCGCCCAGGGCTCCAGTTCGTTTGATAAATACACAAAGGCGTCCGCGTGTTGCAAGGTAATCAGCGCACCGGGCGTGGGCTCAAAGGCGTGCGGCTCGGCCCCCGGCGGAAGTAGCATGAGCACATTGACGTATTCCCCCGCCAGTTCTTTAGCTAGCGTATAAGGCACATAGCCCGAGGTGACGAGCACCGGGTTATCGTTATCCACCACCGGGTTACGCACGGTGGAAGAAATAGACGCCCACCAAATCCCGGCGGCCACAAGTAAAAATAAAATAGAAAACAAATGCTTACGCATAAAGATATTATACGAAATTTAAGAAATAGCAACGATAAAGTAAAGATAATCCCTGAAATTTTTTCAGGGTCTTCCACGCTTGCTGTTTGGACGTACCCGCCCGGGAAACAACCGGCGTTGAAGATCCCGAAACAAGTTCGGGAATAATTTTTATGCTATAATGAAAATACAATTTGATTCTGTTTTTGGAAGCGTTTAAGAAACGCAGAACCCTTCAAAGGTCCCTTATCCCTCCAAAAACTGCTGTACTAGGCACTATACACAGGAACTTATAATCCCTGTGTGTTGTGCCCAATGCTTATCGTTTTACGATACGCTACGGCTGTTTTTGTTTGTGGTCTGGGATAAGGGCTCAAATTTAACAGCCGTTTTTTGTGCGCTCCTAAACAGGCAAATGGAAAAGGTAGGTCAGAGCCTGCCCCGCAGGGTTTTTATGCGGGGTATAGCCTGACAAAAAATAAGCGTCATTCCAAACTTGATTTGGAATCTCACCACTTTTAGAAATATGAGGTGAGATCCTGAATTAAATTCAGGATGACATAATATAACACCTGACATAAAAAAGGAGAAAACGCATGAACAACCAAAAAAATGTAATTATAAAACAAAGTATTATTCCCGAACTTGTTTCGGGATCTTCCACGCACGCCGTTACGCAACAACAGGCGTTGAAGACCCTGAAAAAATTTCAGGGATTATCTTATTTTACAACAGCCCACGGCTTTACCCTCACTGAGTTGGTAGGTCAGGCACTGTCTGACAATGCCCCGGCCAAGGGGCATACTGCCGCATTCACGCTGATTGAGTTATTAGTTGTGGTACTCATCATTGGTATTTTGGCCGCGGTAGCTGTGCCGCAATACCAAAAAGCCGTGTATAAGGCACGCACGGCAGAAGCCGTAACCATGGTAAAAGCACTTGTCCAAGCGCAAGAGGCCTATTATTTAGCCAACGGAGATTACACCAATGATATTAGTGAACTGGATGTGGACATTCCACAAGGAAGAGAAAAGTTGGGAGATGATCAAGAACGGGACCCCAATAAATATTATTTTTCATGTCAGGACAAAAAAATGTGCTCCGCAAGCATAGGCAATGAAGACATACCTGGAATACAAATGATAATGTTACATGGTGAAGACAACTTTGCCGGGTATCACTGGTGCATTGCATACTCGAAAAATGGCCCTAAAAGCGACTTAGCTGTAAGCATTTGTAGAAGCTTGGGAGAAGAAGTCCGCAACGTGTGGAAACCCGGCTATTATTTTAAAATGAATTAACCCAGCCAAAACTTCAAAATTGCTAAAATAGTTTTATGAGTTACTTTTTAGCATTTTGTTTGGCATTGTGTTGGGGCACGGCGTTTTTAGCGTCCAAAAACATTGTGGACGTGTTACCGCCCTATTGGGGGGCGTTTGCCCGCGTACTGGCGGGGCTTTTGTTTTTTGCGGTTTTCTTTGCGTTGCGCCGCGCTAAACTCAGCTGTCCCGCGCGCCAACTGTGGCGTCCGTGGACGATTAGCCTCATGCTCATTTTACTGCCGTTTGCGTCCCTGTCGTGGGGCATCCAACACACGGTCCCCACGGTGGCGGGCATTTTTAACGGCACCGTGCCGATATGGAGCTTTATTGCCGGGGCCATCCTCTTAAAAGGCGTGGACCGCTTTACTTGGCGCCGCGCGGCCGGGGTGATCATTGGCCTAGCCGGGCTCCTCATTATTATGCGCCCGCAATGGCAAGCCGCCCTTACGGTACCCGCCGGGAAAATGGCTTTATGGGGATATTTGGCCCTGCTGGTAATGGCACTTTCCTACGGCGTAGGCAACGTAATCACCAAAAAAATTATGGTGGATAACACCGAGCTAAACTGGGAGGCCAACACGTTCCACCAATACGTATTTGCCGCGATAGTCCTGAGCCTCATTTCACTATCGGCCGAACCCGTCCCCGCTTTGGCGGTATTTAACACCAAGCTAGTGCTTTCCATTCTAAGCGCGGGGGTATTTTCGTCCGCGGTGGCGTTTCTTTTAATGGTTGCGCTGATGAAACGTTGGGGGGCCACGCGCATGGCATCTGTAACATATTTTTCGCCCGTGATTGCCATGGGCACAGATATTTTATTTCGCGCCCGCACGCCGCACACACCGGAACTAATTGGCATGGTGTTAATTTTTGCCAGTTTGTGGCTGATTCAAAAACCGCTTAAAAACTAACTAAATATAATTCCCCTGCCCTTTACCGGGGGATTAGTACTATAGCCCGTTGTTATTGACAAAATGAAAGAGCACTTCCTTGTATATTACAAATTCATTTTGTAATAACCCGCACCAGAAGGCCAGGTAGACATTTTTTGTCCATACGTGGCACAAATAGCCTCTCCCAAATCGCTATCTGGATTTGCTGTATAACAATAAGAATAAACTGTAGGATAGAAAAAATCAATAGTTACATATTTGCCAATCCATACAACGCCGTGATGCGCGCTGTAAATAACTAACTTTCCACCCTCCACATCTTCATATACATTTTTTTCAATGTAGCCCGCTAGTTTATCCCCGTGTTTTATAGAGACGTCTAAATCCTCTAATTCGGTAGTATATTGCCCCGTAGCCAAGTAGTGTGCATCTTGCGCCATGACGATAGAATGTAGTAAAGGTAGCACCCGTGCCACCCGCGCTTTTTCTACTGCCTTTTGGTATTGCGGCAGGGCCACCGCGGCTAAAATGCCGATAATAAGAATAACGACTAATAGCTCTATAAGCGTAAAGCCTCTGCGCCCGCTATACCCCGCATACCGACACTGCGGGGTGACGGAGCGGGCGGTAAAGCCGCGTGGGGCCGCCCCTATATCCCGCATAGAAACACTGTGGGATGACGAGGGACGTAGGGTAAAACCCATTAAATTAGGTGTCATACCCGTGTATTCATTAGCGTCATCCCCGAGTGTTTTTGTCGGGGATCCCCACCTTGTGTTCTTTAATGCGTTGTAGATTCCCGATAAAAACGTTCGGGAATGACAGACTTTTTTTATAATTACATCTTTTGGGTTGTTCATACTACACTCCTTACAAGTTAATTTCAATTTGTCCTGTTTGGAGTGCATACAAAACGGCCGCCCTCTTTGTGCCTTCTCAAGTGTCACAACGAAAACAGCCGGGTCTTGCGCCAATAACTGGCGCAAAACTACAAACTCACACAAGGGATTTTCCCCCGTGCTTAAATGGCTGTTTTTGGACTTGAGAAGGATTTTGGAAATTCCAAAATACGTTCCGTATTCTACATACGGCTCCAAAAACAATTCAAATTGTATTTATAGTATAATAAAAATTCCTGCCAAAACCAACTGCTTTTTGTGCCGTACAAACTAACTAAATTTTCCCCTTTACAGTAGGCGCAAATATGCTACAATGTATCTGGTAGAATTTGCGCCTATTTTTATCAATACAAATTTATTTTTAGGGGGAAAGGGTTATGGCAAGCAATTTGTCTTCAGGTTCACTACTTAAACCGCTCGTGCAGAGCCGCCAAACCGAGGCGGATATTCCGTCCGGCTATGGCAAAACGGAAAGCTATCTTTTACCGAAAGATCCGGCTTGGATGTTTTTATTTTGGGAAATTACCCAAAGCACTTTTGACTATTTAAAAAGCCAATTTGGCACGGCGTTAAACACGGCCCGCACCATTATCCGCTTGCACGACGTAACCGGCGTGACGCTTTTTAACGGTTCCAACTCTGTAAAATACTACGATATGCCCGTTATTTTTGAGGCCAAAAGTTGGTATATTAACGCGCCCGAATCGGGCCGCGCGTATATTGCCGACCTGGGGTACTTAACGGACGACGGCCGCTTTATTTTAGTCACCCGCTCCAACGCCACCGCCATCCCGCCGGGCCGCGTGTCCAACGTGATTGACGACAAATGGATGATTGTCGAGGGCGATTTCCAAAAACTATTAAAACTCTCCGGGGCCGATTACATTGGCCTGGGGGCTAGCGAACTGATGCAAGTAGTCGGCCAACGCTGGAAACTAACTGAACTTACCCCCTCCGGCGCGCCGTCCTCGTGGTCGTCCTTTGCGCTGCATTTAGACAAAGTGCAAGAGGACGAGGACATTTGGCTCAATGCCGATTGTGAAATTACCATTTACGGCTCCGCCTCTAAAAACGCCATTGTTACCATCAACGGCCAAGAAATTGAACTTAAAGACGGTAAATTTACCATTCACCGCCACTTATCCGCGGGGGACGTGATTGATTTGCCCATCCATGCGCGCAACCAAAAAGGCGACAAAACGCGCCACGTGGACATCAAAGCCGTGCGTGAACCGGGGAAATAACTATGGGACAAGAAAAGGGTTACTTAGCACTGGTACTCCATGCGCATTTGCCGTTTATCAAGCACCCGGAATACCCGGACTTTTTAGAAGAAGACTGGTTCTATGAAGCCATGGTGGAGACGTACATCCCCCTACTCAATGTATTTGAAAAACTGACCGAAGAAGGGTGCGATTTCCGTTTGACCATGTCCCTCACGCCGCCGCTGTGCAACATGATGGAGGACCCGCTGTTAATAGACCGTTTCCGCCGTTACCTAAACCAACGGGTAGAGCTTTCCGCCAAAGAAATTGACCGCACCCGTGGCATCGAATTTGAGGGCGTGGCCCATATGTATTACGACAAATTCCGCCGCTACCAGGATTTGTTTGACAACCGCTACCACGGCCATGTATTGCAAGGTTTCAAAAAATTCCAAGATATGGGCAAGTTGGAAATTATTACCTGTTGCGCCACGCACGGGTATTTACCCTTAATGGTGCATAAAGAAAGCGTCAATGCCCAAATCAAAATTGCCGCTAATGACTACCGCAGCCGCTTTGGCCGCAGCCCGCGCGGGATTTGGCTGGCCGAATGTGCCTACAATCCCGGTGACGATAAATTTTTGCGTGAAGAAGGCATCCGTTTCTTCTTTACCGAATCGCACGGTATTTTACACGGCACGCCGCGCCCCAAATACGGCGTATATGCCCCCGTCTATTGCCCCGAAACGGGCGTAGCCGCCTTTGCGCGCGATATGGAATCGGCCCAACAGGTGTGGAGCGCCGACTCCGGCTACCCCGGCGATCCCCGCTACCGCGAATTTTACCGCGATTTAGGCTACGATTGCGACTACGATTATATTAAGCCCTATCTCCATTCCGACGGCGTCCGCCGCAACATTGGCATGAAATACCACAAAATTACCGGCAAAGTGGCGCTCAATCAAAAACAGGCCTACAACCCCTGGGAAGCGCGCGAAGTAGCCGCCCAGCACGCCGGCAACTTTATGTTCAACCGCCAAAAGCAAGTGGAATATTTAAGCACTATTATTGACCGCAAACCGCTCGTCGTTTCCATGTACGACGCTGAACTCTACGGCCACTGGTGGTATGAAGGGATTGATTTCTTGGAATTTTTATTCAAAAAAATCTATTACGACCAGGACGAAATTAAGCTCATCACCCCCATGGAATATTTGCAAATGTACCCGGAAAACCAAGTGGTACAGCCGTCCATGTCCTCCTGGGGTGATAAAGGCTACCACGACGTGTGGCTTAATAGCGGTAACGACTGGATTTACCGCCACCTCATTAAATCGGCCGAGCGTATGATGGACCTGGCTAACCGCTTCCCGGATGCACAGGGCCTGTTGCGCCGCGCCCTCAATCAACTGGCGCGCGAACTGGTGCTCATGCAATCGTCCGATTGGGCATTTTTAATGACCACGGGCACGGCCAAAGAATATTCCACCAAACGTACCAAAGACCACATCAAACGGTTTAACGAGCTCTACGAGCAAATTATCGGCAACCGCATAGATGAAGGCTACGTGTATAACCTGGAAATGCGCGATTCTATTTTCCAACAAATGGACTACCGCGTGTACAGCAGTGCCGAAAAAGAAAAGGTACTAGCTAAGTATTAAAAAATTAAGTATGTGAAAACCGCCCCGTAAAAGGGGCGGTTTTTTGTTTAAAAAGTTTATTCTATACCTACTGCGGCACAAGTTGTTTTCGCGTCTTCCAGCATCCGCTCCACCCCAAAATGTGTGGCCCAATACTGGCAAATAAGTTGTACTGTAAAGGAATCTGAAGACGAAACACGATGTAATTTCCATGCATTTTCATTAGCCATTTTGGAAACATCTACGTGTTCTGCTATTTTACCATAAAAAGCCCCTACATTAACCCAACAGTGCCCGTCTCCTCCGCAACCCACATGAAACCCACCTATCTTGGTTTGACATTGATTAGCAACATCTGGGTTCGGTTTACACACAAAATCCAAGTCTAAATCTGCATGAATGCGCGGGCTAGTGCTCGTACCCGTAAATTCAATTATATCCCCTTGCTCCGGGTAACCATTTGTCAATAACCACACGTCTATGGCTTTCATATATCCGTTTAAGTAGGTTACCCATTCGGACACATACGCTTTTTTAACCGCTTTTTGGTATTGCGGCACCGCCACCGCCGCCAATATGCCAATGATAAGAACAACGACCAAGAGCTCTATAAGCGTAAAGCCGTGAAGTACTGTTAAATAAGGATATTGCCGAACTTGTTTCGGCATCTTCAACGCCTGTCGTTGGGAACTCTGTTGCGTAACAGCGTGCGTGGAAGACCCTGAAACAAGTTCAGGGATATTTACTGGATTGTTTTTTAGTACTTCTTGCGTAAAACCCCGCCGGGTGTTTTGATTGTTCATACGTTTTCTCCTTTTTTATTAAGTCATTGTAAACTTGATTTGGAATCTCACCACTTTTTAACAACCTAAGGTGAGATCCTGGATCAAGTCCAGGATGACAATGTTATTTGTCACGTAAAATCCGACCTATCTTTTCAACTTACCTGCGTGGAAAACGTATAAACAAGAACGGCTGGTGTACGGGAGCGTCCACTACGATACTCACATAAAACAGCCGCGGCCTTTCGCACAAACGAAAAACACTTGGTACATATCCAACAGGGAGCTACCCCGTTAAATATGTACCCTTATTTCGGCTATTTTTGGCGTAGTGGACAGCGTTTAACGCTATCCCGTATTCTTCATACGGTTCCAAAAACAGATAAAATTGTACCTATAGTATAATAAAAAAACCTCTGTCCGACAAGAGGAAATGAAAAACAAGTTACCCTTCTTGCATTTCTTGCTATAATAAAGAATATGAAAAAGTGGGTAGCTACGTTAGGGGGTCTGTTGGCAAGCGCAGTGCTTTTTGCACAAACGCACGACCATGTACAAATTGCCCAACAAAATATGCCGGCCGTGGTAACCGTCAATATGCTTAAAAAAGACGGAAGCACCCACACGGCTACCGGCTTTGTGCTTACGGAGGACGGCCTGATTGCCACCAACCGCCACGTATTACAAGACACCCTCTACATCAACCTTACCTTTAATAACGGTACCACCTCGGGGGAAGCTACCCCTCTTGCGCAAAGCCCCCAGGCAGACTTGGCCCTTTTACAGATACAAGCCCACCATTTACCTACGGTTACGTTGGGCGATTCATCCACCGTACAGCCCGGCCAATCCATTACAGTAATTGGCAACCCGCGCCGGTTGCAAAATACGGTTACCTCGGGCATTATTAGCCAACTGCGCACCCAAAAAGACGGCTCTTTGTGGTTTCAAATCAGTGCCCCCATTTCCCCCAGTTCTAGCGGTAGTCCCGTGTTTGACGCGCACGGGCGCGTGATTGCCATTGCTTTTGCCAGCTTGGCCGGCAGTGCCAACCAAAACTTAAATTTTGCGGTCCCGGTACAATATTTGCGTGAACTTTTGGCGGCTCAACATATTACGTTACCCACGGGCAATCCCGCCCCGTCCGCCACGCACCCTTTTATACGCCACGTGCAACAATCGTGGCACATTTTAAAACAACTACTCCGGCGGTATTTTCCCTCCGGCAATGAGGATAAATTATGAAACTAAAAATTGCAAAAGCGGCGTTTTTACTTTTCTGCCTGGCTGCTTTTATTTTTTTGCTGTTACCGTTTTTACAAACCACCCCGTCGCCCACACCGGCCCAGTTAAAAGCACAGCCGCAGGTAACCACCGATAATCCCCTCACGGCTATTGCCAAACGCTTGGCCCACTTATTCCGTCCGCGCGGGGAACACAAAACACGCTTTACTTCCGCTCCCACGGGGGCAAACGCGGCCCTGCCGCCGTCTGCACAGCCGTCTTTTTTAGCCCGCGGTCAAATGCAACCCACGACTTCCCCCTCTTCCGCGCAGCCGTCCGAATCCACCCTTATTCCACTGCCCGCCCCGCAAGACACAGCCTATGGGGATGCGGCGGTGCAAACCGACGACGGACAATGGGTCTTAGTACGTCAAACCGCGCCTCAGGCCGGCCAACCCGGTATGCACGAGGTAAACGTACACGATAATCCCTACGACCGTTACATAAAACAGGAACGCGCGGCCCGGGTTGCCCCCAGGGAGGTACAACCCGCCATCCCGGATTCTAAATGGGCCCGGCTGGTACGTCCGGTCAAAAAATGGTTGGGGCTAGATACGCCTACTACGGTAGGGCCGAGCCCGGTACATCTTACGCGCGAGGGAGACACGCTACGTAGCTTGGTTTCCACACCCCGTACTAGCACGCAATCCAAACACCCTTCGCTAGGCCCGGTTCGCTTGCCGCTGCCGGACATTACCCCCCAAGCGTGGGCCCAAATGACGCCGTATGAACGCGAACGGTACCAAGTAGCCCAATTTGCCGAACTGATTAGCGGCACGCGCGGACTCAATGAGGCCGCTGAAATTTTGGCAGATGCCACCTATCCCAACCCCAAAACCGCAGAAGAAACCCGCGAGAAAGAAGGCTATAAACAGGGCCTAAGCGAACAAGGCAAGCAGCAAATCAAACAAGGGATTTTGCAAACCATGCAACAAAATGCCAACGGCAAACAACCCGTGGATGAACTGGCCTACATGGTAGGCTGCAAAAGCTCCTCCCTGCCGGATACTTCCGACGGATGCTTCGTTGCAGATAATGGGGAGCCGCTGCCCACCCCCGCCACTTCCCAAGGGATTATAAACCGGGAACAAGCCCAAAACGCGGACGAATTTTACCAAACCACCCAATATGTACTACCCAAGGGATTACCGTTAACTCCCGTCTTAGGCCCCACTACGCCCGAAACGATTGCCAACATGGCCGGCCCTTCCAAAAATGTACAGGACGCGGCCGAAATTTATCAATTTTTGTATGAAACACAAAACTGCGCTTCGCAAACGTGCTATTGGGTCGCCAATTCCAAACAGGCCGACCCCCAACTGCGCGACGCTATTGCCATGGCCAATGCCACCCTCAAGCCGGACCCGCAAAACACCTATCCCACTTATAAACAAGCCTTTGTAGCATACAAACTCAAACAACTTGGCGAAAACGCCTCCAAAGAGCAGCTAGCCCAAGCCCGCAAAGCGGCCGAAACACAATTTGAGCAAAGTGCGGTGCATTATGTGCCCTACACAGTTTCCCAAGCTCAGCAAACCCAACAGCAAACCTTGCAGGCCGCTAACCCGGCTAACCCGCAAGGCCGTGCGGAAGATTTGACGGTGTTCTACGTAACCGACCCCGCCCAAGCAGAGCAATTTGCCCAGGATATTCAAAGCGTCATCTTTGCCTACGGCAAGGAACCGTTAACCCAAGCGGACTCTGCCGTAGATGCCGGGCGTTTAATTACCCAATCTATGGCGCAAAATGTGAGTGACGCCAAACAAGTCATTCAAGACGTCCAACGCCCCCTGTATCAACAAACGGTACGGGAAAATGTGCGCCAACAACTCAACGAACAGACCCGTCAGCAAAACCAAACGGGGGCCGGTTGGGAAGGGGTCTTTGATAAAATGAAACAATCCGGCAACCGGCCGCAATCCAAAGGAGCTAAAAAATAATTTTTATTTACGGCCTTAAATTGGGTATAATTTGTAGAAGGGTATTTTAGCGCACGTACGCGCGGGCGCAGGTTCTGCCCAAGGAGAAATTTTCATGAAAAAAGTTGCCGTTTGGATGCTCATTATTGCCGGTTTGTTTACCGTCTCCTGCCGTAAGAATACCACCACGTACGACCGTTTTGATCCCAACCAGGATTACGAGCGCTTTATCAATACCCACGTATTTGCCGCGTGTGAATTTGTGGATAAACCCTACGCCCGCTATTCCATGGCCGACGTAATTGCCCGCCCCGGTGATCATTCTGCCCATGAAGACTCCTACAAAGTAAAATTCATCAACGGCCCCTGCAAAGGGGTGGCGGTGTGGACCCCTTTTATTATCTTAAAAACCCGCCCGGTAGAGGACCCCTCTTTATTGCAAACGGGTACCTGGGTCATCCGTAATTACGAAAATCCAAAAAAACACGATCTGTACCAAACCGACCATTGGAATTTGGGCGTAATAGTTGGAACGGACCGCGCCCAAAAAGGGATTGTAGATATCGCTTTCCCGCGGGACAAAAATGACTTTTTCCCCGCCCGCGAAAGCGTACGCATCCAAAATGTGCGCACAATTGTAAAACCCGCTTTAAAAGATGTAAGAACTTTTATTCACTAGGAGAGTATATGAAATTAATTCGTCTTTGCACTGTTGTACTTACTGCCTTATGTTTGGCCCCGGCGCTGTGGGCCGCTGAAGGAGACCCTATCTCCACCGAAACCATGATTGTAGATGTGCCCACCGCCGAAGTGTATGACCGTTACCAAGCCTCTTTTTTAACCCGTGTCTATGAACACGGTACGGTCATGGAAAGCATTGACTTTGGGGTTTATCCGCGCATTAACATTGGTATGAGCCTGGCCATTGATAACTGGATTGGGTCCTCTCACTCTGTCAAAGTGCTAGACCCCGATTTCCAAGCCAAGTGGAAATTGTACGACGGTAACTTATACCTGCCCGCTATTGCCATTGGCTACGACGGCCGCCGCTACGGCTACGGGTACGACAAACATTCCCGCGATTACAGAGGGCATCGCACCAAACACTATTTGGATAACCGCAAGGGCGGCTACATTACCCTCACGCGCGAAATTTTCACCCCGGGGCTTTCTTTAACCGCCGGCGGTAATTTTTCGGATTTTGACTGGGATGAACTGTATATGTTTACCGGCCTCTATTACAAAATACTGCCGCAAATCAACTTGCTAACCGAATGGGACAACATCCGCAACATCCGCGATTCCCGCCTGAATATGGGGGCCCGTTTTTACCTGCACCCCTCGTTAGCTTTAGATGCCGCTTTCCGCCGCATTGGCCGCGGGGATGAAAGCGAACGCATTTTGCAACTGCGCTACATAACCACGTTCTAGGAATTGTATGAAACCGTCGCCCACCCCACAGAACCCCTTTCAGCGCCGCACGATTTTTATTAAAAAAAGTCTGCAGCTTCGGTACATGCTTCTCATGGTTACCTGTGTGCTGTGCGGGTTGGCGATTATGACCCTGGAGCTCATGGCCACCCTCAATGATTTGTTTGATGCTTACCCGGTGCTCATGCAACCCATTTATGATGAGTTCGTCCCCATTATTTCGGATTTCTTCTATAAAATTGCTATTTATGTGTTACTGGTCATTGTAATTTCGGCCATTGTTTCGCACAAAATGGCGGGCCCGGTATACCGCTTTGAACAAACCTGTAAAGCGATTGCCAAGGGGGATTTTTCCCAACGGGTACACCTGCGCAAAGGGGACCGCTTGCAAGAATTACAAAACGAATTTAACAAAATGATGGATGTGGTAGAAAACCGGATTAACAATAAACCGTTATCTTAACTTGTATGAAAAAATTCCTAGTGCTGTTGTTTATGTGTAGTTGTATCGTGCCGCTGCAAGCCCAAAGCAATTATGGGCTTGTCTTTTCTAGTTTAAAGAGCGATAACCTCACGCTGGAAAACGCAATCCGCTTGGGGCTGGAAAACAATTCCCAATTTTTAACCGCAAAAGAGGAAATTACCATTGCCGAGCAAAAACTCAGCGAAGCTAAATTCCGCCACCTCCCCCAATTTGCTTTGCAAGGCACCGCCAGTTGGTACAAGGCCGACTCTCCCATTATTTTGCCGGACGGGGGCGTCAGCCGCCTGTTGCCGGCTTCTAACACCTTGGACGGCCATACTTTCTATGGGGTAGGTGCGACGGCCACCCAATACCTCTATTCCGGCGGGCGCATTAGCAGTACCGTCAAATCGGCCCGCGCCAATTTTAAGCAAGCCCAAAGCCGCTACGAAACCGTTAAAAACGCCGTCGTATTAGATATTAAAACCTCCTTTACCCGCCTTCTTTACGCACAAGAAAACGTCAAATTGACCCGGCACATTGCCCAACAGGTGGCCCGGTGGCGCACTTCCCCCGATGCTTGGACCCACATTCGCCAAAAGGCACTCTTAGCGCAATTACAAGCCGCTTACCGCCAAGCCCAAAACGAACTTTCCCAAGCCCGCCTGGCTATGCTCGTGAGCCTCAATAAAGAAAAAAACGCCCCGCTGACCCTTTCCGGCACGTTGGAGCCTGTGAGTGTGGAGGGCGATTTACCTCATTTTGAATTGTGGGCCACCGAATTTCGCCCGGAGCTCAAATCTGCCATTTACGCCTTGGAACTTGACAGCATTGCCATTGACCTGGCCCTTTCCAAACGCTACCCGGACATTTTGCTTAACGCCTCTTACGAGCGCGTAGGGGATAAAGATTTGGATGACGAAAACAAACAAGTCTCTCTTGCCGTGCGTTTGCCGCTGCCCTATACTTTTTCGCAACAAATCACGCAAAAGAAAGCCGAGCAGAAAAAAAGCACCTTGCGCCGTGCCTCCATTGAGGACGACATCCACGTACAAGTCATCTCCAGCTATGAGCAAATGGCTTTTTGGCAAGACGAAGTACAAACGCGTAAAAAAACCTTTGAAGGTCTTTCTTCCTACGTGGAACGCCACTTAAAAACCGCCCCTAAAACCGGCGTGGACGGGCTGGAAGCGCTGCAGGCGTATTTGCAGATAGGCCAGTCTTACTTGCAAGCCTTGCGGGAAAACCATATCGCCAAAGCCCGTTTGGAATGGGCCATTGGCAAGGATTTATAATGCGTGCGCTGCGCACGGGGCTGTTGCTGCTTTTTACGCTTTGGTGCGCGGGGCCGTGTCTTGCGCTTACGTCCACCAACGATGATGATGTACTGCGCCAATTTATGTGGCAGCGTTTTACAAAACTGCCCAAAAACGCCCGCCCGCAAATCGGGGTAGCGCTTTCAGCCGGCGGGGTACGGGGCTATGCCCACGTAGGCGTGCTAGAAGTATTTGACAATGCGCACTTGCCCATTGATTACCTGGCAGGAACTTCTATGGGCTCGGTAGTGGGCGGCTTGTACGCGGCCGGACTCCCGACCGAAAAACTATGGGACCTGGGCAACCATATTACCATTGATACCATCACGCCCGATTTTAACATGATGGGGGTGCTGCGCTTTGTATTTGAAAAAAAACTGCCCACCTCCGCTAACTTAGAAAAATTTTTTGAAGAACAACTGGGCGACATGCGCTTTGAAGATATGCCGATCCCGTTTTCTTGCTCCGCGGTGGACGTCAAAACCGGCGAGCGGGTCCTGTTCAACACGGGCCCTTTGGCTATTGCCGTGCGTGCCAGTATGAACCTACCCGGGGTATTTGCCCCCGTGCAGTACCGCCACCGTGCGCTTATAGACGGGGCCGTGGTTGATTATTTACCCGTGGACTCCGTCAAACAAATGGGCGCAGATTATATCATTGCATCCGTTACCCCCCTTGATTTTGCTTCTAAAACGCCCTCCTCCATTTTGGGTTATGTTAACCGCGTAAGCGACGTACGTGCCGCCGCCATGATTGAGGAATCCGCCAAAAAGGCCAATTTTGTTATCACCAACCGCGTACTGGATACCGGCACGCTAGAGCTTAATAAACTGCACCAAGCCGGGGAAGTAGGCGTCAAAGAGGCGTTTAAAAATTTACCGGCTTTGCAAGAGGATATCTTATTATATGCACTCCCCTACATTTTTAAAAAATAAAGTAGTCCTCCTGGGAGCCCTCTGCCTGCTACTGGGGGGCTGTTCCACCGGGTTTTTAGGCTTGGCCCCCGCCGGGGACAAAAAAGAGTACGTCCACGCCCGCACGTTGTATAACGAGCAAAAATACCAAGAAGCCGTGTCCGAACTAACCGGCTACATTTACAAAGCCGGCAACGTCAAACGCCGCGAAGCCCGCGCCTACCGTTTGCTGGGGCGCAGTTATGAACAGTTGGGGCAACTTAATAAAGCCCTGGAAGTCTATTTAGAAGCCCTCGAATTTCACCCCAAAAATGTCCCGCTTTTACTGGCGGCCGCCCAACTTTACCAACGCACGGGGCTGTTTGAACAATCCCAAAAACTCTACGCGCGCGCCCTGACGCAAGAGCCGGATAACTTAGAAGCTCTTTCCGGCCAGGCCGAAAATTACCGGGCGATTGGGTTTTATTCCAAAGCGCGTGCCTATTACGACCAGTTTTTTGCCTTAAACCCGGCAGCCGCCCCCCAATACCGGGCCCGCTACGCCTCTACGTTTTTGAACCAACATAAATTTGAAGAAGCCTACATCCACATCACCATGGCACTGACCGAAGACGCCAAGCAGCCCGACTATTGGCTCTTAAGTGCCCAAGCCGCCTTTGGCCTGGGCCGTTTGGACGAAGCCCAAGCGGCGATAGATACCGCCCTTTTACTGGCCCCAAACCGCCGGGATTTGCAGTTTTATGAAATCATGGGGGCCTACCAAGCCGGGCATTATCAACGCTCTTTGCAAAAAGCGCAAGCCTTCTTAAAAAAACACCCGCAAGAGCCACTGGGCCTGCTACTAGTTGCCTTAAATGAACAACAACTGGGCCACTATACCCGCGCGCGCAAACATGTACAGCAAGCCGCCCAAACGGCGGACCCTAAAAGTTTTGTTAGCCGCGTAGCCACCAAGCTACGGGCCGAGTGGAGATAAGGGGCCGTTTCCCCAATCAATGGGCCTACTACGTAAAACTTTTACTTTGGGCCGTTAGGCCTACCCACAACTACTACTAACAACACCCCGGGTCCGCACCCGGGGTATTTTCCGCCCATCCGGGGAGAAGTGGTTGAAAAACACGTGCACTAAATTGTACACTGTTAGCATAAGGAGTAATGTATGGCAGAAGTATTTTATGTAAGTCGTAAAAAATATGAAGAGTTACTGCAAGAACTCAAAGATTTAAAAGACGTAAAAGCCCAACTGGCGGAAGAAATTGGTGCTGCGGCCGCCCAGGGAGACCTAAAAGAAAACGCGGAATATCACGCCGCTAAAGAAAAACAAGCCCAAACGCTGGAACGTATCAATATGTTGGAATTACGTTTGCGTAATGCGGAAATTACAGACGATTTGACAGTGGATAAAAGTGAAGCGCGTATTGGGGCCACGGTAACCATTGTGGACCAAGCCGCCGATCTTGAATTTACCTATACGTTGGTAGGCCCTTCCGAGGCCAACCCGGACCAAGGGCTATTGTCGGTCAAATCCCCGCTAGCCAATGCGGTGCTGGGCAAAAAAGAAGGGGACGTATTTGAAGCACAACTGCCCCGCGGGCCGCGCAAGTATAAGCTAACCAAGTTGGAATATAAGTAAAGCGGTTTTAATAACAATCCCCCGGCGAAGCCGGGGGTTTTTCATATGCGGGCCCTGCCCTTCTCTTGCTAGTCCGCTAGATATCTAGCCACAACGGCTCCTATCACTCGCGCTTTGCTTCGCTTATTCTCTTGCTGTTTTGAATTGGCTGTCATTCCCGAATGTCGGTATCGGGAATCTTCAACGCTTGTCGTTTTTGCAAGCATATAGAAACGGCGGATGCGTGGAAGATCCCCGATAGAAACCCTCGGGGATGACGACTTTTTTAAGGAAAACGGTAAACCTTCTTTATTCCCCCAGCATAGCTGGGGGTTGTCCACACAATAAGTAAGGCCCCTCTTGGTAAGAGGGGCCTTGCTATTGATATTTTTAATAAACCGGGTATTGGTTGATAATACGTACCAGTTCCGGGTGAATGGCGGCTTCATTATGAATACGCCAAAAGTCCAAACTATCCCACAGTAGCTCTTCTTGCTCAAAGGGGATTTCTCCCGCTGCTAGCGGTTGCATGAGCGAAGCCGGATAGCGGCGGTGGGTGGCTTTTACAAACTCTTCAAACAATTTGATGGTATCTTGCAGGGATAAGGTGGTAGGCCCTTTGGCAGTATCCCAAATTACTTGTAAACGTTTGCGCAACGCAATAATGGGGTGAAACTGGTTGGCAAAATCATTGCGGATAAGCTCTTCAAATTCGTTAAATAAGTTTTGCTCTTGCAGGTCTTTGGTGTTCCACTTGGGTTGGCGGCCGTTGTGCAGTACAATAAAGTTGTCTAAACGGTTGGCCAAATCCCTATAATAATCCGCCTGTGCTTGGATGACATCCGACAGTTGCGCCGCTTGTTTACGCTCTTTGTATTGCAAATGTGCGGTGCGGATAGTAGCACGGAAAGCATCGTATTGTTCGGGTACTAGACAAGCGTAAGAACAAGGGGTCTATGCCACTCCCCCGGCTGTGTGTGCCGGGGGAGTAGGTTACGGTTTTTTTACAAACGGTTTTTGGTCGGGCTGATTGTCTAGCGTACCCAGTTCCATTTCCTCTAAAAGTAGCGCGGGCGTGGACACATTTTGGGCGGGTAAGCCCGTTTCGCCCGGTTGGTCCAAGTGGCTGACTACCGGCTCGTCTCCGGCGGCTAAAATGTCGCGCAACGAGCGCGTGGTTAAACCGTCTATTTTAAGTCCATAGACAAATTCGCGGTGTCCGTCCGTATATACGCGCTCCCACACAGGCTGATTGTCCGTATCGGGCCCAGGCCACGCGTGCAAAATATACCCGTACGCTAAGCCCAATTCTTGGCAACGTGCCAACAAACGCTCCTCCAATCCGTCCCACGGGACAGGATTTTCCGGCTCTACACGCACATTGGTTAAACATTCCCGCGGCATGGACAAAGGCGTAGCACACGCATGGCCGTTACTGTGTTTTTTATCCGCTAGCGGACGGGTGGTACGGGGCAACTGCACGGTGCGGC
Source organism: Elusimicrobiaceae bacterium (assembly GCA_045634505.1). Lineage (GTDB taxonomy): Bacteria > Elusimicrobiota > Elusimicrobia > Elusimicrobiales > Elusimicrobiaceae > Avelusimicrobium. The sequence goes on from JAZRAH010000079.1 coordinate 52,595, forward strand.
CCTTTTCCACCAGTTGAAGGGGTTGGGCGGCTACGCCCTCATCATCTACCGGCATAAATCCGCCTAGCGGCGTGTTGCCGCGCGCACGGGCGTGCGGCTCATCCCACACGGTAATACCGGGGGCCAATACCCGTTGTCCCTCTACGTTAAATTTACCCAGGGTTTCGTCCGGCTCGTCCCCTTCAAAAAGTAGTCCCTTTGCATTTTGGAAATTTTTGACGAGTTTTTCATATAGAAACGGACCGGCGGCACCGGGCGTGAGTAACACCGGGCCGACGTAATTTTCCCCTTTTACACTTGCGTAATAGGCTTGTAAATCCGTTAAAAAGCGTTGGGTCGTTTTGGCTGCCAACGCGGCCTCTTGCGCCGTAAAATCCGTTAGCCACAAACTGCGGCGGTACTTTCGCTTAAACCCCGCTTTACTACGCATCTGTGCCTGCCACTGCACCTGCACCCCGCGCACGGATTTTTGGTAAAATCCCCCCCGGCTGTTTAAGTAATACGTATCTTTTTGCACCGGGCTAACTTGTACTAAAAATTGTTCTACAAATGCAAGTTGGCTACCTAGGGCCGATTGGTCCTTTACCCAGTTTTGCAGGTACGGCCAATCGTACGTTGCAAAGGGGTTTACTGCTTCTACATAATTAGCCTGCTTGGCTTCTAGCACGTCTGGCAATTTATCTTTTTGCGGGGTTTGCTTGGCACGCTCATAGGCTTGTTTTTGCTGATACGTTTCCGCGGCAAACGTGTAGGCCGCGTCTGTAAGTTGCCACAACGCCTGGCGCACACCGCTGTAGCTTTTGGGCATATTTTTAGCCCCCCGGGGGCGGTACGCATACGGCGGATAATACGCCGCATGGGCAAAACCCATACTGTCTTTTTGGGCACTGCCGATATCCACCCATACATACGCATTTAACTGGCTATCGCGCGCTTGCGTAGGGTACAACGCCCCGAACGAAGCGGCCACCTCTTCTTGGGTAATTTGCTCTAATTTGTACGCTATAAAATACGGTTTTTCCACCCCGGGCCGGCGCAGCTTTGCCATGGAACGTTTGATTTCGTCTTGCATGGCACGCATATAGCTATTTTGCGGCAGTGTGGCACTGCACAGCGGCAGGGTTATGAGCAGACACCCCAGTCCTAATTTCCATGCTTTCATCTTATTTTCCCTCCTGGCTTGGCGGTGGTGGTAACACAGGCGGTTTGGATTCAGCCTTGCCCGTTTTTTCAATCTCCAATTTACGCAGCAGTACACTAGGCGCAATGCCCGATACCGGCACCCAGCCCGACTCGGCCCCGCAAGAGCCGTTAAACACTGCATAATCATCCGCGGCGGCAATAATTTCGTTAAAGCTCACTAGCGGCGTGCCCACCATATCGGCCCCGCGCACGATTTCTTTTTTTCCGTCCGGGTACAGGCGGTAAACCAGTGTGGGCGTCAACTTAAACGTTTGCGGATAGTTTGTTTCCGTAAGCGTAAACCCGCCCGATAAATCCTCAATAATGTACCCGTAGGGCTTGCCTTGTTTTTTAATCTCGGCTAGGAGCTGCTGTTCCAAATCGGCGTACGGCACCGTTTGCGAGGCAATCACCCGCGTGTTTCCCATGCGCGCCACCGGCCGTTTGCCGGTTTCCCCGCGGCCATGCCCGTTAGAAGTAGGGAAGCCTTTAATGGGGCTTGCGCTCATTAAAAACCCTTGTAAAATACCGTCTTTGACCAGGGTCACGGGACGGGCTTTTACGCCCTCGTCATCATAATAATAAAACCCGCGCAACGGGATATTATTAAAGGAGGGCAAAGTTGCATCATCTACAATGGTAAGAATGGGGGCCACCACTTGTTGGCCCACTTTATTGGTAAACGTTTTCCCAAAAGAATCTTCTTTTTGGCGGTGTCCCTCTACCCGGTGGCCGAGCACTTCGTGTACAAACACGGCCATCGCGCGGTTTTTTAAAATAGCCGGCACTGTTACCGGGTCGGCTTCCGGCGCACGGGTCAGGGCGTGCAGTTGCGCTATACTTTGCGCCACGTCGGCAAGCAATTTCTCTTCACGGGGCAGTTCTGCTTGGCTGAGCACGTCATAGGTTTGGGAACGCACCAGTTTGGCTCCGTCTGCCGTTTTACCCTCCACGCTATACATCAGCCGCGCACGGCGGGTGGGCATTTTAAGCAGCGTACCTACGCTATCGGCAAAGTACTGCGATCCGCTAACGTAGGAAAACGAAAAATCGCTGTTTAACACAAACGGTTTATTTTGGGTAAGGGCCGAGGCGTTGCGTAACAGTTGTTCAATAGCGTCCAAATCAAACGCAAGCGGGGCTTCCTCGCGGCAGAATGTTTCCTTGGGCGGGAACACAAAATCCGGCGAGTCATCCGCCCGGTTTGCCGCGGTTTGCGCGTCGGCACGGACGCGGTTAAAATCTTGTTGGGCTTCTTCAGCCGCCAGTTGTGTTTGCCGCCACAGTGCGGCTGTAAAAGCTTTTCCGTCCCCCTCCATAGCGGGCATTTCCCCGGCGCGCAACGTATAATAGGTACGGTCTTTTTTAAGGGTGCGGGTATTATCCATCCGCGGGCTCCCCGCACGGGCCTGCACTTGAAGCGTGCGGTTTTGGCGCACGCCGCGATACGCCACGCCTTGCTCTTGCACATCTATATCGGCTTGTTCGTCTTCGTTATAGGTATAAGCCAAATAGTAAATGGGCGGATTTTGTTTTTTGAGCGTTTTCATAGAACGCTTTATTTCCGCGCTTAACAGTTGGAGCGGACGCTGGCTTTGCACGGAGCAATTTTGCTGCGCTAGCACAGGGACAGCTACGAATAAAAAAAGGAAAAATAAGTACTTTTTCATAGGATTATTTTAGCATAAGCAGTGGCACGCCCACATTAAAAATGCTAAAATAAATTTTAGATTGCTGAGGTAGCTCAACTGGCAGAGCAACGGTTTTGTAAACCGTAGGTTGTGGGTTCGACTCCCATCCTCAGCTTTTTTGCTTCTCTTTTTAGCGGCATACTTTGTCCTCGCTCGTGTCGCATACCTCCGCGCTTCGCGCGCGTGCCGCCAGTATTGCTCACTCGCTGTGTTCGCGTCTGCCACTAAAAATCTTTGCAAAAATACGCGCTCTTTATCAGGAAATTT
>JAZRAH010000080.1:0-17177 GCA_045634505.1 Elusimicrobiaceae bacterium
GGATATTTTAGCCAGTTAAAAAGCAAGGTGAGGGTACATTCGGGACTAATCAGAGAAAGACGTATTAAACTGATAAAAAAGTTACTGTCTGAACCCCAAATTTAGACCCTGTCACCAACAAAAAGTTCCATTAGGCCCAAACTTGGGGAAAGTTCACTATTCTAATTTATCAAAAGAGCCCGCTCAATAGAGCGGGCGAAAAAATTTTACCGGGCAGTCATCATTCCTGGTAATCTTTTAACATCTTCGTGCGGCTGGGGTGGCGCAATTTGCGGATGGCCTTGGCCTCTATTTGGCGCACACGCTCGCGCGTGACGTTAAACATCTTGCCCACTTCTTCCAGTGTGCGGGGATAGCCCGAATCAATCCCAAAACGCAAACTGATAATTTTTGCCTCGCGTTCCGATAGCGTAGCCAGTACGTCGGCCACTTCTTGCTTGCGCAGGAAATCGGCCGCGGCGGTTGTCGGGTTGGGGCCGCTTTTATCTTCAATAAAGTCCTCCAGGTTGGAGTCCTCATCCTCGCCAATAGGGGTAGAAAGCGAAATAGGGTCTTGCATAATTTTTAAGACGCTTTTTACTTTTTCTACCGACAAGTGCAAACTTTTAGCGTAATCTTCAATGCTCGGCTCACACCCGTGTTCCTGGCGGAATTTGTTGGTAACTTTGGTCAGTTTGGAAACCAATTCTTTCATGTGTACCGGGATGCGGATGGTGTTAGCTTGGTCGGCAATGGCGCGGTTAATACTTTGGCGGATCCACCAGGTGGCATAGGTGGAAAACTTAAATCCGCGTTTGTACTCAAATTTTTCTACCGCTTTCATAAGCCCCAGGCCGCCCTCTTGAATCAGGTCGGAAAGTTCCAAGTTGGAGTTTACGTGCTTTTTGGCAATAGATACCACCAAACGCAAGTTAGCTTTGATGAGTTTTAGCTTGTCTTGCAAGATCATATCTTCAAAGAAAACAATGCGGTTATTAAAGGCCAAAAATTCTTTTTCGCTCATGGGTAACATATCTACCATTTGGGCGTGGCGGCGGCGGACACCTTCAATGTTGGTTAGCGCACGCTCCAGTTCTTCTAACGAAAATTTGGTGGCTTTGTGGAAAGCTTTTTCCGTAATTTTTTTATTTTTAAAGTCATTTACCAACTTTTTAACTTGGCTGTAGGGCCCAAAATAATCGTCAAAGCGTTGCATGTCGTTAGACGTTTCCGTTAAACGGTCTGCCAAGCTTTTGATTTTGTTCGTTAAACGTTTGATTTTGTTTTGGTTTAAATTAAGTTTGTTAATACGCGCAACCACTTCTTTTTGTTTGTCTTCTAGTAGCGCAATTTGGTTGTTGCGTTTTTTGTCTGTCATTTTTTCGGTGCGCAACTCTTTCATAATTTTGGTAATTTCTTTTTCGCGCTTGCCGATAAACTGGGCGGCTTCTTTCAGTTTGCGGCGCATGTTGTTAAGTTCGCGTGTGGTGCGTTTGCCGCGGGGCATAAGCTCTTTGGTGGTCATTTCTTCCTGGTCCACCAGTTCTTCCCAGTTGCAAATTTCGCGCATGGTAATGGGGGATTCCAGTACTAACTTACGCAGTTCTTTTTCGCGTTCGCGGATGTTACGCGCCAGGGTGATTTCTTCGTCGCGCGAGAGGAGCGGCACACGCCCCATTTCGGACAAATACATCCGGATAGAGTTAGACACATCCAGCCCAGAGGCGGAAGATAGGTTGTTCCACTCTTCGCTCAGGGCCTCTTTTTCGGTCTCTTTGAGCTTTTTTTGGTCCACTAGCTGAATACCTAAATCATCCAGCGTGCCCATAACGCCTTCTACGTCCTGGGCACTCATATCGGCCGCGGCCAAGGAGCGGTTTAATTCGTCCACGGACAGAAAACCGCTTTCTTTGCCTTCTTCTACTAAATCTTTTAACGCTTTGTTTCCAGATGCCATAATTTTTTAACTCCGGTATTTTTTTAATTTTCGTTGTAACTGCATATATGCTTGAAAAACTTCCGGCGGCACTTGTCCCGTGCCATACGTTTTCATTTGCCGTGTAACGGCTTGTAACTCTTTGTGAATGCCGGCTTGTTCCAGCTTGGCCGCGCAGGCGGCAATGTCGCGTGCGGGGTCAAAATCGTTGGGGGTTTGTAAGAGGGCCAGTTTGGCTACCTCGTTACGTTGGGCGGGCAGGGCCGCCAGGGTGAGGTCGGTAATATCGGCCGCTTGCGGGTGTTGCTGATGAACGCTCACCAGGGTTTGAAATAATTGCCACAGGCGGGGGGAAGAAAAGTCCCGCTCGCGCAGTGCCTCACACAGGACCATGTGTTGCGGGCTCTTTAAGAGCCAAGCTAAAAGTTCTTCTTCGGGCGCAGGGGCCAGGGCCGTTTCGTCCGCGTGTACTACGGCGGGTTTAGGCCCGGCTTGAAAAGGGGTAAAACGTGTTTGGCTACGCATCACTTGCGTAAGGCGTTGCATGACTAAGGGCTCTTCCAACCCTAAATTTTCGGCCACTTGTTTGACCCATTCGCGCCGTACAATCGCGTCGGGCTGTTTGGCAATTGTTTGGGTAAGCTCGGTAACAATTTGGGTTTTATCTTGCGCAGAAAGAGGGCCCGGGTGGGCGTCCAACTGGCGGCGCAAGTGAAACGTAATGAGCTCTTGGGCATTATCCAAAATAGATTCAAATTTTTCTTTGCCGTACTGGGCGATATATTCGTCGGGGTCCAGACCGTCCGGCAAACTGGCTACTTTTACAAAAATGCCTTGTTCTACCAAGATAAGGGCCCCGCGCAGCGCGGCTTTGAGGCCGGCTTCATCCGGGTCAAACAATACCACCACGTTTTGCGTGTAGCGTTTTAACAGTTTGGCATGCTCCTCGGTTAGGCTGGTGCCCAAAGGGGCCACGGTATATTCCACGCCCGCTTGGTGGCAGCCAATCACGTCCATGTACCCTTCCAACAGTACCGCGCGGCCCGCTTTGCGAATGGCGGGGCCGGCAAAATTAAGCCCATAAAGCACGTGGGATTTGGTAAATAAAATCGTTTCTGGGGAGTTTAAATACTTGGGGTCTCCCTCGCCTAAAATGCGCCCGCCAAAGCCTACCGTGTCGCCGCGTTGGTTCCAAATAGGGAACATCAGGCGGTTGCGGAAATATTCGCGCAGGCCGTAATCGGTCTGGATGCACAGCCCGGCCTCTTTGAGTGCACTATCGGCAAAGCCCGCTTGCTTGGCGGCGGCCGTAAGCGTCCCTTGGGCGCCGGAAAGGCCCAGTTCAAAGTGTTCGCATGTTTCTTTGGTTAAGTTGCGGCTTTTTACGTACGTGCGCGCGTGCTCGCCCGCGCGCGACATAAAATTTTTGTGATAATGTTCCCGGGCAAAGTTGAGCACTTGGCGTACATTGGCGCGCAGTTGTTCTTCGCCGCTTAAAGGTTGGGTGGATTGGTATTCTATACCGGCCAAGTCGGCCAAGCGTTCCAGGGCTTCTTTGAAGGAGAGGTTTTCTATTTTCATCAAAAAAGCAATAATATCTCCACCCTCTTGACAGCCAAAACAGTAAAAAAGACCTTTTTCACTGCTGCACGTAAAGGAGGGGGTTTTTTCTTGATGAAACGGACAACAGGCTTTGTAGGTTTTTCCGGCCCGTTTTAAACCGGGTACATAGTGGCGGATAAACTCTACAATATCCAAGCGGTCCTTAATTTGTTCTACGAGGTCTGTCTTCACGAAGTCCCCTGTAAAAATCAAAAGGAAAACAAGGCAATAGCCCTATGTCGCAAGGACTATTGCCTGATGATACGGAAACTTAAAAGCGGCGGCGTTTAGTACGGCGGGCGCGGCGTTGGGCTTCCTCGGATTTGAGTTTGCGTTTCACGCTTGGGGGCGTGTAGGTTTCGCGGCGTTTAATTTCGCGCAAAATACCGTTTTTTTCGCATTCCCGTTTGAAGCGTTTAATAGCTTCTTCGAGGTGTTCAGCGTCTCTTACTTTTACAAAAACCATTGTGTTTCTCACCACCTTCTAGGGTCAGTAGATTAAAATAATACCTTATTATTATAGATTATTTTACGTAAAAAAACAACCTTTTTAAGGGCACCTTGAACTTGATTTAGGCTCTTACACAGTTGCCAAATCTTTCCATTGCGGATTAAGGCTATTAATTAAGTCCTCTTTCCACGCTCTACGCCATGTTTTTAATTGTTTTTCCCGACGAATAGCGTCTATAATACTTGAACAATTCTCGCAATACACCAGTTTACACAGTTTATAGCGTTTGGAGAAACCAGGTAACAATCCATTTTTGTGCTCGTAGATGCGTTTTTGTATATTGCTTGTTACCCCGATATACAAGACTGTGTTTGTGTTATTAGTAAGTATATATACGTAGGCGTTCATGCAAGTTTAAAAAAATGTCATTTCACTTAACTTAATTCTCTTGCAAGGAGTTGTTAAAAGTGGTGAGATTCCAAATCAAGTTTGGAATGACATTTTTTTATAATTGTCATCCTGAACTTGATTCAGGATCTCACCTTATAAAAACTACCCGGCAGGCCAGAGGAATCGGCGCCCTGCCATTAAATGAAAGTGCAAATGATCCACACTCTGCCCCGCCCCTTTGCCGTTATTGGTAACCAGGCGGAAATCCTTAAGGTCAAACTGCTGGGCCAGTTTTTTGGCTACCAACAGGATATGCCCCAATAGGGCGGCGTCTTGCTCGTCCGCTTCGCTAAGGCGCGCAATATGTTTGCGCGGGATAAGTAACAAATGGGTGGGGGCCTGAGGATTAAGGTCCTTAAAGGCCACCACGTGGTCGTCTTCGTAGATAAGTTGGCTTTTTACAGAGCCGTCGGCAATATTGCAGAAAATACAGTTCATAGAAGTATTATACTATTTTATTGTTTATTAAAGGGACTCACGTAGTTCAAGTCCGGCAAAATTAGAACATATTTTTTGCCCCAGCGAAGAATCATTTTGCACAACGCATAACGTAGCATTATTTAAGTCTGCCCTGGAGTGTTTTCCAATGAAAAATAAAGAAAAGTCTCTTTGAGCTGCACAATCAGCGTAATTATCATTATTTTGTGGACAGTAACTAACTTCTATGGCACTTTGTTGATTATTTAACAAGAAATAATCGTCGCATTTAGCCATTTCGCCGTTGATATTATTGGCATTATCAAAATAAGGGTAATCTACATGGGTACAACTTCCCGGTAAATCTACATCCAAGTTGGCGAATTTTCCGGCGTAATCATCCCCATTACTGATGCGGTACACTTCTTTGGCATTAGTGATGCTCCTGGCTATGGGTAATATGGTGGCTATGCGTGATTTTACTACAGCTAACTTATACTGCGGCAAAGCTACCGCGGCTAATATGCCAATAATTAAAACAACTACTAACAACTCAATGAGGGTAAACCCCCGTTTTGCATTTTTTACGTTTACATTTTCCATAAGATATTCTCCTTTAATTTTTTCTATCTTTGGAAAATGTAAAACGGCTATTAGGGCGAGTCGATACTAGGGTCTCTAACCCAAACAGCCGTAATCTCTCGCTATAAAAATAACAAGAAACATTCAGCACAAAACAAACGGGTAATTAGTCCGTTTATTTGGTGCTTCATCGGCTATTTTTGGCCTAGTATCGAAGCTTACTTTTAGGGTAAGCACCCCGTATTCCGCATACGGTTCCAAAAACAGAATTAAAATTTTTTACTACCTTATTATTATAAACATTTTTCCCGGTTTTTACCAGGGCGTTCACAGCGGGCCATCTTTTTATTTTGTATAATATACATATCCTAAATTGGAGCATTTAATTATGGCAAAAAATGACTTAACTACGCGCAACCTGATGCTAGATAGCTTGCGCCAGTATGCTAAAAACCGTATCTCGTTTAACTTAATCCGCGAGCATGACGCGAAAAACGAAATTCCCTTAGATATTTTAAAAGAAATGTATGACCATGATGTACTGGGCGTACATTTGTTACTTATTCCCGAAGAATACGGCGGCCTGGGCGGGCAAACCACCGAAATTTACCGCATTTGTGAACAACTTGCCCGCATTGACTTAGGTATCGCCACCGGCGTATTTGCTACTTTCTTAGGTAGCGACCCCATTAACGTAGGCGGTACCCCGGAACAAAAAGCCAAATGGTTCCAAAAAATTGCACATGAAAATAAACTGGTTGCCTACGGCGCCACCGAAGCCGACGCCGGGAGCGACCTGGTGTCCTTGCGTACCCGTGCCGAGCACGTCGTTAAAGACGGCAAAGTGGTCGGCTACAAAATTACCGGTAGCAAAATGTGGATTTCCAACGGCGGCGTAGCCGATATTTACACCGTGCTCGCTTTGGCCCCCGGCGGCCCGAGCTGGTTTATTGTAGAAAAAGGCACCCCCGGTTTCACGCAAGACGCGCACGAAGATAAACACGGTATTCGCCTGTCCAACACGGCGGGGCTCGCGTTTGACGAAGTGTACGTGCCAGCTGAAAATTTAATTGGTCTAAAAGAGGGGCAAGGTTTCTTGCAAGCGCAAGCTGTATTTGGCTACACCCGCTTAATGGTGGCCGCTTTTGGCTTAGGTGGCGGCGAGGAAGCCGTAGAAACTGCCCTCGTATATGCGCAACAACGTATCCAAGCCGGCGGCCCGCTAGCCGAAAAACAAGGTTTTATGTTAAAGCTTATCACACCCCATTATGTGCGTTTTGAGGCGGCCCGCGCTTACATTGACTGGACGGCTAAACAGTTGGAAGTCAACAACCACGGTCTGGCCACCGAGGGTGCGATTGCCAAACTGTACGCCACGGAATCGGGCAATAAAGCCGCCGAAGACGCTATCCAGGCGATGGGCGGGTTTGGTTACACCAAAGAATTTGCCGTAGAAAAAATTAAACGCGACGTAAAAATTACCTGCATTTACGAAGGTACCAGCGAAGTATTGGAAATGACAATTTTCCGCGGTCGCTGGCAAGAACACCTCAAATCGCGCGGGCAGTATTACTTAAATCAAGCGGCCGAATTTGACGCTATCCACGCCCAAAACCCCGGTGTAGGGGCCGACAGCGTGGCCTTAGGCTTTAGAGCGTTGGCGCGTGTACTGGAAGATTGCCGCGTCAATAAACTGACCCGCCACCAATACGTTACCTTTATGTTGGGTGACCTCATCAGCGAAATGGAAGTAGCCGCCGTATTTACCCGCGAATGTGCTAACAAACGCGTTACGGAAGGCAGCCGCTTTGATATTAACTCGCTATGCACCATGGCGCGTGTGAACGCGCGGCAAAGTGCCTTTAAGGTGGCTAGCGAGGGACTGCGCCTGATTTTAGGCACCTGTCCCAACATCAACACGGCCGAACTTTCCCAAGCGGTCAACCTGGTTGGTATTGAAGACAAGATGCGCGGTCTCATAGACGATATGGACCAAGTATCTGCCAAACTACGGGAAATTTTCAAAAAATAGGAACTGACTATGAACATCATTGTATGTATTAAACAAGTACCCGATTCTACCCAAGTAAAAGTGGACCCCAAAACGGGGACCCTGATCCGTGCGGGGGTGCCCAGCATTTTAAACCCGTACGACCACTACGCCCTGGAAAAAGCCCTGGCTATTAAAGCCAAAACCGGGGCCAAAGTAACGGTGTTATCCATGGGGCCCAACCAAGCGGTAGCTGTGCTGCGCTTAGCCTTGGCGCTAGGAGCTGACGAGGGCGTGTTGCTTTCCGACCGCGCGTTTGCCGGGTCCGACACGTGGGCCACGGCCTATGCATTGGCCACCGCGATCCGCAAAATAGGTGCGTATGATTTAATTTTATGCGGTCAAATGGCTATTGACGGCGATACCGCCCAAACCGGGCCGGGCATTGCCAACCAACTGCGCATCCCGCAAATTACGTTCTGCAGCCACGTGGACGCCAACGGCAACCAAGTGGTAGTGAACAAACTAATTGACGGCGGTAAACAAATTTTAGAGGCTGATATGCCGGTGTTAGTTACCATGACCATGCCGGTAGATTATGCGCCTAAGTACCCGTCTTTCCTGGCCGCACATAACGCGCAGGAAAAACCCGTCCATACTTGGACCGCGGCTGACATTGGGGCTGACCCAAGCAAACTGGGGTTAAACGGTTCTCCTACGCGGGTGGACCGCATCTTCCCGCCGCCAGCACGCCAAAAAGGGGAAATGATTACCGGCTCCCCGGCTGAACTAGCCAACAAGCTCGTGGAAATTTTGAAAAAGGAGAGTTTTGTAAAATGATTCAAATTGCTGCTAACTGTGTAGGATGTGGCAAATGTGTGGCCACCTGTCCGTTTGGGGCACTCTCTATTGTTAACCGCAAGGCCGTGGCCTCTGCCGCGTGTACCATGTGCGGTGCGTGTGTAAGCGTCTGCCCGATGAAAGCGTTGTCTTTACCCGCTACCGGCGGCGCCAAAAAGGATTTATCGGCTTATAAAGGCGTGTGGGCATTTATTGAAATTGCCGATGACGGCCGCAGCCAAAAAGTACGCCCGGTGGGCTTTGAACTTTTGTCCAAAGGGCGTGAACTGGCCGACCAACTAGGCGAAGAACTCTGCGCCGTGGTCATTGGCGATAATGTGCAAAATTACTATGCCGAGCTTTCCCAGTACGGCACCGATAAAATTTACGCCGTGAATGCGCCCGAGTATCACAACTATAATACCTTGGCGTATGCAAACGCTTTAATTACCTTAATTAGAAAGTATAACCCCAGCGTGGTGCTCTTTCCGTCCACGTATATCGGGCGTGATTTGTCCCCGCGGATTTCTTCGGAACTGTTTGTGGGCTTAACGGCCGATTGTACCGGGCTTTCTATTAAAGAGGGCAATTTAATCCAAACCCGCCCGGCCTTTGGCGGCAACATTATGGCAGATATTAAATGCCCCGATTACCGCCCGCAAATGGCTACCGTGCGCCCGAATGTATTTAAGAAAGTAGTTACTACGGCGGGCCGTATGGCGGCGGTGGTGGAAGAACGCATTGCGCTACCTGTGGAAGCGGGTAAGGTGCGCATTATCCAAACGCAAATGGACCCTGTGGTACAGGACCAAAAGTTAGATGAAGCCCCGGTGGTTGTATCCGGCGGGCGCGGGATGAAAGATAAAGAGGGTTTTGAGCTCTTGGAAACTTTCGCCCAAACGCTAGGCGGTGCCGTGGGTGCCAGCCGTGCGGCGGTGGATATGGGATTTAAGCCCAAAGAAAAACAAGTGGGCCAATCCGGCGTGACGGTTGCCAGCAAACTCTACATTGCGTGCGGTATTTCCGGCGCGGTGCAACACGTGGTAGGGATGGAGCATAGTGACGTGATTATTGGAATCAATAAAGACGCCAACGCCCCTATCTTTAACGTGTGTAAATACGGAATTGTGGGGGATGCCAAACAGGTGCTAGCTAAAGCGTTGGAACAACTGAAAAAATAAACGACTTCCCCTGTGATGTTCCTTTCGCCCGCTCGCAAAGAGCGGGCTTTTCTATGCAATAATTTTCCAAATTCGGTTTATTTTGCGGTGACTTGGGCCTTACGTACTTGCGCCGCTTTGCGGCGCGTAGTGACGTACGCTACGGCCCAACTTTTCCCCACAAACTAAATGCGAATTTGAAAAATCAGCTCGCATTTAGTTCTGCCCGGTGAAATGACTCGTAGGGGCGATGAGAGAGTGTCGTTGTGGTAGGTCAGGTACTACCACAATATTTCGGTAGGGATATCCAACAGTTCATTTTTTGGTGTTTAAAAGCTAGTTGATAACAAAATACTTCCCTTTTCCCCAATTCCATTGTTCAAAATAGGAACTTGCTCTGCCCATACTTTGACAAATAGATTTTGCCATATTATTTTTACTATCGCCGCTAGTTAAATGGCAATAATATTTCCCGGCAGAATCTGTTGCCTTATGAGTTCCATTAAAATCAAAGTCTGGCATATTTGCATTTGCCGTATGAGCATAACAATAGGTAGCCTCACAACCATATACATAACTGTTTTCAGGAAAATCTCCCCCCGCATATATGGATGATGATGGTACTTCTACCTCTAGCTTGTCGATATCCGTTGTATAGGTTCCGTTGGCTAAATAATAAATTTCTTGTGCCTGCATAATGGCTTTTAGCATAGAAACCGCTTCTGCCGCACGGGCCTTAAATACGGCCTTTTGGTATTGCGGCACAGCTACAGCCGCTAAAATGCCGATAATCAGTACCACTACGAGCAACTCTATGAGGGTAAACCCCATTAAATTAGGTGTCATCCCCAAGGGTTGTAATTGGGGATCTTCCACGCACTTATTTAATAAGGAAATTTCCTTCATTTGACAACGACGCGCGTTGTAGATTCCCGATAAAGACATTCGGGAATGACACTTATTTTGATTTACGGCATTTACTCCTTCTTGCGTATTACCCCGTCGGGTATTGTTTTCTTTCATAAACATCTCCTGTCATTGAAATTTCAATTTATCTGTTTAAGAACAACAAAAACGGCTTTTGTTGCCTAAGTCCTTCAAGTTACCCAAACAACAACAGCCGCGGCCTATCGTTTGCACGATAAACGCTCGGCACAAAACAGCCGGTTTGCAATTCCATTTGTTTTGTGCCTAATTCGGCTGTTTTTGGTCTTGAAGGATACGCAAGGTCTCCCTTACGCAAACCCATATGGCTATGAGGTTCCAAAAACAGATTAAATTGTACCTATAGTATAATAAAAAAGCACTGTTTTGAACAGTGCTTTTTAGAGGGAAAGAGAGGAAATAATCGTTTAGCGCGGACACAGCGGGGCCCGGCTCGGGCATTTCAAACTAATTTTGCGCAGGGCTAGGCGTGAAAGAGGGAGGAATACTGGCGGGACGCGCGCGGTAGCGCGGAGGTATCCGACCGATTGAACAACAACGCACTGCACAAAATTAGGAAGAAACGCCTCACATTTTGAAATCTTCGCCCAAGTAGAGTTTGCGGGCATTGGTGTCGTTTAAAAGAGTATTTTGATCGCCCTCTACCAAAATTTTACCGTCGTAAATAAGGTAAGCGCGTTCGGTAAGCGGTAAAGTTTCGCGCACGTTATGGTCGGTAATTAAAACGCCAATGCCTTTGTCTTTGAGTTTAAAAATCATGTGGCGCAAATCAGAAACGGTAATGGGGTCAATCCCTACAAAGGGCTCGTCCAAGAGAATAATTTTAGGGTTACTAATCATACAACGTGCAATTTCCATGCGGCGTTTTTCACCGCCCGATAGCGTCCAGGCTTTTTGCTTAGCCAGTTTGGTAAGCCCAAATTCATTAAGCAGTTCGTCCACGCGTCTTTTTTGCGCGGCTTTATCGTCGGAAATTCGCTCTAAGATAGCCAGTAAATTTTCCTCTACCGTTAGCCCTTTAAAGATAGTGGGCTCCTGTGCTAGGTAGCCCAGGCCGTGGCGGGCACGCTCAAACATAGGTAGCGCGGTTACGTCGTCTCCGTCAATAAAAACTTTTCCGCTGGTGGGGCGGATAAAACCCACCATCATGTAAAAAGACGTGGTTTTACCGGCCCCGTTGGGGCCTAACAGGCCGACAATCTCGCCGGATTTTACGTGAATATCCACTCCTTTTACCACCATGCGGTCTTTATACACTTTGACAATTTTTTCACTGCGCAGTTCCATAGATTCCTCTAAAATTGACGGTTTACTTTATTTTCGTTTAGCGCGGGGGAAACCACCCACCCTTGCACTTGGCCGTCCAAGGTAACCACGTTGCCTTGCGCGTCCGAAGTGACATTATCTGCTATTATAGCAAATGTGCCTTGCTCCGTGGTGCCGGTGGCTAACGGGCGGGCCCCAAACGCGCGGGCGTGGTCATGCTCCCCGTCGTATATAATAGTGTCGGCTTCTAAGGAGCGTTGGTTATCCTTGAGTGAAGCGTGACCGTCTAAAAGCAAATAATTTTCCAACTGTTTGAAGGTGGCTTTGTCGGCCTGGACGGTTTGCGTGCCCTCGGCCACCGTACGCTGGGCATAGACATTGCCGGTAAGCACAAAAATTTGGGCGTTTGTATCAAACGAGATATGCTTGGCACGCGCGGTGATGGTTTGCGTATCGTCTTGGAAGCGTAGGCGGGCTGGGTTTTTAGAAGTGGATTTTAATACGCCCTTACCTGTTTGATAATTATAATGGGCGTAATCGCCCCAGGCTTCATACGACGGAGCCTTGCGTGCATGTTGTTTCAGGTACACATCTTGCCGGGCGGTAACGGTGCCTTTTTTACGGTCTGAGAGCGCATACCCCGCTTTAAAAGTGTAAATGCCGTTATCGTAAAATACGTGGCCGGTAAATTCTTCTTGTTGTTCTTCTTTATAAATGGTCCACTGGTCGCTCTGCACAATCCCGCCCAGGACCTCGGGCATTTGCGAGGCGGATTTTTGTTTGGTTTTTAGAGCATCCTTTTTTTCTTGCAAAGTTTGGCGTGGTTTTTCGGGCAGCTCCGCTACGGCGGGGGGTTCTACGCGCACGGTGTGGCACGCTTGCAAGGTAAAAAGCAGGGCGCAGAGGGGGAAAAATGCACGTTTCATAAGGTGTTCCTTTGAAGCTCGCTACGGTTGGCGGGTAGTTGGGTGGCGTGTTTTTTAATTACAATTTTGGTCAGTTTGGAGTTGGTTTCCACCCCGTTAATCGCTACCGAGCGGGCCGTGCCGCGGGTAATCACGGTGCGGGCATCGGACCAAATTTTGTCGTTAGTTACATCATAGAAAAAACGGGGAGCGGTAATACGGGCCTTTTCGGTCAGGGACTCCAACACAGCGTTTCCCTCAATAGTAACTAGTTGCTGGGCATAGTCAAACGTGCCTAAATCGCCCGATACGCGGGCACTGTCTTGCCCGTTTTGTTTAAGCATGAGTTGCGGCTCTTTAAGCGTGGCGCTTTGCATATTTTCAAAGTTGACCGATTCGGCGTGCAAAATCCACTCTTTCTGGTTTTCTTTAGAGGAAAAGATAGACACGTTGGTGGCAAGCTGCATGTCTCCTTCCTGCCCGGAGGGAGTTTCTTTTTGTGAGCACGCGGCCAGTGCGCAAACGGCTACTAAGAAAACCCAGTATTTTTTCATTATTTTTTATCCAACATGGCTAAAAATTCAATCAGGTCTTTTTCGTCAATAATACCCACTACTTTGCCGGATTTATCCAAAACCGGCAGGTTATCTACTTTCGTTTGGTGAATCATTTTGGCAGCCTCAATGGCGGGCAACGTGTCAATAATGTGGTACGGATTTTTGGTCATTACGGCTGTAATTTTTTGGTTTAGTACGTCCGCCCCTGTTTGTAAAATACGGCGCAAATCCCCGTCGGTAAAGTACCCGAGTAGATGTCCCTTTTTATCTATAATGCTGCACGCCCCGGCGGCCCCGGTTTGGGTCATTACAAACAGCGCATCCTTGACGGTGGCAGTTTGCAAAACGGTGGGGTTGTTTTTGCCTTTGCGCATGACATCTTTGACTTGTTGGGTTAAAAGTTTCCCTAGCGATCCGCCCGGATGGAATTGGGCAAAATCACGCTTTTCAAAGTGCTTAATTTTCATCAGACAAATGGCTAGCGCGTCCCCTACGGCCAGGGTAGCCGTAGTAGAGGCAGTGGGTGCCAGGTTATAAGGGCAGGCTTCACGCTCAATGTGAATCGTAATATGAATGTCCGACATTAAAGCCAATTTGCTGTGGGCGTGGCCCGTCATGGAAATAATTGTCAGTTTGCGCCGTTCCAGGGAGGGGAGAATTTTATTGATTTCTTCGGTCTGACCGGAAAAAGAAATGGCAATAATTACGTCCCCGGGCATAATCATCCCCAGGTCCCCGTGCAGTGCTTCCACCGGGTGTACAAAGAAAGACGGCGTGCCCGTAGAAGCAAGCGTGGCGGAAATTTTGCGTCCGATAATGCCGCTTTTGCCAATGCCCAGTACCACCACGCGGCCTTTGCAGTTGGCAATTACGTCCACCGCACGTACAAACTGGTCATCAATACTTTTGTGGCTAAGGGACAAAGCCTCGTGCTCAATGGTAAGCACTTGGCGGGCAATGCGTTTTACAGCAGTAGTTTGAAGTTGAAATTTGGGCATAGTTTCCTCTAATTATTCCACGGGGTAGTACCTTGCATAGGGGTACGCGGCTGATACGGCGCAGGCAGATGCGTGCTTACAAAGCACAACGTCCCAAAACTAATCAGCACCCCAACCAGGCACACACTTAAACAAATCAGGTGCCATTTTAAGGTTGGTGTCCAGGTGGGGGAAGGTGTTGTCATTATTTAAATTTTTTTACCACACTGTCTAAGGTGCACAGCTCTTTGACCATTTTAGTGGTTAGCGCAAAATCAAGCGAGTTGGGCCCGTCGGAAAGGGCGGTGTCTGGCGTGGGGTGGGCCTCAAAAAATACGCCCGCAATGCCTAGCGCACAGGCCGCCTTAGCCAGTACGGGGGCTAACTGGCGGTTGCCGCCCGTGGAACTACCCAAGGCGCCCGGTTTTTGCACGGAGTGCGTAGCATCAAAAATCACCGGGTAGCCAAATTGTTTCATAATTTCTAGCGAGCGCATATCTACCACCAGGTCCCCATAACCAAAACTGGAACCGCGTTCTGTGAGTAAAATTTTATGGTTGCCGCGCGATTCTATTTTTTTAATCACTTGCTCCATAGCACCCGGTGCTAAAAATTGTCCTTTTTTAACGTTGACGGCACGCCCGGTATCGGCGCAGGCTAGGACTAAATCCGTTTGCCGGCACAGAAACGCCGGGATTTGTAACATGTCCGCTACTTGGGCGGCTTCTTCGGCTTGCCAGGGCTCGTGTACATCCACCACTACGGGAAGTCCGGTTTGCGCCTTGGCCTTAGCTAAAATGGCTAACCCCTTGGCTAGCCCGGGCCCGCGGTAGGCAGATACGGAGGTGCGGTTGGCTTTATCAAACGAGGCCTTTAATATAAAAGGATGGTGGGTACGGGAGATAATTTCTTTTAGTTTTTTAGCCGTACGTAAGTAGTGCGCTTCACTTTCAATGACGCACGTGCCGGCCATAAAACACAACGGCCGGTTGTTACCTATTATATAAGAACCGATTTTGATGGTTTTTTGCATATATACATCATACCAAATTTACCTTACAAATAGAAAATTTGCTATACTATGAAAAAAAGGAGGTAACTATGAAAGGTTTTACTTTGCTTGAACTGATGGTGACGGTCTTGATTATTGGTATTTTGGCGGCAGTAGCAATGCCGGAATATGAGAAAGCGGTGGAAAAAAGCCGGGCAGCGGAGGCAATGACGTTGGGTAAAGCCATTGTGGAAGCGCAGAACCGGTCGCTTACGGCCTTCCCCAATGATCCCGTAAACGTAAAAGCGGCGCTTGATATTAAACTAAGCGACGCAAGTGGCTCCTGGAGTGAAAATGTATATACAACGGATAAATTTTCGTACACGTTGCAGGCAAACGGGGTTGAAATGAAGCGTACGGGGGATAAATATACCCTGTTTATGGGAAACCGGGATTATACAGGAAAAAACTACTGTTCCGGTGGGAGTATTTGTACCACTTTAAAAGGGTATGGCTTTGAAAAGAAGACGAACTAATCCGAACAAATAACTTACGTGCAGTGAAAGACCGGGAGAAATCCCGGTCTTGTTTTAAAGGCAATTTTACGACGACAATTTGAAAATATGGGAATAAATGGCATACACAAAAACGGATAGGATACTACTTAAAAAGTTGTGTGTCAAGCCCAATTTTAAAAAGAACTTGCGCGGGAAAAATAAAATAGTTTTAATAGACTTGTAGGGAGTATAAAACTAAACAGGAGGAGTATCATGAAGAAACTATTAGGCGTGCTACTGGCTGTTGCGATGTCCTGGCCTGCTAGCGCAACTGTACTCAAAAATGTGGAAGTAGTCGGCGAAGTGCAAACGATCGCCAGTGATGTAAGACACCAAATTGAGAACAATAAATATAACTCCGGTGCTTGGACCCGTGCTATGGCGGGTTTATCTGCCGATTTAGTGGAAGACGTAACCGCTAACTTGATGTTCCAATATGGTTATGAATGGGGAACCAATAACGACGAAAACGAAGGTTTTGGTTCTAGCCAAGATAATAAAGTTAAATTGGTCAATGCCAATTTAACCTTGCACAATTTGTTCTGTGCTTTTGATGTAACAGTTGGCCGTCAATTCTACGGTGATGAAAACAGCGCGGTCATGTACTTTGGTCCGAACCACTACAACGCAGAAGGCGGTTTGTATGCCCATGCCATTGATGCGGCTAAGCTGACCTACGCCGACGATGTGAAATCGTTTACGTTTGTAGCCGGTAAAGTAGCTGATTTGGGGTATGATGACCCGTTTGGTCCGGGTAATATCCGCGTAACAGACTCTGCTTTGTTTGGGGCTGATTTCAAATTGAAAGTATTAGAAAATTTAACGGCCCAAGTCTATGGCTATGATGTGCGCAATGCAAAAGCCTATGACGAAGAGGGTGTGTTGGCTCACGAAGACCACTCCGGTTTCTATGGTGCCAAATTGGCCGCCGATATGGAAGCCTTCCGCTTAAGCGCGGAATATGCCCGCAATTTCTCTGGCCACAGACTGGTCAAAGAAAGCAAAAATGAAGGCCACATGTTTAAAGCAGACATTGCTGCTGATATCAAAGCGGTAACTGCTCGTGGTACTTTCTTGTATGCCAACGAAAACTTCTACGCGCTTGGTAACTATACTCCCGGCTTGCTCGTCGGTCATAAATTGGGCGGCGCTATTTGGGACTACAGCAACGATGGTATCCGCATGTTCAACCTCGGTTTTGATGTAAAACCGTTTGAAAAATGGACCGTATCGTTGGACGGCTATGCCTTCCAAGGCAGCCGTGGTCACCACAGTGCCACTTGGGAAGCTGACTTAACCGCCAAATATGCCCACAACGAATATGTGGAATTGTTTGCCGGTATCGGCTATGCCAAATATGGTACGGAAACTCGTAGAGGGAATAATACCTCCAGCTTTACCAAATCGGCCATGGAACGTGCTGACAACGTAAAAGGCCAACTCGGTATGTTAATCAAATTCTAATTCCACATTAGAAATATACTCCCCCGCTCACCTGAGCGGGGGATTTTTTTCTGCCTCATTTTGTGAAGTCGGATCGTAGCCATGTCGTTCTGTGAGCCAAGGAGTTGT
>JAZRAH010000081.1:0-20858 GCA_045634505.1 Elusimicrobiaceae bacterium
TCGTAAGCACACAACTTCACATCAAGCGTGGAAGATTCCCGATACAAACTCTCGGGAATGACACCCTGATTTATAAAACAACCTGTTCATCGGTAAACCTTTACCGAACCCCACGCCTAGCGCGGGGTTTTCAATTAACAACAATCCCCCCGGCTATGCCGGGGGATGTTTATTCGTGCCTTTTCTCGACGAGAATTTGGACATCTCAAAAACAACAAAGACAACAAGAACTATGAAACCGCTGGACAGAGTTTGGACACTATAACCTGTAAAGAACTTATTAGAAAAGCGCATCGAATTAAACGGGATTATAGTGTCCATTCTACATACTTTTGGACAGAGTGATTTATTTGTTAATGGCACAGAATATGCGTTCGCTATCTTCCAACCTCACTCTTAAATTTCTACAATAAAAGTATGCTTAAACTGACCGTCATTCAAGGCGATATTACAAAACTCAAAGTGGATGTCATCGT
Source organism: Elusimicrobiaceae bacterium (assembly GCA_045634505.1). Lineage (GTDB taxonomy): Bacteria > Elusimicrobiota > Elusimicrobia > Elusimicrobiales > Elusimicrobiaceae > Avelusimicrobium. The sequence continues at coordinate 477 of JAZRAH010000081.1, forward strand.
AAATGCCGCCAACCGTACGCTATTGGGTGGTGGTGGAGTGAATGGGGCCATACACCGCGTTGCAGGGCCGGAACCCTTAAAAGAATGCCGTACCCTGGTGGTTGCCGGACTGAGGATGCCAATGAAACTGAGCACGGGAATCAAAAGTTCTTTCCATCCTTCACGTGTAGCAAGAACACTTGTAAATATTTCTGGAAAATGTATTAGTTTATCCCATATTTTTGAAACACCCAATGTTATTTGCATCGTTGGACTATCCTCTTATTTTCAATTTGTGATCTGATAATGTATAAATGAATCCTCTAGCTTTTTGGAGGATAAAAGCTCTTTCTTCTTTTTGTAAAACCAAAAACCAGGCAACGGGGAAAAATACTGTTTCCACCGCAATAGTAGTTATGACTACGCGTATCAAGTTACTATGCAACCATAAATGCGGCAAATATCCTATTCCTGAACAAATTGTTATCAAGCCTAAGACAGGCCACATAATTTCTTTTATCCACCGTATAGCAGACATATTAAGTAATTTTTGAGCAAAATAAATACGTCCAGCCGAATTAAGACAAATGGAAATCACTAAAATAATTCCAATCGCGTATATAGTGCATCCTGCACATACTGCCAATATGGCCGCGGGAAGTGTAAAAATAGAAATAGCACTTAATACCAAGTGATATTCTTTAATTTTTCCGCTGGCATTTACAACAATCATATTGCCGGTTGTACAGACATCACAAATATAGTAGGTAAGCATCAAATAACAAAGACCTACTGTAAAGGGGGGCGGTGTCTTGAGCCAAAGATGAATTACATAGGGTAATTCTAAAGCAAGCGGAATTACAAAAATAAGGGCTAGGAGTGTACTAAATTTACAAGCCCCAAACGCCAGGTTAAGCATGCGTTTATAGTTTTTTGCCCCGGCAGCAGTAGTGATAGCAGGAGAAAAAGCCACCAGCAATGCGCTAGCTAATGTGGACGTACCTGCGTTTACCTGGTTGGCAATTTGCATAGAGGAGTTAACAATAGGGCCAAACACTTTATTGATAAGTAAGGTAATACCCTGGGAGCGTAACAACCCGCAAAAAGCACCTAAAAATTGCCAGCCGGCAAAAGAAAGTAGTGCGCGCAGGTATGCTCTATCCCACAAGTAAGAAATTACCAGCTTGCACTCGGGGAATATTATACTGGCACGGATACAAATAATAATTTGGGGTATAACCGCAACCAAACACATCCATAATGCATATTTAGTCAGCCAGGGCCCCGGATGAGAAGCCATGTAATAGGCAAAGGCCACGTTACATAGAGTGGCTGCCATAGAATAAATAGTTAATTCCGCTATGTATTGTTTGGCCGTGTACATGGCGGTAAAGGGAACATTGACCATGGCAATCAACGAAGATATACAAGTAAACCGTAATACCCATACGCAAGATTCAATCTTGTCCGGCGGAATAGTAAGCCAGTTCAAAATAGCCCATTTAGCGATAGGATATCCCGCTAACACCAAACATAATGGCAAAAGGGTATGAATAAATAGTGCTGTATTAAACCATTTACGGCAGGTTTCCACTCCGTTTGAATTTGAAGTGTTTTTTACTTCACCGATTGAAAATGCATAAAATCGAGTGGTTGCTCCGGCCAAAACATTATTCGTAAACTGGATAAATACAACCAGCCCTCCGACTACGCTAAATAAGCCAAAATCTACTTGCCCCAAGGCCATTAACACCCACCGGCTGATAAGCAGCATGCCCCCCATAGACACAAGCGAACGTCCATAGGTAAACACAATATTCCAGAATATGCGGCGGTTTTCGGTTAATGGCATATTAGTTTCTTTTCTTACTGCACAATTTATGTAATATACCTCGTAACAACTTTTTCCACTTGGATGGTTGGTCTGTACAAAGATCAATCAATTTATTAAAATTTTTTGTTTGGTAACGCGCAAAAAATTCCGCGCGTTTGGGGTGCGGCTTTACGGACGTGAGCAAATAGGGGTTATACGTCGCCACTTGTTGCACGTCAATAACTTGATGCTGCAGTGGCAGTTTGGTAAACAGTTTTTGCGCCTTGGGTGTATTAACCAGTAACACCGAAATACCCTTATTATCATATTGGTCCGGACACATTTTTTGCACACCCCACCAATCCCCCAACGTAAAATCAGCCAGTTTGTTTAGCCCCTTAAATTTACAAGCGTGGCAGGACGGTCGCTCATACAAGTTGGAAATCCCAAAACACAGTTTATACATCCCGCGTAATAATAAACCGTTGCGCCAATTTTGCCAAGGTCTTAAATAAAACGGTAATTTTGGCAAGCAAGACCCGTCTTTGTACACAATGTTTAGAAACGAAGCATCCCACCCAAAGCGTTTGCATCTAAAATCAATCGCTGCAATTTTTTCTTTTTGGGTGTTTTCTGCCAAAAACTTTTGCCATACCGCAGTCGACGGAACCCCATGGCAAAATACCTCTGCCGTCAATAGATTATCATATCCTTTGCCTAAAAAGTTGCGTAGCCCCGCTATTTGGCATGGCGTACCTGTAAACAATACATTGCGCCCTTGCTCTAAAAACGCTTTGGCTTGCCGATACGTGTTACCCATATCACTTTGCACATATTTAGATCGTCGCAAACGATCCAAATCTTCCAAATTTTCTACGTAAGTATGTACCACATTCCACGTTCTATCAAATGCCGCGCCAAATACGGCACCGCCCGCTTGGAGGACACCTTCGGCCAATGCACTAAATACACCTCCCGACGAGCTTTTTAGTTTTACTTCGTTTTGGATATGTTTGGCGCCGTACGTTTCCAATACGGGGAAAGTGGAGGGTTTGTGTAATACAGGGCATACTTTTTCACACAGGCCACAGTTTACACATCTGGATTTATCTACTTGCGGATACAAAAACCCTTCTTCGTCTGCTTGCATACGAATACAGCTTTTAGGACAACTGTTGACACACGCGCCACACCCACAACAATTGGTTTTATCAATAATGCTAATCATACATTTATCTATTTGTAATTGCTTGCAAATAAGCAAGTGATTTTTTACGTTCGTTGCCTAATTTCTCGTTAACGGTTTCCCAATCAATCGGTTTATCGTAATTATCTGTAAAATTCGTGTAAACACGGTTGTGTAACCCGGTTAAACTAAGTAAATTTTCCAGGCGGGAATTAGCAGGCCAGCTGGCAGGTAACTTCCCCACAAAAAAAGTTTGGTTGAAGTTAATAGAAAAAGCTAGCCCGTGGAAAGAATTGGTTACCACATACGCTGCATGTAAGAATAACCCGAGCCACTCTTGCGGTGTGGGAGTAATATGTGTTGCAGGTACACGGTTTTTAATATCTACTGCGGTAGATACATACAAAAGTTGGCAATTTTTTACCCGTGCCAACTGTTTGGCAAAAGTAATAAGACCCGGGTCTTTATGCATTAAATACAGTAACATATAGGGTTTTGGGCGGGTGGGTAATTGGGCAAGTTCCTGCCATTGGGTTTTAGTGAGTAAAAGAGTGGGATCTATATGCACCTGGGCGGTCTGCCCGGTAAGGGAGTGGATGATTTCGGCCCCTTGCTGTTCCCGTACAGATAAATGTTTCAAATGGGGAATGTTTTGCCGGATAAATTGTTTTTCTTGCTCTGATAAATCCTTTAATTCAAAGCCGAAACTGGCTGCATAAGAAGCATTTTTAGAAGTATCTTTTGAAAAAGCCAAAAAGTAATTGGCATCAAACCCGGTAATACGCGGATTAAACACCTGGTCACTGCCGGTAATAAATAAATCGTATTGGGCTTGCAATGCGGACAATTCTATCGGCAATACCGGGGGTAAATTAGTTATATATTGTTTGCAAAAAATTGCAAAACGGGTGCGAAGGTAGCACTGTACAGGTAGCAAGCATAATTTAACAGGTAATTTAAAATATTGAATAAGTGTATGAGGTTTCGGTTTAAAAATGTTAAGGGAATAATCTGCCTGTATTTTGGGACAGTAATAATTTAAAATTTCAGCAGAGCATTTCCATCGCAACAAGATAGATTTAAGTGCATATGCTTGCAGCAAGGCACCGTAATTATCAACGAATTGAAAAGTTAAAATACCAATTTTTTTCATTTTAAATAACTCTCTAGTGGGCTAAACGAATTGTTTGCATCCGTCTGTTCCTTTAAATTTTGTGATAACGTATTTTGCAATTTCGGCGTAGTCAATAGTTTTTCTACAGCCGCAGCGATAGTAGCAGAATTTGTATCAACAATCAGCCCTGTTATTCCATCTTGAATTTGTTCTTTAGTGCCAGCAAAATTGGTTGTAACAATGGGTTTATTAAAAATTTTAGCTTCTGCCAGTGTTAAACAATACCCTTCAAAGCGGGAAGACTGCACATAAATATCGCATTGTTTAAAATACGGGTAGGGATTGGCGGCAGCTCCCAATAAAATAAAATAATTTTCCAATTTGTTTTGTTTAATTAACTGTTCTAATGCCGGGCGCTGTTCTCCTTCCCCCAAAATATACCAGCGAATTTGATATCCCTTATCTACTAATATTTTGCATGCTTCTAATGCGATATCAAACCCTTTTTGCGGATGTAAGCGGCCTACTGATAAAATGCGAGTTCCGTTAAACACATCACCAAAGCCCCCCGGCTGTTGCGCTAGGGCGGAAATAGAGGCTATGTCCACAATGTTATATAGAGTTTTAGTTTTGCCTTCTAATGCAGGAAGTGCTTGTGCGATTTCTTTACGTATAAGGTCAGACACACAAAAAATTTCGTCGTATTTTTTCAAGATATGTTGATAGGTACGAGGATTATTGCCGGCTAATTTAAATTCATTGTGAAGCCATATAAATTTTTTTTTAACTAGGCAACAATTGTTGATAAATAAATGCGGAAGAGTGTTGAAACTCCCAAAATTAAAAACAAAATCAAAGTGAAAATTTTGGGAAGAAAAAAGAGCGTTGGCGAGTGGTTTTTCCCATTTGAAGAGACTGTACAATTCCCACGCAGCTAACAGATAGACACCCCGGATATGCCGCAAGTTATTCTTTAATAAATTGCGCAAACCATGTTGTCCTTTGAAACACTGTTTAAGAGGAAAAGGAACTTGATGTACATGATCGGGAATAAAGCGCATAAAATCCCCGCAAGGATTTACCAACATAAGACTTACGTCATATTTATCTGACGGAATAGCATGAAGTAGAGAAATAAGGGCTTTTTCCACTCCACCAATTGTCATACTGGGGTTTACAATCAGAATACTTGTTTTCTTCATCATGGTAATTTAATTTCTCCGTTTTTAATTTGACTACGACTTTTGACACAAAACCAAATAGCATTCCACATATCGTGCGGGTTTTGTTTTTTAAACACGCGAAATAATAACATCCAAAAATTGCTCCAGCACATAGCCAAATCCCCCCATACGCCTTTGCCGTGTTTGTGTGCTAAATAATAGCGGTTGCATATATACATATACGTTGCCTTTTTAGAAGGAATGCGATATTCCTGGCTGGCTAGGTGCTTTACGTGTACTTTATCACTCATAACGCAACGGTAGCCCTCTTTTTTGGCGCATTTATAATAACTATAACTAAAGTCCAAATCTTCCGCATAAGCATAGCCAGTGAGGTTTTCGTCCCATTTGATATTCCATTTTTTAAGTAATGGGGTACGCACGGCAAAGAAAAAACCCATGGCCCACTGGGTAGCTACTTCCCCTTTGATAGTCCCCTCGGGGAAACGCCCCAACATAGAGGCAGTTATATGCCCCATATTACGCTTAAAAAATGATTTTGTTCCTAACAAATAGCCCATTTTACTGGCGCTAGAGTTGGATGCGCAATCATCCAGCCCGGCAACCATAGCAATTTGCGGGTTTTGAAACAAATCATAGACGTTTTTTAAAGTGTCTTTATAAACATCTACATCGTCATCAGACCAAACAATGATGTTCTGCCTAGCTTGCTGCAAAGCGATATTGCGTGCTTGGGTAGAAGAAGGGTTTTTTAGGTACACAAACGTGCCCGTAACACCAACGGGCAACGTAGCCAAAAGCTGTTTGGTTTGGGCTTGTGCTTGCTCGGTTTGCGACTGGTCCACCACAATAATTTGTGCGGGCAAGTAATCCGCATTCGAATAACTTTGCAACGTGCGTTGCAAGGTTTGTGGGCGGTTCATCGTGGGAATGGCAAGGGTAATTGGTAAAATGTTAGTGTTTGTCATTTAATACCTCCATGTGGAATCGTGCCATGTTTTCAATGGTATAGGGTTTTATAAGTTCTAATGATTTTTGACCCATTTGACGGTAATCTTGTGTCAGAGTTTTGGTAACAGCATCTGTCAACGCTTGCGTATCTGCTACCGGCACGATATAGCCGTTTTCCCCCTCTTTGACAAGTTCTAAACCGGCTACACATTTATCAGTGGTGATAATGGGCAACCCCTGCCCCATTGCTTCGTTAATCACAAGTCCCCAGATATCTTCCCGCGTAGGCAGTACAAATACGTCAGCGGCTTGGTACCATTTTTGGAGTTTTTCTTTGGATTGAAACCCTACAAAATGGACTTGTGTTAAATTCAGTTCTTTTTGCAAGGCCAAATATTCTGCCGTAGGTTCATCCCCAATAATATAAATGCCAATATCTTTTGGCAAGTGATTCGCAACTTGTAATAAAATATCATATCCCTTGCGGTGAATAAATTGTCCCACAGAAAGAACTACTTTTCCCTCTGTAATGCCTAATTCTTTTCGCACCATTTGTTTTTGCCCATCAGTAGGTATTTGTTGTAGAATATCTTTTTCCACAAGAGATGAAAACGGATATTCGTAAATTTTATCAGGATTAGCCCCGTAGTGTGTTAAGTATTTGGTGGTTTCTTTACCACTACTAAACCACCTGGATGCCGCCGAAATAAAATGTTTTTTTAGTCTAAATTTGAGTTTATTATCCGGACGAATAAGCCCACCATCCACTTCTAAATAAAACGGAATTTTTTTTAGTCGCATATATTCTATGGCTAGTATCCCCGTTGGCGTAGAATAACCGCCTATGATAATAACATCCCATTTTTTGCGCAATAATTTTAAAATAGAAAAAGACAAAAATGTATCGCTCCCCAACCGTACTCCGTTTAACCACACTGCGGTAAAATTCACGGCATTTTCTGCTTGCCATTGTTGATTTCTATTAGTGGCAAAATTACCTTCAAAAGCCACGGTTAAAGCACAACTTTGGCCGAGTTCATTAAAGAAGGCCACACGGTACGGCGAGGGAATATTGGTTAAAAAAAGAATTTTTTTCATAATTAGTCCGTAATTAAATCCCTTCGTTTTAATACTATACCGCTAAATAACCAAAACGCCAGCGAACTGACCCCAGGGCCAAAAGGCGGGTAGCCTTCTAACATGGATTCCACCATATAAAAAATGACAATACTAACTAAAAATCTTGTCTGTTTAGAATGTTTACCGGTTTGCTTATATAACTTGTCTTTTAACGCGCTAATAAAATGCAGACTGATCTTATAAAACCAGATGCTTTCTATTAAGATGAAGCCGATAATTCCATTTTCCGTTAACACAGAAAGATAAGAACAATCCACATAATATCTGCCTACCCCAATTAACGGAGAAGACAAAAAAGTCTTCCATGCTAACGTGTAAAGACCTAAACGACCGCTGGAGAAGGCATCCACATCAGCCCCTTCATACTTGGTAAATAGCAGACTATGGTTAATAAAATTGTGAAGAGAGGGTAAATACAGTACCAGTTGCACTCCGGCTAAGAGGGCTATAATCCATACAATTTTTTGTTTAGAATAAAAAATTACATTGTATAGCAGCACCAAGGTGAGGCCTAACAACGCGGTACGGCATTGACTAACCAAAATTAAAAAGCAGAAGTATCCGGTTATACACAGGCTGATCTGTTTGGTTAGGGACGATTTATGAGGTATCAAAAATGTATTGACTAAAATGGCAGTTCCCCAAATTTGGGCGGCAGAGTTTTTTTGGGTAAAATCATAGGCCATACTATTTAGCCAACTTCCTATGGAAGGGAAATAGGTAAAATGTACCCATATCCCAAAAGCTAGTGCAGCCCATATATAGACACGGCAAAGCCGCTCAAACTTTTTAGAAGTAAGATGAGGAGCATAACAGTCCCCAATACAACAGAGCATGAGCGGGATATAAAGTAATTTCAAATAACTACGTTCCAAATTATCCGCCCCGAACAAATAACATGTTATACAATACAGGATAAATACCAAATAAGTAGCCGCAAAATAAATAGTAAATCTAGAAACATGCAGTTTCCCCTTAAATGCTACCAAGTAATACAAGCAAGCGATCGGCCAGCTGGCATACATAATCGGCCGTATCACACTTTCAAGAGGAGCTATTTGTGACAAAATGGATACAATAATACAGAAAATTAGAATTATATTCATAGAAGTAATTTCCTAAAATCGCCTATAGCAATCACTTGCCCGCCATATTGCCGAGCTATTTCTTCGCAAGCCGTGCCGGCATAAACAACAGCAGGAGTACCGCATGAAAGCAAAAGCAATTTATATGCCCAAGTTATTATTGAATCAAATTTATGTGAAGATGTTGACATAGTATTTAGTAGGATGCATTACGATCCTGAATTAGTTTAACTATCAATTCCCTATATCGGTTAACTAAGGCATGATAGGATAATTTTTGTTCTAAGTACGCTTCAATATTACGAGTCAATGCATTATATTGTTTATTCGTCATGTCAACCAAAACCTCTAGTTGTTGTATAAACAATTTCGGCCTTGCAAGTGACACAGTATACCCTGCTTTGCCATTCACATCATCCCAAGGAGTGGTTCCACAACTAATAACTACTGGACACGCGCAAGAGAGAGACTCCTCTATGGCGTAACCATAGTTTTCACTACTAGTGGGCAAAATGGAAAAATCATAATAAGCATATATACGTTGCGCAATCTCTGGTGGTAGCGCCCCCTTATAAGTAATTTGGATATGAGGTGGGCATGTATCTATAATCTGTTGACATTTTACCCAATAGCCCCTATCTTCTATAGGCCCATAAATATCAAACTGAACAGGTTTGTTTACCTTTTGCAATATTTGTAAAGCATATAGTAAATTTTTCTTAGGATGAATACGTGAAGAAAATACCAACTTTAATTTCCCTTGTTGCTTAACATAACTTTGCCGTGCTTTAAAAACATGTGGCAAATTAGGTAAAAAAGTAATTTTATCTGCAGAAACACCTAAAAGATGTTGCAAATTTATTGTTTCCTCGTGTATGGTTGTTTGAAAATGACAACCTTTAAATACATTGAATATCCGGCATAAAATGATAGCTGCCAGTTTTTTGGGCCACTTCATACGCAGGGCATGGCCGCACATATCTCCATCCGGCGTAATTAAAACGGGAATATGTAGCCGTTTAGCAGCTTGGAGCAGGGGCTTATTATACTGAAAATATGAGGTAATTGTACCGGAAGCATAAATAAGAGCCGGCTGCTCGGTTCTTAAAATATGTTCAAGTGTATGTTGATTATGCTCACGGTCTGATAAATACAAGATTTTATGGTTTCCATAGGAATTCCAACCGGTTGTAATGGACGGATAAGGGGTGGATTGTCTATAATCATGGTTGAGGGTAATAATACTAAAATCAAAAAATTGCTCCAAGTTTTGTATCAAGGTGACGCGACTGGTAACCGTGCCACCAAATTGAGTGCCCGGTAAAAAGCCACTGAGTGCTATTAAAATTTTAGGTCTTTTCATTTTTTATTTTTCCTGCTTGAATACACGTTTCTCGTAAATCTTGGCATCTATTAAATAACGGTAAAAATATGCTTGGATGAACGCATACACACGCCCAGGGGTACCGTCCAAAAAACCCATTTGCGCGTAATAGCGAAACCAATAATAAAACCGGGCTCTCCAAAATAATGGAAGTTTGTAATAAAGGCCATCTCGCAATTTTTTAGTCCATTCGGCACGTTTGTATAGAGATGCTTGTTCTTGACTACTGTTTAAATGCCCAAAATAATCTTGTACTTCGCGTGTGGCGTAAGAATTATGTTTTTCCACGAATGCAGTCAAACTTTTACAGTCATAATGCAAGCAATCATGTTGAAAAGTTAAACAACGCCCTGATTTTAATACGATATGTTCCCCCATAGGGCGGTTTTCAAAATCAGCAAATTCCGGTTTAAAAACTGTAATTTTTACAAAAGGATAGGCCCCCCCATGTCTAAGGAAACGTCCTAAGAAATACAATTTATGTTTCATGAGAAAAGCATTCACATCATCACCACGATGGAGCCTGGTTTGTTGTAATATTTCATCTTTAAGTTCAGGTGGAACAATTTCGTCAGCATCAATGCGATAAACCCATTTAGTATTGATATGAGTGTTTCTAAGTGCCCAATTAAACTGGTCCGCATAATGCACAAACGGATGCGTAAAAATTTCTGCACCCAGGGAACAAGCTATTTGCACAGTTTTATCAGTGCTTCCGCTATCTACTACCACAACCCGATCCGCTAACCCTAAAATGGACTTAATACACCGCTCAATATTTACTTCTTCATTTTTTGTTAAAATAACAGCTGTAATATCATTCATGTTTTACCTCCGCCACACCATTTTGTTAACTACACCTGTAAAACTTTGGATGATTTTGACTACTTTGTCGGACACATTTTCATCCACATAATCCGGCACGGGAATCCCATTGTGTCCGTTTTGTTGCATTTCTACGGCTAAAGCAACGGCTTGTAAGAGGCTTTTTTCGTCAATACCCGCCAATACAAAACAACCTTTATCTAAAGCCTCAGGTCTTTCGGTGGATGTACGGATACACACTGCCGGGAAAGGTTTACCAATAGACGTGTAAAAACTGCTTTCTTCGGGAAGGGTACCACTGTCCGACACCACGGCAAATGCGTTCATCTGCAACGCGTTGTAATCGTGAAACCCCAAGGGCTCATGGGCAATCACGCGTTTTTCTAACACAAAACCGCTTTCTTGCAAGCGTTTTTTGCTGCGTGGATGGCACGAATACAAAATGGGCAGTTCGTAGGTTTGGGCCAGTTTGTTAATTGCTGTAAACAAGGAAGTAAAATTCTTTTCCGTATCTATGTTTTCCTCGCGGTGCGCGGAAAGCAATATATATTTACCCGCTTGTAAATTTAAACGTGTTAAAATATCACTTTTTTCAATAAAGGGCAGATTCTCGCGTAACACTTCTGCCATAGGAGAACCCGTTACAAACGTACGCTCTTTGGGTAGTCCGCAATCGGCTAAATACCGCCGGGCGTGCTCGCTATAGGCTAAATTGACATCTGAGATAATATCCACAATACGGCGGTTGGTTTCTTCGGGCAAACACTCATCCTTACAGCGGTTGCCTGCTTCCATGTGAAATATAGGGATATGTAAGCGTTTGGCCCCAATCACAGACAAGCACGAATTAGTATCGCCTAGCACCAATACCGCATCCGGTTTTACTTGCAGCATCAGTTCATAGGACTTGGCAATAATGTTGCCCATGGTTTCGCCCAAATCCTTGCCAACGGCATTTAGGTAAATTTCCGGCTCAGCCAGTTGTAAATCTTTAAAAAATACACCGTTTAAGTTATAGTCATAATTTTGCCCGGTATGCGCCAGAAGTACATCAAAGTATTGACGGCATTTTTTGATAACAGCCGCCAGACGGATAATTTCCGGGCGCGTACCTACAATTATTAAAAGTTTTAGTTTGCCATTATTTTTAAATTGCATTATAGTTGTCTCCTTATACTGGCTCAAAGAAGGTGTCGGGTTTCTGCGGGTCAAACAGTTCATTGGCCCACATGAGCGTTACTAAATCTTGCGTAGCACTAGTGTTTATAATGTTGTGCGTATAGCCGGGCAACATGTGTACGGCCTCTATCTTATCGCCGGACACTTCAAACACGCGCTTTTCATCCGCGCCGATTTTGCGCATCTCAATCCGCGCTGCACCGCTTACCACGATAAAAAACTCCCATTTTGTGTTATGCCAATGTTGGCCTTTGGTAATACCCGGCTTTGAGATGTTGACCGAAAATTGCCCACAGTGAAGCGTTTTTAACAGTTCCGTAAAACTGCCGCGCTCATCTGTGTTCATTTTTAGTGCAAATTTTGTTTTTTCTTGTGGCAAATACGATAAATACGTGGAATAGAGTTTTTTGGCAAGAGAACCCGCCGGAATTTGCGGCATCATTAGCGTTTGTGGTTGTGCCTTGAAACTTTCCAACAGGTCCACTATCTCCCCTAGCGTGGTATGGTGGGTTATTGGGGCGTAACAGTAATTGCCTTGCACGTTTGCCAGGGGGGTTACTCCCTCATAATTACAACGGTGCGGGCGGCCTTCCAACGCGTCTAGCATTTCCTCTAGTAAATCATCAATGTAGAGCAGTTCTAACTGCGTAGCGCGGTCATTTACTTGTATTGGCAGATCATTGGCTATATTATGGCAGAATGTCGCCACGGCTGAATTATAATTCGGCCGGCACCATTTGCCAAATAAGTTTGGAAAACGATACACATAGACGAGGGCACCCGTTTCTTGGGCATATTTAAAAAATAGTTCTTCCCCGGCTAACTTAGATTTGCCGTATTCTGACCCTGCATAGCGGCCTTGTAAAGTGGCTTGGATAGACGACGACAACAGGACAGGGCATGTATTTTTATGTTTTTTAAGCGTATTTAACAGGGTAGAGGCAAAACCAAAGTTGCCTTGCATAAATTCCTTCGGGTCTTGCGGGCGGTTGACCCCGGCCAAATTAAATACAAAATCGGCTTGGGAACAAAATTGGTCCAACTCTTGGGCAGTGGTATCCACATCACATTCCAAAATACGCTCAATATGCAAATTCGGGCGCGTGCGATTTTTACCGTCTTTAATGGCTTGCAAATTGGCCACCAAATTGCGTCCTACAAAACCCTTGGCTCCCGTAATTAAAATATTCATTTGTTTACCTGTTTTAGCTCATTTTGTACGTAATCTGTAGTTAAAATCTTTTTGACCGTTCCCTCTACGTCTAAACGATTTGTATTGTGGCTGGTATAGGCCTCGTCTGCCATGGTTTTTACCTGCCCTTTAACAACAAATTTATCGTAATTTAAGTCCCGGCTGTCTGTTGCCACACGGAAATACTTCCCCATATCTTCTGCCCGCAAGCGTTCCTCGCGTGTCATCAGTGTTTCAAAGAGTTTTTCCCCATGGCGCGTACCGATAATTTGCGTGCCCGTATCCCCAAATAATTTTTGTACCGCCTTAGCTAAATCTCCAATCGTAGACGCATCCGCCTTTTGAATGAACAAATCACCGGGGTTGGCGTGCTCAAACGCAAATTGCACCAAGGAGACGGCCTCGTCTAAGTTCATTAAAAAGCGGGTCATTTCCGGGTTGGTAATGGTAATGGGCAACCCCTTTTTAATTTGGTCAATAAATAGCGGAATAACTGAGCCACGTGAACACATTACGTTGCCATACCGGGTACAACAAATTACCGTATTTCCGCGGTCCGCGGCTACGCGAGCATTGGCATAAATGACATGCTCCATCATGGCTTTGGAGATACCCATCGCGTTAATGGGATAAGCGGCTTTATCGGTAGATAAACATACCACACGTTTTACCCCGCATTCCATAGCGGCATGGAGCATATTATCCGTACCCATCACATTGGTACGCACTGCTTCCATCGGGAAAAATTCGCAAGAAGGTACTTGTTTGAGGGCTGCCGCGTGGAATACATAATCTACCCCGTGCATGGCATCTTTAATGGTCTGCGCGTTGCGTACGTCCCCAATGTAAAATTTTACTTTGTGCGCATGTTCCGGGTGTTTGGCCTGTAGTTCGTGGCGCATATCATCTTGCTTTTTTTCATCGCGCGAAAAAATACGAATTTGCATAATATCACTTGTTAAAAAGTGTTTCAAGACGGTATTGCCAAAACTTCCCGTACCGCCTGTAATCATTAAAGTTGCTCCGTTAAACGCCGTCATTTGCTATTACCTCTTTTACTTTGAATCAGTTCCTGCAATTTGGATTCTATTGAGTCCAACATAATTCGCTTTGTAAAATTATTTTTGAAATAAGTGCGTGCTTTTTGTGAACACTCTTTGTAATTTTCGTAATGTAAAATGAAATCTTTCATATGTGCGGAGAATTGTTCCAAATTTCCAGCGGGGACACACACTCCCGCGCCGGACTCGTTAATGACTTCGGCCCCAAATCCGTTCAAAGCCCCCAAAATAGGAATCCCGGCAGACATATACCCTTGCACTTTGGCAGGAATCGTTTTGCTGATAATACTGCCGGGTTTAAGAGTAACAAGACACACATCGGCCAATTTGTAATATTCCGGCATACGTTTTACCGGTTGCCGACCATGAAAGGTCACTAATTTTTCAAGGCCCTTTTGCTTAACCAGTTGTTTGGCTTTTTCAAAAAAAACACCATCCCCCACAAAATGTACTGCGAAATTAGGCAATTCCTTGTTTTTTTCAGTGGCGTTGATAATAAGTTCAATATCTTGAGCGTTGCCCATATTGCCTAAGAATACGAAATCAATAACTCCATTATCTTGTGTAAAATTCATGTCCAGATATTCCGAAGAGGCCATTTGCGGTATATACGACAATTTTTCACGGGAAATACCATTCACTTTCTCAAAATATTCAAAGAAACTCTTGGATTGCACCGAAATGGCATCTGCCCGCTGATACAGCCAACGGCTAATCCAATGAATAGGTTTGAACACAAACCACTTATCACCTGGTGACATCATTTTCATAGATTCCGGCCATAAATCCAAACAGTACACGTATAGCGGAATATGTTGTTTTTTAGCGGTAATAACAGCCGGAAACATCATGAGAATTGGAGAAAGTTGGTATGCAAACACGACATCATACTTCCGGCGGTTCTTAATGGCCCGCCACGAAGAAGAAAGCGTATAACTGACATAATTTAAAATACGCCACCAAACGCCCTTTCTGCGACCTATTTCAAAGGTCCGATAGACTTGTACCCCGTTAATTTTTTCATCCCTATGCTTGCCGTGCTTGTATTCTTCCGGTACAAAACCCATTTCATAATTAGGCAAACCAGTCAAAACAGTTACCTCATGCCCATCTTGTACCAGTTGTTCGCAAATATCCTGATTTTGAAACCGCTCGGGATAATAATGTTGGCAAACCATTAATATTTTCATACATCGTCCCTTTTATGCCTGTACCTCGTAGAGATGAAACATCCAACGGAACCAGTTGGGTAAAATCAAGTATTTAATAAAAGCGGTACATACCAAACGGTAATAGGTAAAACCCCCAATCATCCCCGTTTGGTACATCGTGCTAAATAGAGCTTTCTTCATGTGAAAGTGCGGCAACGCAAGGACCCTCTGTTTATGGGCGTCAATAGAATGGATATTAGCAAGTATATCAGTCAGGTTCGCCGTCTTATATCCTTTTCCTATTACACGCACCCATAGATATTCATCTTCTAAATTGGAAAATTCCTGATAGTTTCCCACGTCTAAAATAGCCTGTTTCTTGAACATAACGGTCCGATAGATAAAAGGAGAACGATCTTTTAGGAAGGTTTTAATCTCTTGTTCGGATTCGGGGACCTCCCTAATGGCTGTGGGTAAAAGGTCATTTTTACTATCCATCTCCTGGGCATACCCTCCCAATACAGCCGTTTCGGGATGCTCATTAAAGTATGCTAGTTGTTGTTCAAAACGATTCGGCAGAGAAATGCTATCCGCCCCTTGTATGGCAATTAGGTCATATTTGCACTGTTTGATAGCAAAAGCGAGTGCGGCCGCACGCAACAGGGGAACGGGATGAGATAGTACGCGGACCGTTTCGTTTTTGGCGGCGTCCTCTATGACGGCTTGCATATCTTCATTCACTGGGCCGTCAACCATAATTACCATTTCGGCAGGCTGAACGGTACTAGAAAAGACACTATCCAATGCCTGTTTTACCCAAGCGGGAAAATCCTTTTGCCAAACATAAAGTACAACAGAAAACTTTTGTTCCATAAAACTTTTATAAACCTTAAATGGATGGTTGTTAGTTCGTGCGCACCTAAAGCTGCATGAACTAACAACCTGAGCCACCGCCACAAGGGCCATAAGCTCAAATCTAGACGCACAAGCTCATGACTTCTCGCACGTTTAGACCTTCGGCTTTTGGTGCCTATGAAAATTACCAATCCTCCAAAAACGGTTATCAGCGGTTATCCAGTGTCGGGTATAATCCATTGACATTCGTAGTTACACAAGTTCCTTTAAACTTATGAACATTCAGCTAAAAACACCAAGCTCATGACTTCCTAGTATTTTTGCCTAAATCTATTCCCAGCAATGCATATCGGCTACCCAAGTCACCGGTGTAGCCAACACACATCGAGGATTACCTCGGTAACGCGACTGTTATCAATTACTCCACGCGAAGGTATAACTAATAGCAGCCGTGTTATAAAACTCTCCAAAAAGAGAGAGTTTATGATTGCTTCGGTTACTCCAGCTAACGGTATAACCGATAACAATCAATATTTGCTTATACACTTGGAAACCTATGAAAAATTCAAAAAAAATAGGACTCCAATTTATCGGAATCCTATGGTAGTAATAAATGAAGAATGGTGATGAGAATAATAAAAAACGACTGCTTGTTAGTTACGTCATGTACAGGTATAACCAATAGCAGTCGTAGCCGCAAAAATTCTCAGAATAGAAAATTATTCTAAACAAGATTGTGCGAACACTCGGCAAAAAAACATCGGGCTCATGACTTCCCAAAAATTTTTCGCCTTAATGACCGCTTTTGGATGTACATGACTATTGAGTTTCCTCAACAACCATCCTATTCTTCATAGGATTCCAAAAACGAATAAAACTACAATTGTAAGTTACCCAATCCCAGGGCTTTACTACTTTAACACTCCATTTAATAAATTAGTCTTATTATTTTAGCAAAATAGAGAATACCTTTGCAACTTGCACATGGCAAATATTAAAAAGAAAAAACACTAATTTTAACGCAAAAAAGCCATTGCCTCGAATAGACAATGGCTTTTGGTGAAAATAAGAATTATTGTGCTCGCTTGCGGACTCTCTTAATAGGGCGGAAAACATTTACAACTTGTCCAAGGGTGTCTAGTTTTCGGTAGATTTTCTACTTTTAAAATAAGGAGGACAAGCAACATGTCGGCACAAGAAAGACAAGTTATTGAGAACAAAATTTCCGATATTAAGAAAGAAATGCAAGAAGTACATGGTACCAAATGTGAAGTTTATAGCCGCGTAGTAGGTTATTTACGCCCAGTACAAGGGTTTAAACTGCCGCATAAACCCAACGCGCACCAGTTCTATTACCTTTTGGATTTGTTCGTACTCTTCATCTGTAAGTCGCGCTATTGGACGGTTTTTAGCTAATGTTTGATAGAGCGTTGCCTTTTGTTCTTCGGCAAGGTTAGCTGTTACGTCCTCTACACCTTGCCAATAGGCATATTCTTGGGATATTTCTTCCCAAAGGTTTTCCAAAATGGCAAGGCACGCATACGTGCATAGTAAGTCCGATAAGATAAGCGCGGCGCCAAATGCCTTCCTTCCGCCTATTTGCTTAAACATGGCGTTTAGGTTAAGGTCGCACTTCATCGGGTCACACTGCTTGGCAGAGGATATAATCTTATTATGATAGAGGAAATTATCTATCATTTCTTCCGTCACATACCCCTCTTTAATCAGGCGGCCCATAAAGAGTTCGGCCTTATCCTTGCGCTGACCCTTTTGGTGGATGTTAAATAATAGCTTTTGGCTTTGGATATCGCCACGTAGTGCTTTGTTGGTTAGCTGGCGGGCAAAACCCTGTTCTTTGGTAATGCGCGATCCGTCCGTTAGAGTAATGGACGAATTCAATTCACACTGAATGTAAGTATAGATACCGTTTTTACTGCCTTTAGTGCGGCCTTTAGGGTTGCCGCTTTGGCCGGGTTTGAATTGCGTGCTTTTAGGTGGCTTACCGTACCCCACTTCGTATTGTTTGGGTGTGGTAGTAGGTTGTTCCTCTTGCGCGGGTACTTCTTTTACTTCGGTTTTGTTCATATACAGCTCCTTATGTTATGTTTTATTTGTTTCCGTCATAATTTTATCCCTCTGGAGTTAGTTTATTTTTGCCGATAACGGCAAAACCCACGCTACATTGAAACATATTTTCTATTTTATGTCAACTTTTTCTATTTTTTATAGAAATTGACTCTTTTTGTAAAAAGAGTTATACTGTTTGTATTGGAGAACACTATGCTTTCGGCAAAACAAAAACAAATTTTAGAACTCGTCCAGCAAAACCCGCAAATCACTTTGGCAGAACTGGCTAAAGCGGTTGGCTTGAAATCGGTCAGCACCGTGCACGTGCATATCCGCAAACTCATTAAAGAAAACTTTTTAGAGCGCAACGGGCACGCGCTTATTGCTACCCATAGGCCCGTGGATGAGTTTACCCCTATCCCCTTTTACGGTTTTGCGCAATGCGGGGATACGGATATTTTTGCCGAGGAAAACATTGTGGATTATGTGAATATGCCCACTAAGTTTTTGCCCACTCCTACGCAAGATTTATTTTTTATCAAGGCCAAGGGCGATTCCATGGAACCGTCTATTAGTGACGGCGATATGCTAATGTTCCGTAAGACTAGCCAGTTGCCCCCTGTTGGCAGCGTGGTATTGTGCCGCAGAGCGGATGGGCTTAAAATCAAACGTTTAGGGCAGTACAACACTGAAAATGGTCCCGTCTACCGGTTAGTATCGGACAATAAAGCAAAATACGAGCCGTTCCCGGCGGACTCGTCTGTCCAAATCTTAGCCAAACTTGTGAGAATGAATTAAGGAGATTTTATGCAGAAAGATTTACAATTTTTACTCTACACTACGCCAAGCGAAGATATCAAAATCAATGCCGTTATTAAAGACGAAACGCTGTGGCTGACCCAAAAGGCCATGGCTGAGTTATTTGGGGTAAATGTTCCAGCCGTTTCTAAACATCTTGCCAATATTTACGAAGAAAAAGAATTAGAAGAAAGCGCAACTGTTTCCAAAATGGAAATAGTTCAAACTGAGGGGTCACGACAAATTAAACGCCAAACCGTATTTTATAACCTTGACGCCATTATTTCCGTAGGTTACCGTGTTAACTCTGCGCGCGCGACCCAATTCCGTATCTGGGCTACAAAGGTACTCAAAGAATACATTCAAAAGGGGTTCGTATTAGATGACGACCGTTTGAAACAAGGTACTACTGCTTTTGGAAAGGACTATTTTAGAGAATTATTGGAACGTGTCCGGTCCATCCGCGCGAGCGAACGACGCATTTGGCAGCAGATTACCGATATTTTCCAAGAATGTAGTATTGACTATGACAAAAATTCCAAAATTACCCAAGACTTTTTTGCTACGGTCCAAAATAAGTTTCATTACGCAATTACGGGCCAAACTGCCGCAGAAATTGTCTATTACAAAGCTGACAGCACTCAAGAACATATGGGGCTTAAAACATTGGCAGGAGCTCCGGATAAACGCATTTTGAAGTCCGATGTGAGTATTGCCAAGAACTATCTTACCGAAGAACAAATACGCCGATTAGAGCGCACGGTAACAGGCTATTTTGATTATATTGAAGATTTAATTGAACGCGAGAATACATTTACCATGGAACAATTTGCCGCCAGTGTAAACGAATTTTTGGCCTTCCGTAAGTACCAAATTTTGCCAGATAAAGGCTCTATCAGCCACGAACAGGCCAAGGCACACGCCGAAGCCGAGTACGACAAGTTTAATAAGAAACAAAAAATAGAATCCGACTTTGACCGCGCTGTTAGAAAATTAACTGCAAAAACGCAGAAAAAGGGGAAAAAAAGTAACGGGTAAATTGTTTCCTGCCACTGCGGATATTTTTCCCTGTTTTTTCCCTGTTATCTCTGGTAGGGAATTTAGAGAACTATAGCAGCTATTTCTCAGAAGAGAAACCATATAGATATGAATCCCGAAAATGGGCAAAAGTGGGCCAAATTTCCCTAAGTTTGCCTGTTAATTGCCTGATAAGCAGGGAACTCTCACTACGCGTTCGGGCGTTCTTAGATGCGGGCACAGTCACTAACCACTGACCGACCATATGAAACTCCCCCTGCTCACGCAGGGGGTATCTTTTTATCCGAACAGGTACCCTGTTCGCCCTAAATCTTCTTGACCTTGTTTCTCGATGTATTTCTTTATGATTTTCTCGTTCAATCCTACCGTAGAAACAAGGT
>JAZRAH010000082.1:0-2440 GCA_045634505.1 Elusimicrobiaceae bacterium
GGCAAAAACGACGCGGGGAATTATTGGGGCGTGCTGCAAATAGAGCACGACGCCGACTACGCCTACGAATATCAAATTTCAAGGTGCGTCCGTATAGCAAATATTTATTAAAGGAGCGCGAAAAATGGCATATATAAACGGAAAAGAGGTATTATTTGCGCCCGTGAATAGCGGAGGCAGCGGCAGCGGAGGCAGCGGCGGCATAGATACGAGCGACGCAACAGCGACAGCGGCCGACGTAGCAGCGGGGAAAACGTTCTACGCGGGAGGATCGAAAAAAACGGGTACAATGCCCGAGCATAGCGACAGCGATTTCGATATTAACGTATCAAACGGAGACTCGGGCGAATTAAAAATAGGCTACGCCGCAAGCAAAAAAACATATTTTAACGCGTCCGCGGGGGCGTTGCTTGGTACGATCCACGACGTTAATTTTATCGCGGGAAATATCAAAAAAGATAAAAGCATTTTTGGCGTAGTCGGTACATACGAGGGAGAGGGCGGCACAGAACCGAACCTCGGCGGAATAACGGTCACAGCGACAGCGGACTATCAAAACATATTACCCGAGGACTACGGGCTTGACGGCTTTGACGAGGTAATAGTCAATCCGATTAACTCGGGCGGTGCGGAGCTCAATATCGCATACGGAGATACCGCGCCCGAAGATACAAGTAAACTTTGGGTAAAGACCACAAAGCCGAGCGCGGTTAAGGTTGCAAAGGATTTAAATATGGTTATTACTGACGATACCTTTGTTACATCTTTAACCGCAACCCGAAATTCACAGTATGCGTGTAGCGCACAAGTAGGCTACAGACTTTATATTTTCGGTGGTAATAACGGAAATTACACAACGGAAATTTTTTACTTTGACACGGAAGAAGAAGTTACAACAACGCTTTCAGTTACAATGCCCGCGTTAGTATGTGGGGCGGTAGCGGCGGCATACGGCACTAAAATTTATATATTTAGCGGTGCTTATAATTCCCCTTCAAGTTCAAATGAAATGTCAGTTGCGATATATTGCTTTGACACCCGAACGGAAAGAATAGAGATTTTAGACGAAACCTTGCCGACGGGATTTTATTATCACAAAGCGGCAAGTTACGGAAAATATATTTATATATTTGGTGGTTCAAACAAGTCGGGATATCAAAATACTATAATCCGATTTAATGCCGAAGAAGAAACAGTATCGATTTTGGGCGAAACCTTGCCGACGGGCGCAATGGCGGGTTGTTGTATAAGCACGGAAACAAGCGCGTATTGGTTTAATCCTTTTACGGGTGGACAAACGAATATAATATGGAAATTTGATTTTGCAACGGAAAAGTTTTCTATACTTTCAGCCGTTGTTCCCAAAACTGTACACAATTCTTTCGGTTGCTATTTTAACGGGAATATTTTCTTGTATATCGGTCAAAACATTTATTGTTTTTCGCCCGAAAACGAAACTTTCACCGCGTTAAATGCGACACTAACAAATTCAAAAGCCAACGCACATATAGCCGTAACAGAAGAAAAAATGTATATTGTCGGCGGTCAAAAATCGTCAAGCGGTGCAGACACGGCAATTTATAGCGTTACGGTGGGAATGATCCCCGTATTGTCGGCAGATACTTTGCAAGTGCAATCCGTACTTGATAAGAATATTTTTTATCTTATAAACACCGACGCTATAAAGGCCGAAATTGGTGTTAAAAAAGTCTATAAAGGCAATGCTATGGGCGTTGGTGAGGAAGTCGAAGCGGCACTTTATAAAGGTTTATCTTGGGTAACGATATAACGAAAAGGAGAAAATTATGTGGTCTGTATGGGATAAGATAACGCCAATAAACGGCCGTTCTGCGGCTGATTTTCTCGCAAAATATAGACACTTGCAGAACGAGAAAACTATCTTTATTAAAGAGGTAAACGGCAGAGCAACGCAGGTGGAGGGAAAGAACATTCTCGCCGCCGTGTATGGCATTGATAACACATTGAGCAACGAGGAATTTATAGCAGCTTATGAGGCTATACTTAACGCGCCCATAGAGGACGCAGCAGAGGAAACGGTATAAACGGAGGCGATCCCGTGAAAACTTATTCAACGCTTGCGAGCTTTTACACGGGCGACGATTGGGCGAATTGCAAAGCCATTGTTTTAAAAGATCGCATAAAAGGCGGCAAGGTTTACTGCGAGCATTGCGGCGGAATTGTGTTAAAAGATTTTAACCCGCGCGAAAGGAATAACGCGGAGGCTATGGTATTTCACCATAAAATAATTTTAACGCTCGCAAACGTCAACAACGCCGACATAAGCATAAACCCGCGCAATATTGCTATATTGCATTGGAAGTGCCATAACGTCGTTCATAACCGATTTACGGGGCAGAATACGCAGCCCGAGCAAAAGGTCTATTTAATAACGGGCGCGCCGTGCAGCGGTAAAACCTCG
>JAZRAH010000083.1:0-15616 GCA_045634505.1 Elusimicrobiaceae bacterium
GGTTATTTTAGCCAGCTAAAAAGCAAGGTAAGGATACATTCGGGTCTAATTAGGGAAAGACGGATTAAACTGATTAAAAAGTTGCTGTCTGAACCCCTAAATTAGACCCTACCACCTCAAAAAAGTTCCATTAGGCCGAAAAACTAGGACCGATGAGGGGCGAAAGTGGGGGCGGCTCCGTCGTAATTCTCAATCCCTCCCCTTCCGTTTGCTTCTTAAAACACGCCCCTACTTTGTTGCTCTCTCGGTCGGATACCTCCGCGCTACCGCGCGCGTCCCGCCAGTATTCCTTCCTCGTTCGCGCCGCGTATGTGCGCGTTTTTCTTTGCAAACCTACCGATACATTTGCTCCCTCCCCTTCCGTTTGCGTCTTAAAACACGCCCCTACTTTGCTATCCAATTCAAAAGCCCCACAGGGTAGTGGGGCTTTTTACGCCATAATATCCTTTATTTTTGTGCCAAGGCTTGGGTAAGCGCACGGGAGAGCTGGTCCGCACACGACGTACCGCGCCCGCCGCAATCGTTCCCTTTTAATAAACTGGCTACTTGTGTGGCATCGGCCCCCTCCACCAGTTTGCCAATGGCAAGCAAATTGCCCGGGCAACCACCCAAAAAACGCACGTTATGCACACGGTTTTGTTCGTCTAGCGCAAACGAAACTTCTTGCGAACATACCCCGCTTGTTTGAAATGTAAATTCTTTCATTTAAACTCCTTTGCCCATTTGATAGGCTTCTTCATAGGCGGGCAACTCCTTAATATCCCCTTTTTGATAGGCTCCTTTGCCGTAAATAATGCCCTTCTCTTGCGAGCCTTCCAAACAATCGGCAAATCCGCGCAAGCACGCAAGCGTGGTATCCATAGTGTGTTTAGCGTCTTCGGCGGCGGTCATAATATAATAAAATTCTTTATGGGCAATACGCTCCCAACTACGCACACAGCGGTCAATCACGGCCTTTAATTGCGCGTTAATGGAATAGAAATATACCGGCGTAGCCAGCACCAACACATCCGCTTGCATAATTTTGTCCACAATGGCGGGCATATCGTCTTTAAGCGCGCATTGGTCCTGATGGGTTTGGCAGAAATAACAGCCCAAACACGGGGAAATTTTCTTTTCACAAATGCGGATTTTTTCCACCTGGTGCCCGGCTTCTTGGGCCCCTTTTACAAATTGGTCGCATAGTAAATCGCTATTGCCGCCCTTACGCGGGCTGCCGGATAAAACAAGCACTTTTTTCGTCATAAAATTCTCCTATAAATACGATACTAATTCTTTTAAATCTTTGCGCAGTGTATGGCGGTCTGCCGGGGCACAATCTGCGGCCGCGTAGCCCATGGGCATAAGTAGCACCGGGATTTCGTGGTCCGGCAAGTGATACGTGCGCGAAACCGCCTGCGGCGAAAAGAAATTAAGCCAACACGTCCCCAGGCCTTGTTCCGTGGCGGCCAACATTGCGTGGGTGGCCACAATGGCGGCATCCTGCACGCCGGAGACGATCTCGGGCAGTTGTGGGTGGTGCCACTCTTGTTGGGTGTTTTTAGTAAAAATGAGGACCACAGGGGCACCGTAATGGCACGGGGTCAATGTGCGCATTTTTTCCATACCTTCCGGCGACTGCACCACATAAATATGGTACGCTTGCGCGTTGACGGCCGTAGGGGCCAAGCGCGCGGCTTGCAACACAGCGTTTAATTTTTCGGGCTCAATGGGTTTACTAGCAAATTTGCGCACGGAATAGCGCGCTTTGATGAGATCAGTAAAATTCATAATTACTCCTTAAAACGGGATACTTTTATTATAGCAGTTGGAGTGAACTTAAAGGCAAGTATTTTTTATTATTTGTTATAATGAGGGTGTAGTTTAAAAAATTAGATTCTGTTTTTGGAACCGTTTAAGAAACGGATGGCTTAATATAAGCGATAATTCACTCCAAAATCAGCCTACTTGGGCATAAGAAGATGGGCCTTATAACCCCATCATCTTATGTCAAGAGTCTTTTGTTTATACAAAAGGCCGCGGCTGTTTTGTTTGGGCATGTGAATTATCCTCAACGCAGAGCGGCCGTTTTTGTTGTGTTTTCCAAAAACAGAAAAGGAGAACATAACATGAAAAGAAGAAGTGTAGTTATAAAACAAAGCTGTCATTCCCGAGAGTTTCTATCGGGAATCTACAACGAGTGTTGTTATCATAAAAAGGAAAAAGCCTTATTAAATAGGTGCGTGGAAGATCCCCGATTACAAATTTCGGGGATGACACCTAATTTTAATCAGGAGGAGGCCCTGAATAAAAACGCTTTCAGGGCTCCGCTTCGCTCCGGTTTTACCCTCATTGAGCTCTTGGTCGTCGTGCTGATTATCGGCATCTTGGCGGCGGTGGCTCTGCCGCAATATCAGGTAGCGGTAATTAAAAGCAGATATGCCAATTTAAAACCAATTGTTCAAAGCATAAAAAATGCGGAAAATATCTACTACCTTGCTAACGGTAAATATACGGACGATTTTACAGAATTAGACATAGACTTACCTGCTGGAGGTTTTCATCGAGATGACATTACCGGGGCCAATCGTTTTGATTTTACCTGGGGTTGGTGCCAATTGGCGGCGCCTAGTTATCTTCAGATTTACTGTGTATCACAAGACCGTATGGAATACAGCGGTGTATGCAACACTCCCACAGACTGTTCAACGCGATGTAAATATAGGGATTCTACAGATGGTACTTCCAATATGAAAGATAAAATATGCCAAGCAGAAACCGGGAAAAGCACCCCTTCCAACGGGTTTAGTTATTATTACTAAAAATAGCCCCTCTTTGATAGAGGGGCCATTTTAAAGTTTATTTATGCCGTCCTGTTTCTTTCAAGAGATTCTCAAACATCGTGAGTTGCGCGGCGTATTTCTCGCGCGCTTCTTGCGGGGTAACGTCGCTACGGTAGGACCAGTTTTCGGGGCCTACTGTGCCCGGCGTGTTTACACGCTCTAGCGTGCCCACAATATCTTGCCAGGCAAATAACGTAAGGGCCGAGGCACTTTCCAGCACGCGCTTTAACATAGTGCGCTGCGTGTCCACATTAAAAGGCACGTTGCCGTCGGTCTTTTGGCCGGAAATCATTTCCCATATATTGCGCCGTTCGTTTACGTCCATATTTTCCCACCACCCGCGCAACGTTTCCGTGTCGTGCGTGGACGTAGTGGCTAAAGACACCACGGGGTAATTTTTCGGCTCGCGGTACCAACCATTATCCTCGCGCTCCCAACGCAGTACCTTATAGCCGGGGATGCGCAAATCTACCAGCATACGGCGCACATAATTGGGGATAACGCCTAAATCTTCGCCCACCGGCAGTTTGCCTTGGGCTTCGTCTAGCACCATACGCAAAAACGTGTATCCGCGGTCAATTTGCGCCTGTTCCCCCTCCCAGTCAAACGCGCCTTTGGGGTCGCCCGGAGCAAAAACATAAGTACGGAAAAACCCGACCAAATGGTCCAGGCGGAAAATGTCGTACAGTTCGGTTACGCGGCGGATTTTGCGCCGCCATAACTCCAAGTTATGGTCTAGCATATACCGCCAATCATAGGCCGGAAGTCCCCAACGCTGTCCGTCCTTGGAAAATTGGTCCGCCGGCGCGCCGATTTCGTAGCCAATACGGTAGTTTTCCTGCTCGGCCCACACTTCGGCACTGTCTAAATTGGTGGCAAAGGGGATATCGCCAAAAATAGACACGCCTTTTTCTTGCGCGAATGCTTTGGCGCGGCGCAGTTGTTGGTCCAAAATCCACTGGACGTATTTAAAAAAGTCCACATACTCCTTATACTGCGCTTCAAATTGAGTAACAGCGGGCGAGTGAATATCGCGCATTTCTTCGGGCCAGGCCGTCCAACTCTGCCATTTATAAAAATCTTTCAGGGCGCGAAAGAGCGCATACCCGCGTAGCCACGGGGCTTGCGCCGCGCAGTAGGCTTCAAACGCTTGCGCGCGGGCGGTATGGGCGGCTACCTCGTGGATTAAAAAGGTTTGGTAGCCCAGCCACAGCGCGTGCCACTTAGCGTGTTTTACTTCAAAATACGGTGCTTTTGGGGCCGCGTGCCAATTCATGATATCCACCGAGAGCGAACCGATATACTCCTGCGCGCGCGAGCTGTGTTCAATATCTTCCACCTCGTCAATCTGCGCGTACACCGGGTCCACCGCAAAGGACGTTAGCGCACTATAGGGGCAGTTAATGCCGGGGGCCGTTTCTTGCAAGGGTAAAATTTGCACAAATTTGACGCCTAGCCCCGCCAAAAATTCCGTCCATTTTTTGAGAGACCCAAAATCTCCCACCCCCCAATCGTGCGGGGCTTTCATAGCGGCCAGTGGCATAAGTACGCCGCACGTGCGGGCAGCTAACAGTTCGTCTTGAATCGTCATATGTTATTTTTTAGCAATCGCTTCAATTTGCACCACACCGCCTTTGGGTAATGCGACTACTTGCACGGTGGTGCGGGCGGGCGGATTTTCTTTAAAAAACGTTTCATAGGTGGCGTTCATTTCCGCAAATTTGGTAAGGTCCGTCATAAATACGGTGGTTTTTACTACGTTTTTAAGCGTGCAACCCGCCTCTTTTAAAATACTCTCTAGGTTGTGCAACACAATTTCAGTCTGCACTTGTACATCACCCGAGAACACCTCCCCGGTAACCGGGTCAATGGGTAAAATACTGGAGGTAAAAATAAAACCGCCGTCTTCCACAGCTTGGGAATAGGGCCCAATGGCTTTGGGGGCCTGGGCAGAATTGATAATTTTTTTCATAAACCCTCACTTGGCGTCAATGCGCCGAATCTAATTATATGGTATTAAAGAGCGCAGGCGTGTGTCAAATAAGCAAAGTACAACCCGCGCGAACTTACACTCCTACCGTGCAACAATTTTCCAAATTTGGTTTATTTTGCGCCGACTTTCGCTTGCGTACTTGCCGCACTGCGTGCGGTCCGGCAGACGTACGCCACGCTCAACTTACAGCCCAAACTAAACTCAAATTTGAAAAATCAGCCTGCTTACGTTATACCCGGTGTTGTGTTGGGAGACATTTTACAAAGCAACACTTCCTCCCTCACGTTTTACAAACACGTACAATGTTTGTTATACTGGTTTTACAATTTATCGTGTTTTTGGAACTGTACGCAGAGTACAGGGAGTTTGCAAAAACTTCATGGAGGTCCAAAGGCAGCCACCTGGGTACAACTTACAGAAATAAAGCTAATTTCTGGGGTTGTACCAAATGTTTATCATCTTTTGGGTGATAGATTACGGCTGTGTTGGCTAGGTCCCTCCATGAACTTGGCACTTGCGGCCGTCTTTGTTTACTCCCCACAGATAAATTGTAAGGAGATAAACATGAAAAATAAAAATGTAATTGTAAATAAAGAGGCCGTTGTAAAACAAAGCTGTCATTCCCGAGCGTCTTTATCGGGAATCTACAACGCTTGTTGTTATCATAAAGAGGAAAACATCTTATTAAATAGGTGCGTGGAAGATCCCCGACAGAAACCCTCGGGGATGACTCCTAATTTTAATCAGGAGGAGGCCCTGAATAAAAACGCTTTCAGGGCTCCGCTTCGCTCCGGTTTTACCCTCATTGAGCTCTTAGTCGTTGTCCTCATCATCGGTATTTTAGCGGCAGTGGCCGTGCCGCAATACCAATTCACGGTAATCAAGGCGTCAGTTGCCCGCTGGTTGGATTTAACAAAAAATATTAGAGACGCGCAACAAGTGTATTATTTAGCCAATGGTACTTTTGCAAATAGTATTTCACAATTAGACATTGATATGCCTGGTGAATGCCAGCTACTCTCTTCCTACTCAACAGGGGAATATTTCAAATGTGGCTCTCAATTTATCATTGATAATGACGCTATAGGTGCTGGTGCTATTAGTCTTAACTACTGTGGGGCAGACAATAACACCAGTTTTGGTTTATGTGAAAAAAAACGTGACTTTAAAATTAAATATTTTTTAGCCCCTCCTCACATATCTTGTTTTTATTATCACGATTCCGCTTTGGGGAAAAAGATATGTAATAGCTTCCAAGGTATTTTAAACCACTAGCCACTAATACTTGCACGCATGCACCGCAAATGATATAATAAATATGGAGTTAGTAACTTGTAGCATCTTCTGTAAAATTCAAAAAAAGATTTGCTTGCACGTACTAAAAATATTTGATATACTATTTGTGTTGGGTTTAACCCACGTTGATTAAACCCATAAGATTGATGCGCTCGTAGCTCAGTGGTAGAGCATCCGCCTTTTAAGCGGGGGGCCGTGAGTTCAAGTCTCACCGGGCGCACTTTATAGTGCCCTCTTCGTCTATCGGTTAGGACGTCGGATTTTCAATCCGAAAAGAGGAGTTCGATTCTCCTAGAGGGCGCCAAGTGTTTCATACAAACTCCTTTATTTGACCCTGCGTTTAAGTGACGCAGGGTTTTTTATTGCGGTTTATGCGCCCGCTAGGCAGGAGCGAACTCCTAACCCGGGCACAAGCGTTAGCGCGGGCACGGGATTATAAGGAGCAAAATCCCCGTCGTTGTTGCGCGGCAACGGATTTTGCGTGTTTTGCCTACTGGCAAAACGCGATTCTCCTAGAGGGCGTACGATTTAAAATACCCATTCTCAGACGAGAGTGGGTATTTTTTTATGCTCTCTCGTCGGTGTTTTTTGAGCAAAATGAGCAAAATTACGCAAATCTTGTATATTGTTAGTGGACCCTGTATGGTACACAGTAAATTGCCGAAAAATGTGCTTTTCTCGTCGACAAACTGTTATTTATACTAGCCAAAATCGCTTTTACTATTTGCGACACTTAAATTCCCGGAAAATTCACTTATAGTATAATTATACCCGCTCGACGAGAAAAGTATAAGAAGTACCAAAAAATTCTCGAAAACTATGAAACTAGTGGTCACAGTTTGGACACTATAATGGCACAGTTTTTTCCCTCACGAAAAGAAATTCTTGCGACTTTTATAGTGCCCATTTTATATACTTTTGGACACAGTATGGCAAAAAAACCGCCCTCTAGTTTGCGCTAAAGGGTGGCTATCTCAAGATTAGATTTTTTCTATTTATTTTCCTACGGTGCTAATACGCTGTTGGATATGGTTGCCTTTCTCGGCTTCATCCACCATGGCAATCGCATAGTCCGCATAGCTAATAATGCTCTCGCCTTTGTCGTTTAGCGTCAGTTCTTCTCCGGCTAGGATATATTCCCCAGTACGAGGACCATCTGCTCTAAAATCTCCGGCAGGGCTAATGTAGGTCCACTTTACATCTGTTCTAGCACGTAATTCTTCTAGGGATTTGCCTTGTTTCTGCGCTAAGGGTTTAAACATCTCGGGGAAATTCGGTGCATCCATTACTTGCATGGTGTGTTCTTTGTTAATATACAAGCTACCTGCTCCACCCACCACGAGTAAACGCACATTAGAGCCACTTAAAATATCCGCTAAATGTTTTAAGGATTCGCTATGTAAATGGAGTGTTTCCGGAGCCCACGTACCGAAAGCATCTACCACTACGTCAAACCCTGCTAAATCTTCTTTAGTTAAATCAAATAAATCCTTAGACAATGTATGTTGTGCTACGGTTTGGTTTTCTCCACGAACCACAGCGGTTACATCCATTCCTCTCTTGACAGCTTCTTCTACAATAAGTTTTCCGGCTTTGCCATTGGCACAGACTACGGCGAGTTTCATATTTTGTTCTCCTGTTGGAATTAAGATAAGATATTGAAACATAAATGGTGTTATTTTGTAAAGTAGGCACTATTTTGTAATATAGGTACAAATTAGAAACTATTTAAGCAAAAAAGTTATAATAAAACTATGATTACTAAAAAGAATATGTCCCCCTGTCCTGTGGGGCTTTTATTACAGGTAATTGGAAACAAATGGAAAGTGCTTATTATACGGGATTTACTGACAGGCACAAAACGCTTTGGGATGCTTAAAAAGAGTGTGGGGTGCTCTCAAAAAGTGCTTACGGATAATCTGCGCATGCTAGAAGAAGACCGCCTAATTACACGTAAAGTATATGCCGAAGTACCGCCAAAAGTGGAATATGCTTTAAGTAAAACCGGACACTCCCTCAAACCTGTACTGGATGCTATGGCCACTTGGGACGAAAAGTATAGGAAAACCCTTACAAAATCAAAACCCTAGTAAAGGTCACTAGAGTAGGAACTGAACACAACTTGACACTATATCCGCGTGATTTTTCCGGTTACTAGGAAACGATTTTCTGCGCTTTTATTGTGTCATGTGCGCTTTTTGGTCATAGTAAATAAGCAAGATTAAGCAAATAAGCTATACGGAGAATGGACAGAGTTTGGACACTAAAAAGCCCCCTACACTTAAGTAAGGGGGCGATAGAACAGGCTCATGCAATTATTATTTTTCTAGCTGGTAAGTTTTGCGTTGGGCAAATTCTTCCTTTTTGCCATTGTTCCAGTTTTGCACAGGACGCAAATAACCTACGACCCGTGAATATACTTCGCACGGGGTGCCTTTCACTTCCTTCATTTGATTTTTGAGTTGACTTAATTGCTCTTGTGTAGACATATAATCTCTCCTAAATTTAATTTAAAATCCGTAACGAGTTCGTTCTGTTTGTACATCCGTCGGTAAACTATGCCCTGAATAAAGCATGGTTTGTGGCGGTAAAGACAGAATCTGCCGGATACTTTGCGCAAGTTGGCGTTCGTTTCCACCCGGAAAGTCCGTCCGCCCTATACTGCCTTTAAAAATGGTATCTCCCACAAAAGCCACGTGATTTTCTGTATCATACAGCACCGAAGAATCCGTTGTGTGCCCGGGTGTATGTAGCCAAGTCAGTGTAACAGACGGGTTAGCCGTTAGTGCAATTTCTGCGCCATCATCTATATAGGTGGCGTGAGTGAGCACCAGGTCTGCCCCGCAAAAACGAGACAAGTTATAGTCGGGTTTTTCCAAATATACCTTCCCGTTTTGGTGGATAAGATAGGGGATTTTCCATCGGTTAGATAACGCTTCCACCGCCCCGGTATGGTCAAAATGCCCGTGTGTTAGCAAAATCTTTTCAATAGTCCACCCTTGCGTTTGAACGTAACTGGCTAGTTTTTCCGGTTCAGCTCCCGGATCGATTAAAAAGCCATGTTTGCTACTCTCATCCACGTAAAAGTAGGCATTGGTTTCAAACACTCCCTGTACAGGTAGGCATTGGAGAATCATTTGCACCCACACCCGTTAATGCCACAGGCCATGCCCTGCTCAAACTGTGGTTGCGACTCCGTTTGTATCTTTCGTAACAACTGGGTAATTCCCTCGGTTGTCTGGGCCCCGGAAATAATATATTTGTCGTTAAACACAAAGAAGGGAACGCCAAAAATATCTTTTTGAGCGGCTTCTTGCTCATCTTGGCGTACTTCTTGGGTAAACTGCTTGCTAGCTAGTAGGGCAGATACTTCATCCTCGGCAAGGCCCAATTGCTTGGCAATATCCAGTAGCACCTCTCTTTTGGCAAGCTCCAAATTTTTCGTAAAATAGGCGTCGAACAAGAGATGGGATACTTGTTTAATGGCCTGCGTGCCCAGTTTCTGTACCGCAAATTTGGTAAGGCGGTGGGCATCCAGGGTATTGGTATAGCGGGTAGTAGCATATTTAAAATCAATTCCTTCCCGTTTGCCCAGTAACGAAATTCCGTCAATGCGTGCTTGGGCTTGTTCCAAGGTAAGGCCATACTTCACAGCAAAGCGGTGTAACGTGTCCGTTTCTACCGTGTTGGAAGCGGACGGATTTAGTTCAAAACTTTTCATTTCCACCTGTGCATCTTTTATCCCTGCTTGTTCCAATGCCTTGTATAAGCGGGTTTCTCCTATATAACAATACGGACAAGCATAATCTGACCAATAAGTTATTTTCATAATTCCTCCAAAAATTAGAACTTGTTCTAATTTTAGTATAACATTATTTTAGAACATGTTCAAATATTTTTGCATTTATTCGTCGCATTACGTATAATAAAAATATGCAAAGTCCAAAAATTGTTCAAAAACAACTAGTACAGAAACAACGCATTATCAAGGCAGCTGTATCCCTGATTCAAAAGCAGGGTATAGAGGCATTAAACGTGCGCAGTGTGTGCCAAGCGGCCAATATAGCGGCGGGTACTTTCTATTACTATTTTAGGAATAAAGATGCGTTACTAATGGCATTTGTGATAGAAGAAACCTTTGAACATTTTGTGCTGGAAACGCCGCTTAAATATCCGGCAAAGCGTATGGCCGAACTGTATGGTATTTTAATCCATAAGTACCAAAGTTTTGGTAAGGCGTTTATGAAAAGTTTTTACTCTACCCGAAATACTGCTTTGTCTGCCTATATGCAAGAACAGGGTGGCCAGTTTGCGCCAGGAACCGTTATGGCGCGTAGTGAGCAGGAGCTTAAACTTGCCCAAACAAAGAACATCTTAAAAAAAGAGGCACCTATCCATCAAATTTGCATGGACTTATGCACGATTGTAAAAGGCACTATTTTTGAGTGGTGTCTGACAGATGAAGAGTGGGATATACAACCCGTCCTCTTGCGCTTGTTTAGCAACTATTTATCTTCCTATTTGATTTAAGCACGTATGTTTTGACGGTGTCCAATCTACATACTTATGGACACTATAAAACCCGCTACATTTAGTAACACCTTATTTTTTCATAGACGGCAATACTATAGTTCTTCGTCCAAAAAAGATATAATATATATATGAAACAAACCAAAACCTGGCAGGGAAACTCCAAAAGGCACAAAAATACGGCCTTTTTTTTATTTGTATTTTTGGGTATGCTTTCAGCGTTTGGTCCGTTAGTAACGGACATGTACCTGCCGAGTTTACCCGCAATGACCACGTATTTTACTACGGGGCCATCTATGGTCCAGTTGGGGCTTACGTTCTCTATGTTGGGGTTGGCTACCGGGCAAATTCTCTTTGGCCCGTTGAGCGATAAATACGGCAGACGATCACCGCTGCTTGTGTCTATGGCTCTATATTTAGTGGCCACGTTAGCGTGTATTATATCTCCTAACATTGAGATATTTGTTTCTTTACGGTTTCTCCAAGGGATAGCCGCGGCGGGCGGAATTGTAATTTCCCGTTCGATAGCTACGGACAAATTTAAAGGCAAAAACCTTACCAAGGCACTGGCTATTGTGGCGGCTATTAACGGAATTGCTCCCATCGTTGCTCCTGTAATCGGGGGCGGCATATTGCAAGTAAGTACTTGGAAAGGGATATTTATTGTATTATTTGTCCTAGGGCTTATCCTAACGGGAGCGTGTAGGCATTTTCAAGAATCTTTAAGCAAAACAAAACGCTCCAAAGTACCTCTTGTTAAAACTATGGGATTATTTAAACAAGTCCTTAGGAAGCGTAAATATGTATGGTGCGTGTTGCAGCTGGCCTTTGCCATGGGGATTTTATTTGGCTATATTGCCGCTTCTCCTTTCATTATCCAGGAACATTACGGATATTCCGCATTGGCGTTTAGTTTGTTTTTTGCTGTAAATGCTATTGCTCTAGGGATAGGGACTAGTATGCCAGTCCGTTTTAAGCAACCTGAGAATTGTGTGTCTGCCAGTTGTGCGGGTATGCTTGTTGGAAGCATTATAACGGCTATCACTTTATGGCTACAA
The DNA here is from genome assembly GCA_045634505.1 of Elusimicrobiaceae bacterium. Classification (GTDB taxonomy): domain Bacteria; phylum Elusimicrobiota; class Elusimicrobia; order Elusimicrobiales; family Elusimicrobiaceae; genus Avelusimicrobium. The sequence continues at coordinate 11,700 of JAZRAH010000083.1, forward strand.
GCCCCGTTTATCGTATTTGAAGGGGTATTACTGGTTCTTTTATTCGCCACAGGGATGAGTTTTACTGCTACTACAGCTATTGCCATGCAGGAGGCGAAAGAACAAGCCGGAACTGCTTCCGCGCTTATTGGAGCAGCTGGGTTCCTATTTGGCAGTATTGTGTCGCCTTTGGTAGGATTAGGAAATATTTTAATTGCCACAGGAATGATATTTATAATTTGCGCAGTGGGTGCAGGAATATGTTGGCAACTCGCCTTGAGAGGCAATACTCTCTGTACGGTGGCACAAGAGACTACTGCCAGTTAGAGTAAAAACAGTCTCAGGCACATGGCACAGTTGTCCATTATAATTTTGCGCTTTTCCCTTTTGTTTGCATAACTTTTGTGCATTTTTTAGTACCCTTTTCACATACTTTTGGGCACATAAACCCACAAAACCGCCCCATTAACAGCGGCTGTCACGCTATTTATTGTGTAGAACAAATTCTGCGAAATCTTTAATCTTTGTTCCTTTGTGTTTGTGTTCAGGGTCAATCTTTTCAAAATAACAATTAGGGATATCGTTTGTTTTCAAATTTATCTCAATACAAGGCGTACACCCCAAATCGTGATTTAAGGGATGGTATTTGCATTTGGTATTTTTACAGGTACAAAATTCTTTTGCGTTCATAATAGTTATTGTAACACATATTTGCTTGCAATACGCTTGTCGGGTAAAGCAGAAATCATCCCCCCCTCAGTAAAGGGCTCCTCAAACCCTTGACTTCTCCCCCATAAGAAGCGTGAATCTGCTACGTGCAAGGCAAGAATAGGAGATTACTCGTGTTATTTTCCTGGAAAGATATAATATAATAAAGGAGTAAGGTAATAATATGGACAAAGACCCCTTCAAAGAGTATCTTGAACAACCTGAACCAAGCAAACGAGATAAAGGTTATGCTTGGTATACAGCTATTGGTTTACAAAATGTAGACGGTTTAAAACCGTCCTCTTACCTATTGGACACTGCCAAACGAAACATTGAAGGTGAAATTACCATTGACCAAGCACAGGCCTTACTCAATAGTTATTACCGGGAAAATCCCGTCCAATCTACACAAGATAGAACGGAAGAAGCCGACAAAGTATCCGCCCGTATTGCAAAACTCTTATCTGAACAAGCATTTAGTTTTACAACAAATGAATATATCTCCATACATAAACAACTTTTTACTAATATCTACGCGCATGCCGGACAAATCCGTACTTACAATATCACAAAAAAAGAATGGATATTAAACGGGGATACGGTCGTGTATGGAACGGCATCTGAACTTAAAGATACGATTACTTACGATTTAACCGAAGAAAAGAAATTCTCCTATCGGGGCTTATCGGCCAGTGAGATTGTACATCATCTAGCCGTATTTGTGGCCGGGTTATGGCAAATACATGCTTTTGCCGAAGGTAATACGCGCACTACGGCTGTATTTTTTATCAAGTATTTAAGAACGTTGGGCTACGATGTTACCAATGATGTTTTTGCCAAGCACGCTTGGTACTTTAGAAACGCACTTGTTCGTGCCAACTACAACAATTTGAAAAATGGCATACACGCCACCACAGCGTTTTTGGAATTATTTTTAAGAAATTTATTGCTAAAGGAACAAAACCGACTTTCTAACCGGATGATGCATATTAGCCATGTGTTCGAAAAAGTAGACATTGACTCTTCAAAAGTAGATATTCACGCCCCCAAAGTAGACATTGAACAGCTTATCAAAGAAAAATTACCCAAAATAAGTACCAAAACCAGGACACATATCGCTAAACTCTATGTGGCCTATAAAACGGCTCCTTATTTCGGGCGAACAGATGTTTCTATCGTATTAGATCTCAAACCTGCGAGGGCCTCTCGCTTACTAAAAATGATGTTGGTAAGCCACCTGCTAGAACCTGTCAAGGGAAAAGGCAAAGGCAAGTACCGCTTTGCTCAATTCTAATCCCCCTCATTAAGCAACACATACTACTTGACTTCTCCCCCCCTATAAGACTGGACACTATAACACTTAAAACTTCTAGGGCTAACATACTATCGAACCGCCCTTTTTATAGTGCCCATTTTACATACTTTTATTATCCCCAGGTTCACAAATGAAAAACGATTACTCGCTGTCCCGTATCGAAAAATAAGATAGAATATTATAAGTCAAACTGACACAAAATAAAAATTATGGAACTAGAAAAAATCAGAGAACTTATGCAAAAGGGTACCCGCATGGAAATGGGGACCGAGTTGTTACAGGCATTTGCCGAATATGCTGAAGAGGCACGTAAAATAACCATGGAAATGAATAATCAGTACCATACGTTTGACGAGGTGCGTGAACTCTTCTGCAAATTAACCGCCAGTAAAATAGATGAAAGTTGTATTTTGTTTCCCCCCTTTTATACCGAATTTGGCAAAAATATAAAACTGGGAAAAAACGTTTTTATTAATGCCGGGTGCCATTTCCAAGACAACGGGGGAATTGAAATTGGGGACGGAACCATGATTGGACCAAGGACTATTATTGTTACCCTCAATCACGATTTGGACCCCAAAACGCGCCTTACTGCTACTCCCAAATCGGTAAAAATTGGAAAAAATGTATGGATCGGTGCTAATTGCACGATACTTCCCGGGATGAGCATTGGCGACAATAGCGTCATTGGTGCAGGGAGCGTAGTAGTGAAAAGTATTGAATCAAATACTGTAGCCGTTGGGAACCCAGCACAGGTAATTAAACACCTTGAAGAAAACTCACCGTTTCAATAGGCAGAAATACTTCCCCTTCATATTGCCAAAATGTGGAAAGTTTTTACATATTATAATTATTATCTCTTATAGCAAAATAATGAAACTCCCCGGGCTTCAGCCCCGGGTTTCTTTTACTCCAAAATCTCAGCTTCGCTTGATTTTGCCCGCTACTAACAACAAAGAGAAAACAAAGTTTTCTAGTAGCGGGTTTCACACTTCATCCCCGTACTTACATGCGGGGTTTTTGTGAGCAGCTTTCATAAAAAAATGCCCCTTGTGATTAGCAAAGGGCATTGATTCTATTTTGGTATAAATAAATGACAGATTATAAAGTTACAAAAATTATCCTACTGGGTTTTGCCTTTCCTGTAAAATTGGAAGGTATCATATCTAACAATTTCCACTCTTCCTTTCCTTCCCAAGCAATTTGACCACTAAAAGTTCCAACAGCTTCTTCCCAACCCTCATCAGATTTTGTAGAAGAAATAGAACTATCAATATCCAATAAATTCATTTCAATGATACAAAGATTTGGCGAAGCACTATGTTTATAATCTTGTTTTTGACGTTTGCCTTTGTCATCATTGCAATATACTTTTAAATTATAGTTGCGAGGGGTAGTATATTTCCCGTCGTTAGAATAATAACCGTCAAAATGATAGGTAGATTCGTTGATGGGGCGATGGTGAGAATCTCGCTCTTCATCATAAAAGCCATCTAAGTCATAATTTAAATCAGCATTGGCTTCCGTCCCCGTAAACAACACATCTTTATAACCATTCTGGGCTACATATTCATCAACAGCACGCTGTAATTCTTTAAATACAGGAACAACCTGCTTTACCACATACTGCCTATATTCCTTAATGGTCATATTGCTAGATGGACGACCTGTTTTGGAAAATTTTTTGCCAAAAGACGAGCACCCCATACAAACTGTCATTGTAAAAACAATAACCATCATTATTACTTTACATTTCATATACATATTCCTCCAATTTCGGCCTAATGGAACTTTTTTGAGGTGGTAGGGTCTAATTTAGGGGTTCAGACAGCAACTTTTTAATCAGTTTAATCCGTCTTTCCCTAATTAGACCCGAATGTATCCTTACCTTGCTTTTTAGCTGGCTAAAATAACC
>JAZRAH010000084.1:0-23705 GCA_045634505.1 Elusimicrobiaceae bacterium
AGCATTAGGTGCACATGGTCGCGGTCGTGGTTTTGTTCCTTTATCCAAATTTCGGGGTAATGTTCTTGTATTTCCCGCCTTCGTTCCTTAAAAAATGCAAAGGTTCCTTCGTTAAAGATTTTCTTTCGGTATTTGGTCGGCAATACAAGGTGGTACGTGCAATCATACACACAGTTACTTTGTCTTCTAAACTCTCTCATACATTTATTTTAGCAAGAAGATTTAGGGACTTGCACTGTATCCCCCGGCTTACGCCGGGGGAATTGTGAGCAGTAAGATTAAATCATTTCTAAGACGGTATCACCAACAAAAAGTTCTATTAGGCCCAAGTTTGAAACTAATGGACGTTTCTTAGTAACCCGTTTTCATAAAGGACGTGAATATCTACGGGCTCACGACACTGAGGGCAAGGGTAAGGCTTCCTAAAAACATTTGTTGGTGTATCTAGGATGACATTTTATCAACAGTCCACTGATTAAATTGCGTAGTATTGCAAATATATTTTCCCAGTTCCGTCCAAAAAATACATCCCACTGACCCAGGCTCCCCCACAACATCTGTTTCTAAATGTAACCGTCTGATATATAGTGCAAAATCTCTATTTGGAATGCATTGATCATAATTATTACTTTTTCCACGACAATAATTTATCTGTACTGCATTATCGGAGTTATCAAAGAGCATATTTTCTCCTACACGAAACACTTGATTTCCATTTCCTCTGACCCCTATTACATTTTCAAGAACTTCCCAACTAGCAGGAACAGTAATATCTAACTTGTGTACATCAAAAGAATATTCATCATTGGCCAAATAATAAGCTTCTTCCGCTTGCCATATAGCTTTTAAAGTTGGCAATGTGCGATTTACTTGGCTTTTTAGTACTGCTTTTTGGTATTGTGGCAGTGCCACGGCGGCTAATATACCAATGATTAACACGACTACCAATAGTTCTATGAGCGTAAAACCTACCTGCCGTTTATGTAGGTCAGGTTTTACCTGACAATTAGTTACGTCAGGCAAAGCCTGACCTACCCCATCAACTTGCGTAAATCCCCGCCGGGTGTTCTTTTCATTCATACGTTTTCCTCTCTTTGTTCATTTCTTCAATTTACCTATTTGGAAAACGCATATAAAAACGGCTAATATTCCTGAGTCTTATTCGGTGAACCCAACAATAATAGCCGCTGTCTCTACTTATAAAATAAGCAAGAAACATTCGGTACAGCCAGGGCGATCGTTCCCCAGCTGTACCTGTACGGACTATTTTTGGACCGAATAAAACTTTTGGTTCTTCCAAAAGCCTGCGTATTCTACATACGCTTCCAAAAACAGATTAAATTGTACCTATAGTATAACATAAAAAGCTATAATCTAGCTATGTCCGCGCCCATTAAAATCCAATACTTAAAAGGCATCGGCCCCGCCAAGGCCAAACTATTTGAACGGTTGGAAGTGCAAACCGTGCAGGACCTGTTGCACTATTACCCGCGCACGTACCAGGACCGCCGCCTTAATACCCCGCCTAACGAGTATAATTCGGACGCGCTGACCGTTTTTAAAGGCCGCGTGCTTAGCACCCAGCAAATCCCGGCCAAAAGCGTGCTAATTTTTAAAGCCATACTGGAAGACGAAAAAGGAGCTCATATTGAGTGTACCTGGTTTAAAAAACGCATGTACCGCGCGTTTCGTTTTGACCCGTTTGGTCAGCTAAAAAAAGATTTCCATATTGGGACCGAAGTATGGGTAATTGGCCGCAAAAATGACCGCAGTGCGATGTTTGGCACGCAAATTACTGTAGAAGAATACTACGTAGCGGCCGACGTCATGACCCAATGGCACGCCGGGCGGTTAACCCCTATTTACGCGCTCACAGAGGGACTGACTAACAAGCAATTTCGGCAATTTATGGTGGAGGCCCTGCAATCCGCCGCCTTGACGGATACGCCCGAAATTCTCCCCCCCGCTCTTTTGCAAAAGCGCAAGCTATTAAGTGCCCCGCAAGCCCTCAAAGCGATTCATTTCCCCAACTCTCTGGCCGAGTTAGATGTGGCCCGTACCCGCCTGGCATATGAGGAGTTTTTGCTTTTGGCAACCGCTTGGGGAATCAAACGCACCCAAACTAAAATTTTAGCTAAATCGTATAGCTATGAGGTTAAAAAAACACTCCTCACTCCGTTTAAAAATCAACTGGGCTTTGAATTTACGAACAGCCAAAAAAAGGTCATTAACGAAATCTTTGCCGATTTGTTATCCCCCCGCCCCATGAACCGCTTACTACAGGGGGACGTAGGATCGGGCAAAACGGTGGTTGCACTGTGTGCAATGCTACTAGCCGTGGAAAACGGTTATCAGGCCGCCCTTATGGCTCCCACGGAAATTTTGGCCGAGCAACACTACCTCACTTTTAAGCGTATTTTAAAGGATCTCCCCGTGAACGTGGCTATTTTAACCTCCAGCACCAAGGCCGCGCAAAAAAAGAAGATTTTGGCCGGACTAGCCGACGGCACGATTCAAATTTTAGTGGGTACCCACGCGGTGATTCAAGACAAGGTACAATTTCATAATTTGCGCCTGGCTGTAATTGACGAACAACACCGCTTTGGCGTCAAACAGCGCAGTAAGCTCAAAGAAAAAACCGCCAAGCTAGATTTACTGACTATGACGGCCACCCCTATTCCGCGTACCTTGGCCCTGGCCTTTTACGGCGATTTGGCCGTTTCCACCATTAGCGAACTTCCCCCCGGCCGCCAACCCATTATTACCGAAAGTGCTACCAGTAAACTGGCCTACGACCGCGTGCGCAGTGAAGTGGAAAAAGGCCGCCAAGCCTATATTGTATTTCCGCTGATTGAAGAGAGCGAAAAAATTTCCGCCAAAGCTGTTACCGAGGAATTTGAAAAACTTAAAAAAATATTCCCGCAGTTCAAACTGTCCGTTTTACACGGACAAATGACCCAGGCCGAAAAAGAAAGCGTTATGGCGGATTTTGCCGCGCATAAGACCGATATTTTGGTGGCTACCCCTGTGATAGAAGTGGGTATTGACGTCAAAAATGCTACTGTAATGGTCATTGAAAATGCCGAGCGTTTTGGCCTAGCCAGTTTGCACCAGTTACGCGGACGCGTGGGCCGCGGTGAACACGCCAGTTACTGTATTTTAGTACCCCAACACGCAGGCAGTGTAGCCAAGGAACGGGTGGATATTATTTGTGCCACACGCGACGGCTTTAAAATTGGCGAGCGCGATATGCAACTGCGCGGACCGGGAGAAATTTTAGGTACCCGCCAAAGTGGTGAACTGGAATTTAAGGCAGGCGACATTTTTAAAGACCGAGACATTTTGTACTGGGCGATTGAGGACCGCGATGAGCTATTAAGCACGGACCCGGGGCTTATAAAGCCCGAGCACGCCCTCTTGCGCCTTAAACTGAAAGAACTCTACCAACAAAATTGGCATTTGATAGACCTCAGCTAATCTTGCTCCACCCACACGCAAAAAGTGTTATAATACATTTGTAACATCATTTTCCGTCGGGTATGTTATTCAACTCGGCGGCTCAACAGGAGATACAACGTGAAAAAATACGCTGCTGAATGTTTAGGTACATTTGTACTAACCCTGTTTGGGTGCGGTGCTGCCGCCCTAGCAGGTGAAGCGCTAGGCATGTTAGGGGTTGCCTTTGCGTTTGGGTTGTCTATCGTCGCTATGGCATACGTCATTGGCAACATTTCGGGCTGCCACATCAACCCGGCTGTTTCGTTAGGCGTGTGGATGAGCGGAAAAATGACCGATAAAGACTTTGCTTGGTACGTAGTAGCACAATGTCTAGGGGCGTTACTGGCCGCTTACGTGCTAGCTGCGATTATCAATTCCTCCGATTTAGGGAGCATTGCACTAACCGGATTAGGTGCTAACGGCTACGGCGAATATTCCGCCATCGGCCTAGAAGTGGGCGCCGCACTCTTAGTAGAAATGATTTTAACCTGTGTATTTGTACTGACTGTACTGGGCGTTACCGACAGCACCAAAAACGCTACCATCGCCGGTTTAATCATCGGCTTGACGCTTACGTTTGTACACATTCTGGGGATCCCGCTTACGGGTACGTCCGTCAACCCGGCGCGCAGCTTTGGCCCTGCCTTTGTATTAGGCGGCGAAGCCTGGAGCCAACTGTGGGTATTTATCATTGGGCCTTTCTGCGGTGGCGGTTTGGCCGCGCTTATTTGGAAAAAATTAAAAGCCAAATAAACCGTCTATTTACTATGCACCCTCACGCGAGTGGGGGTGTTATTTTTTATACACATTTTTGCCTTGGTAGGAAAGTACGTAATAAGTAGCGGCTTGCTCTTTGGCTGTTCGTTCAGCCGCTGAATGGGCCTCTTCAATAGCCGCCGTAGGGAACCCGGCTTGGTGAGCGGTTTGCAAAGCGTGCAATGCATCTTCGGCCACCAACGTACGGGATTTTGCAGTACCCAAGCGGCGCAGGGCCTCCTCGTACACCTTTGGGGAAGATTTTCCCACCCCTACTTCATCACATGTAATAATAAATTCAAAATAGTCTAATAAGCCCAACCGGCGCAAGGCCCGCTCGGCCAATTCCCGGTCCGACGCAGTAGCCACGGCCATTTTTACACCTTGTGCTTTAAGCCGCGCTAATGTTTGCGGCACACCCGGCATGGGTAAAATATCGTCATAGTAATGCTGGCGAATAGGGCGCAAGGTAAGGGCTAAAATTTCTTCAGGGCTTTGGGGCAACTGGTAACGGGTCTTAATTAATTTTGCTCCATCCATTAAACTTAATGCCACCAATTCATCATCCAACGTTGCCGGCGGTTCAAAACCCTGGCTGCGCACAAAATTACTGCCGCTATGTTCCCACGCCCCTAACGAATCTAGTAAAGTACCATCCAAATCAAAAATAACGGCATCTATATGGACCCTACCGGGAAACTCCCCCTGTTGCCAAAATGCAGGTGGCATGTGATAGATAGTGCCCGGCAAAGTAAGCGTAAAAACGGGCTGAAATAAACCCAAAACTAGTAGTAACAAATACATAATCACATTGTAGCAAATCCCGGGGCTCCCCTAAAAAAGTATAATATGTTTATGGAATATATAGGACTGTTTTTGATATTCGCTAGCGTGTGGTATATTTTATCACGCGTGGGGGCCCACATTGTTTTTCGCCCGCAAAAAAAACGGTGGCCGCTTAAATTACCTTTTCAAAACGTTTCTATCGGGCCGCTAACAGGCATTTACCTGCCCGCCCAGGGACAACAGCCTACCTTACTATTTTTCCATGGCCGGGGCGGGAATGTATCGCATTTTGAGAATTTTGCGCAGGCCTATGCCCCGCTTGGGTATGGGGTATTGGCGTTTGATTACCGTGGTTTTGGCTTATCCAAGGGTACGCCCAACCAAAAACACCTGGAACAAGATGCGGGGACTGCCGTTACATACGCACTAGAAACGTTGCGTTTATCGCCCCAACAGTTAGTTATTTACGGTCATTCCCTAGGGAATGCGCCCGCTTTATTTGCCGCCAATTATTTTAAAAATACCCCCTGTAAGGCCCTTATTTTACAAAGTCCCTTTCTAAGCACGCCCGATATGGCCGCCAGTTGGGCCTGTGGTGCATACGCTCCCCGTACATGGAAATACCGGCTCATCCGCACACTTGTAACCCCGTTTTTATGGACAAACCGCTTTGATAATACGCGCCTTTGTGCCGGGCTGACGCTACCGGTACTGTTGTGCTCCAGTAAGGCCGACCGAACACTCCCCTGGGCCCAAAGTGCTAAACTAGCAGACGAAATTTCACACGTGCAACGCTTTTTATCCCCTACGGGCGGACATGATGAATTTAATTGGGCCGCCCCCGCCGTAGATAGTTTTTTAAAACAATAAGGGCTCCTACGACAGGAGCCCTTAAAATGCAACGGAGAGGGAGGGATTTTCCCTACGTCAAATTGCTGACGCAATTTGCGCCCGGGCCCGCCCTCGCGGTTTTTGCCTTTCGGGCTACGCCCTTAAACAAAAACATCGCTGCGGGCTTCAAATCCCGACGCGATACCAAGCAGTTGGTATCGCTCCACTCTCTATAAATTTAAAACCCTAAGGAGGGATTTGGTCACAAGTCGGCTCGTTGACCCTCGCCGCTCGCGACCCCGCCTCGCCATGCTCGCCTTTCGTGTTCGCCTGCGCGGCTCGCACGCAAACTCGCATAAGGCTCCGGCTTTCAAATCCCTACGCCACGCAAAGCAGTTTGCGTGGCTCCATCCGTTAAATTTTAAGGGCCCCCTTATTGGGAGCCCTTGAAATTCAACGGAGAGGGAGGGATTTGAACCCTCGAAACCTTGCGGTTTACAGGTTTTCGAGACCTGCTGTTTCAACCACTCACACACCTCTCCAATGCTACTTTTGCCGAGTGGCAGGCGTAAATAGCTTTCTCTATTATACTAAACTTTCGCCGAGCTTGAAAAGAGAAAGCCCCCGTTTCCGGGGGCTTTTTTCATTATTAAATCCTTATTTTTGCAGCCACTTCCAAAAATTATCTTCAAACGCAGCTGCATTACCATAGCGGTACGCCCGGCCTAATGCCTTTTCTACCGAATACGGCTCATACACCTGTTTGCCGCGCGAATCCTTCACTAAAAACCCGGTAGACGGGTTGCGCACCGCCTCCCCTTGGGCTACCAGGCGTGTAAATTGCTCAAATTGCATCCGGTTAGACGGGCTCATCCCCCCCGCCGGATTGAGTAAAAAGCGCACCATCAAATACGCTTGCAAATACCAATTTTGCACCCGGTCTTTTCCCTCAGCAGTTTCTAGGGATCCCTCTTGCATAAAATCTTCAAACGGCACCAGGCGCACCGGTTTGCCGCGCCGCGGACCTACCCGGCTGTTCCCCCGTTGGGAAATGGGCGTAAACGGTTTAGGCTCAAACGAGCTAAACATCCGGCTAGAGCTAAAATTAGCTGGCAGCGTGCTAGGGTCGCGCTCAAAGCGCAGGGTTTGATAATCGTGATTCCAGGGGCCGCCTTTCCCGCCGAACATTTGGTCTTCCACCAATACGGCAAGGCCCTCGTCTAACCACGTGGGCGTCATAATGCGCCCCGTGTTGTGCTTATCAAAAAATTGCTGGGTAAAAATATGCGTAAGTTCATGCGCAAAAGTTTCTTTCAGCTCTTGCGTTTTTCCGGGCTCGTCATACACCACAATTTCCCCACGGGTAGGATACGCTACCGCGCGCGTCCAGGCTTTGGCATCCGGCTCATGGCGCAAGTAGGAATTATGGTCCTGATACACAAACACACGCACCCGGCCGGACATCATCCACGGGATAAACCGCCGCAGCGTATCGTAGGCCGTTTCAAACGTCATTGCCATATTGGCCGAGCCGATAGATCCCTCGGGCTTTTGCGTGTAAATATCAAAGTGTGTACTTTTGGAGGGGATCCACGTGACCCCCGGGCGAAAGGCGTTTGGGTTAAACGCTTTGGTAGCCGAAGGCACTTTAGAGGGTCTATTTTTAGCCGCTGAAGGCGGAATGGTACGGCCGGTTTGTGCCTCTTGCTTGGATTTTTCCAACATTTTTACCGCATACTCCAGTTCGGCATCTGCGGCATCTTCTTCCTCTGTATTCTCTGCGGGTTCTTGCGTTGCAGTTACCTCCGGCTCCTCTTTGGGAAGCGGTTTTACAGGCTTTTTAGGAGCCACCGTGGTTTGCACCGTAGTTGTAGAACCGCCAATCGTTAGCGGCATATCCAGCGTATTTGACGCGGCAGGGGCGGCCGGTTTAGCCGGGGTAGAAACCGCCGCTTTAGGCACTTTAGGAACCCGGGGCGGCTTTTGAGAAGAAGGGGCCGCAAACGGAGAATTATTTTTAGTAGCTTGTTTGAGCAAATCTACCGAGGAAGCCGGAGCCGCCACCGTGGAGGGCACTTCAATATCCGCACTAGCAGCCTGCCCCCAACTAAAAACCGGTAACAATAATAGAAATACAACCAGGTAGCGCATCATGCCCCCTATAAATCAACCCCATTGGGGATTACATAGGTAATTTTGCACTGATTATCAGAACTATCAGAATTTGTTTCTATTACAGCATACACCTGCGCGCTATAACCATTTCCGCCGGTAATTTCGCCACAACTATAGACTTTATTAGCTGGAAAAGTTTTCCCAGGCGCACTTGTATCCGATCCGTCACAAGCATCCCCACCACTTGTTACCGGTGCTGTTGAACACATCTGGCACTGGCTCAAATCACGCGCATACGCCTCAGGTGTTTTGGAAGCCCAAAACATATTTACCTGTGCCATACACGATTCAATCATCTTTTGCGCAGTAATTTGATGACGTACTTGCTTAGACGCTACCGAGCGCGACAGGGTTACGCGCAAAATCATGGTAGCCATCCCGGCCAAAATAGCCGATAAAATAAGCACTTGCAGTAAGGCAGCCCCGCGGTTGTTTCGTTTGCTAAAATTCATCTTGCTCACTCCTTAATTGCTACGCCGTGCGGTAATAAAAAAGTTTCTTCCAGTGTCTCCGTTATCGGCGGTTCACTATCCACCCCGATTACCAAACGTATCTTTAAGATAGAGTTAAATCCTACGTCATTGTCGTCTGCATAATCTAACGTACAGTTCGCGCGGCGCACCAACTCTAACCAGGATTCGTCGCCGCGGGTAATTACATGCTCACTATCATCAAAAGCATACATAACGCTGTCAGTAATCGGATTCTCAGGTCCTAATTTTTTGGTTTGCGTTATTGTCCATGTACTCCCCCCACATGTAACACTGGAAGATTGGTGTACATCTTGGCGCAATTGCCGCAAAGCAATAGAGGCCTGATTGCGAAGCATCATACGGGTACGCCCTACGTTACTTTCCCGCACGGAAGTCCCCGTTAAGGCCGCCAAAGCAACCCCCACCAAGCCCACAATCATAACTGCCAACAACACTTCCGTTAATGTAAAACCTTTGTTACTCTTCATAACTCATACCCATTACACTTGATAGAAAAGTCAACTTTATAACCATTAAGGTCTATATCCGTCTCTGTAGAAGCATCCGCCAATTTATTCTCATGCATGGTACTATTTGCTATCGTGTAAAAAAATTCCGAATTACTCCGGTCGCAAATAGGCGGAAGCAAGCACCCAATATGATGCGTCGTTCCACTGGCAAGCGGAGTTCTATCTACCGGGTGAATGGTATCGCCTGCACTTTCAGTGCACGCGCCATTGTTCATTTTTCCACAAAGGCCACAGGGTAAACTTCCCGGCAAATGGGCATACGCAAAATCATTTTGTTGCGCGTTGATATATACTTTTAGTAAATCCCCCGCTTTTTCCACCGCATAGGACATTTCCTCGCGGATATCCGGTACTGAAGACTGCCGGGAAGCAGAGAGCAACACCCCAAACGCCCCCGCTGTTACCAACGCCAAAAGCCCCAAGGCAATTACGCCCTCTAATACCGTTACACCTGCCTTATTTTTAAGTAACTGTTTCATAGTTGCTTCCTTAAAAATTCTCATCCTCTAATACTTTCATATCATGTGTCACGTTAAAAGTTTGCCCATGATACCGCCCCGCTTTTTTGGCATCATCCAACGCCGTAAAGGTAACTAACACGCTACGGTCCAACTGATTGTTTTCATATTTAGCCGCCGGGGTAAACGTATAAGGCAAACCTTGAAAATCCTTCCACGTGAGGTAATTACACTTAAACAATTCCGCTACATCGCTTATTTTATTACTTGGGTCCTGGGAAGAAATTTCGCCCGTCCAAACTGGGGAATCCGTCGGACACGTTCCAAAAGAGTAAGTCCCCGTCCCCACCACAGAGGAATCTGTATCCAATAAATATCCTTTACTATCCCGGTAGTAGGAACGCATAGCTTCCGCCATTTTAATAGCAGCCGTTTTAGCCCGTTGATAAGCTATTTCGGCCCGGGCCGAACGCACTGCCGGTACCAAAAAACTGGCAATAACAGCAATTACCAATATAACAGCCAAAATTTCCATGAGTGTAAAACCTTTTTTCATGTTAAAAACCAGCTCCTTCGGTTGTTTCCCCGTCTGTACAATACTCAGCATCGCTACTTGTCGCGATTACCCGGCTACCCGTATCCGCTTTGCGCATGCACACACATACACCGGCACTGCAAGAGGTGTCAAAATTATATACAAAATCATTATCCAAGTATTGACGGTGTTCCAAATAGCCACAATTTACCAAAGTTTGTAAGGTAACAGTTCCCGTAGCATTACATCTACCTTTTACAGCATCCGTGCGAAAATCTTCAGGATTGCTTAAATTATTTGAGGTAAAAGACGCATTACTATAGTCATCCTTGAAAATACGGGCCGCCATCGCCACTACCTTGGCTTTGGCCAGCGCATTTTGGACGCGCACATCGGAACTGGATTGCCGAAACGACTGCGTGGCAAATACGGCAAGTGCCCCAATAATCACTGCTGCTACCAACAATTCTAGTAACGTAAAACCGCGTTTATTCTTTAGATTCATGGCGTTTTCCTCTAGTTCTTACAGTCTGCCATACGGATCGTTTCAAACCGGCCGCCTTTATAATAACGCGCCCCGGCAAAACAATCCTTGCTATCCGGATTGGGTTTTATCATACAAGCGACCACGTTAGCTCCCCCACATTTACTTCCCGTACCGCCCCCTACATAATATTTAAACCCCGCTTGTCCAACAAAGTTTTTTAAATAACCCGCTGGAACTAGTAATTTAAGAATTTTTGCAGAAGCAGTCCCTGACAATCCATCAAACATTTGCTTCACTGTTTTACTACCCGTTGAATCCAAAGTCATATTAGCATCTTTCACTTCTACGTACGACGAACTCACATTTACACTACTTGCACTTTCACCCTGCATTACCAAATCGCGCGAGATGGATTCTACCGCACTGCCCAAGTCAATAAGCATACCGGAAGCCGCTTGAAATTTGCCACGCTCACGCATGCTTTTATAAGAGGGCAACGCCAGCGCCAAGGCACCGGCCGCAATAATCACCACAAATAACATTTCTACTAATGTGAAACCACGCTTTAAGAACATACATCCCCCGTTCTTTAAGTATGGGGCCAAAGTCCCCATTTGTCAAGGATATGTTGTTACACCCCTTAGCTGCCAATTTGAGACAGTTTGAAAATAGGCAAGAAAATAGACGCTACAATAATACCAATGAGCGTACCTACCCCTACAATCAAAATAGGGTCAATTACAGCGGAGAAACGGGCAATAAACTGGTCCACGTTATCCGCATAGAATTTAGATAAGGTAGCAATAATGCCCGGCAATTTACCGGATTCTTCCCCCATCTTCATCATTTCTACCATGAGCCCCGGAAACACCCCCGTTGCGCCAAAGGAATCGGAAATAGCTTTCCCAGCTGCTACGTCGGCACGGATCTGTTTTAAGGCGTTTTGAATAATCACGTTGCCTTCAAAAGATTCTTCCAAAACACCAATGGCGTTTAAGATAGTTACCCCGCTGCGCAGTAAGGTAGAAAGCGTAGATAGCATGCGGTCATAATAAATGTTCTGCAAAAACTTACCGAAAATCGGCATTGTAAGCAAGAACGAATGCCACCGCTTGCGCCCGTTTGGAGTGCGGATATAGAAACGAAACGCAAACACCGCCGCCACCATAAATAAAATCAGTGCTACGGCGTGGTTAGTAATCACACTAGACACTTTAAGCACGATAACGGTTAGCATTGGCAACGTTAAGTTAAAGTCCGCAAAAATTTGGGCGAACGTAGGTACAATTCCCACAATAAAGTAAATCAGTACCCCTACGGAAGCCAACGTCAAAATGGCCGGGTAGGTAATAGCCGTAATAATTTTACTTTTCATGCCCTCTTGCGTTTTGGTGTAAATAGAGAGCTGCATGAGCGTCTCGGCAAGTTGCCCCCCTACTTCGCCGGCTTGCACCAAAGAAAGCCATACGTGGCTAAACGTTTTGGTATGGTGAGACATCGCTTCATGAAGCGATTGCCCCCCCGAAATATCATGCGCTACTTGTGTAAGCACCATCCCCAATGTTGGGTTGGAAGAATATTGCCCCAGTAGCGTTACCGCGCGTACCAACGGGACGCCCCCGGCAATTAACGTAGATAATTGTTCGGAAAAAAAGGCAAGTACGTGCCCGGGAACTTTTCCCCCACGCCGGGTCGTCTGGGCCTTAGCCGCAAATAAACCGCGCGTAGCTTCGGTAATATCCAATACTAAATATCCCCGGTTTTGCAAAGCCGCACGCAGACGGTCTTTGCTATCGGTCGTGTAGGACCCTGTAAAGGTTTTCCCCTGTTCATCTCTTACTTTGTATGTATATTTTGGCATAATCAACCCTCTACAACGCGCCCTTATTCATCAGCCGTTGTAATACTTAAAATCTCGTCCACGGTGGTTAATCCGCGGATTACTTTGCGCCAACCGTTAGCGCGTAAATTAAGTGCACCTGAAGCAACTGCCGCTTTGCGCAAGGCTATTAAATCTTGCGTTTTGTAAATAATATTACGCATTTCTTCGGTGGTGCGATATACTTCATAAATAGCACGGCGCCCACTAAAACCAGTACCAAAACACCTTGGGCATCCCACTGATTTAAAGAACGTCCATGAGTTTGCATCCCGCGGGTTTAAATGACCTTCCCGAATAATACGTTCCATGGTGGCCGGATCCGGAATATGCGGCACTTTGCAATAGGGACATAAAATACGTATTAAACGCTGCGCCGCTACCAAGGCTAAAGAACTGGCTAGCAAGAAAGGTTCCATTCCCATATCAATCAAACGAGGAACGGCCCCCAAAGCGTCGTTCGTGTGCAAGGTAGAAAGCACTAAGTGCCCGGTTAATGCAGCTTTCAAACACGCTTCGGCGGTTTCGTTATCGCGGACCTCCCCTACTAAAATGACATCTGGGTCCTGACGGAGGAAGGAACGTAGCCCCGCTGCAAAAGTAAGCCCAATGGCCGGTTTAACCTGCACTTGGCTAATACCCGCTAGCTTATATTCTACCGGGTCCTCCAACGTCATAAAGTTAAGTTCGCTCGTGCGAATAGAGGTAAGCACCGCGTTTAACGTTGTAGATTTACCCGAACCGGTCGGTCCCGTTAAGAAAATAAGCCCGTGCGGCAAATGGGCCGCTTCCAAAAAGGCCTTTTGCTGGTCCGGTTCAAAGCCCAATTTTTCAATGTTCATTTCTCCAGACCCTTTATCCAAAATACGAAGTACTAATTTTTCTCCGTACACAGCCGGGCAGACAGACACACGGACCTCAATAGAGCGGTTTTGGTAACGGATGGTAAAACTACCGTCCTGCGGTAACCGTTTTTCCGCAATATCCAGTTTAGACAAAATCTTAATACGGGAAATAATGGCATTTACCGCATCCTTGGCAGGCGCCGTACGCTCGTACAAAGAGCCGTCAATACGGAAGCGCAAACTGACACGCTCATCAAACATTTCCAAGTGAATATCACTGGTCCGTTCCGAAATAGCCTGACGCAAAATAGCGTTTACCTGCTTTACGTATTGCGAAGAGTTTGGACTCATACGGTCCAAATCCAATACACCCGTAACTTCTATTTCTTCATCACTTTCCGCCGTAGCCGCCGCATCAGCCGGGGCGGCCATGGTTTCATTTAAAACTTCTTCTAATAAATTTTTGTTGGAGTAAAAGCTATCAATGACACTAAGTAGTTGGGATTTACTAGTGATGAACGGCTGTATTTGTTTACCGGACATCATTTTCAAGTTTTCAATCAAAAACAAGTTGGTAGGGTCCAAAACAGCCACCGCCAAGGAGTCATCCTCCATAAACAGCGGAACTACCATATTTTCACGGGCAAATTTTTCGTTGACAACTTCTTTTAAATTCTGTTCACGCTCGGGTACTAAAATGCCATTTTCTTTAGAGGCATATGGAATTGCAAAATGTTTAGAAAGCGCGATAGTAACTTGTTCTTCAGTCGCAAAGCCGGAACGCAAGATAGCCTCCGCTATCGGCACATTGTTCTGCTTAGCATAAATAAGAGCCTGTTTGTTTTGTTCTGGAGTGATTTTTCCCTGTTCTACTAAAATTTCATTGATTTGCTTGGCCATGCTCGTCCCCTACAACTTTTCCCCAAATACACGTGCAAGCCTGCCCCTGATATAACAGGGGCAGGCAAATGCTCACACTTACTCGGCCAAAATGGTCGGTGTAATAAAGATGACTAAGTCCGTGGTGCTCTTGGATTTAGAACGGCTGGTAAATAACCAACCCAACACCGGGATGTCCCCTAACAGCGGTACTTTACGGGTCTGGTCCGTTTCACGGGACGTTAGCAACCCACCAATTACTACTGTTTGCCCGTTTTTTACACGCACCAACGTAGATGCGGCACGGGTTGTGGTATCTAACGCGAAGTCAAAACCGGAAGCTACCACATCAGAGTAGGTCGGTTGTACATACAACGTTACATACCCTTCACGGTTAACTTGCGGCGTTACTTGCAAGGTAAGCCCTACGCGTTTACGCTCCGCAGAAGTAGTAGTCTGGGCCGTAGCAGTCGTGCTGCCGGAATCAGTTACCGTGCGCCCTACCGTAGCATCCGTAGAGGTAGTAATGGTGGCCGTTTTATTATTCAAAGTAACCACCTTAGGTTTACCCAAGTATTTGGCTTCCCCGCGGGTCAACAGAGATTTTAACACGATGTTAAAAGCAGATAAGTTCAGTACACCCGCGTTAGAATCTGTATTGGTGCTAGAGCTGCTACCACCAGATTCAGAATTAGTACCGGATTCTTTTGAACTCGGGAAAATCCATTCCCAACCGTGGATTTTACCTCCATCTTTATTTTTTCCGTGGAAATACTCGGCATACAGCTCACGGGTAGGAGCCGTAATAGAAGCCATGGTTCCATCAGCACCACCGTATTCAAAACCAAGGCTTAAGCCACTTGTTTTGTTTACTTCAACAATTTGCGCTTCAATTAAAATCTGCGGAGGTTTAATATCTAACTCAGCCAAGATGTTTTCCACTTGCGGGAAGACTTCCGGCACATCCGTAATGATGAGTTTGTTGGTACGGGGATCTACGGCAATTTTACCCACTGGAGAAAGCATGCTTCCCACAATGCTAGTAATGGTAGAACCAGAAGCATAAGAATCACCCCGGCCAGTGCTCATATTCGATCCGCTAGACATAGAGTTTCCGGCAAAGGAACTACCCCCCATAGAACCACCACTGCTCACATCTTGCGGCATAATATTGTTTAGCTCGCTACTGGCAGATCCAACGCCTTGCAGTGCAATATAGCTAAGCGTGTAAATCTTTGTAATGGTATCCGGTGCATCATTGGAACGTTTCGTTACTACGTAACTATCACTTTTACCAATGCGCTGATAGGCCAACCCATGCACCCGCAACAGCGTATCTAAGGCTTCACGCACCGTAACACGGGTCAAGGAAGCGGTTACTTTTTTATTCGCGAATTCTTCGCTCATAATAAAGTTAATTTTAGCCTGGGTAGTAATACTGTTCAAAAATGCCGATATCGGCACATTAGCTACCCGAATGGACACCTTTCTATCCAAGGGGGAGGAAACCTCCACCTCTTTATACAGGTCCGTGGCGGCGACCGGTGCATTCACACTCAGATCCTCCGTCAAATTTACGGTATCATTACCAGGAATCAGCTGCTGTTCTTGTTGCGCAAAAACAGTACCTACCATTCCTATTGTCAAAATACCGCTCAACATTACTGCTAAACGATTTGTCATCTATCCTCCTGTGTGAGTGTACTACAAATTAACAAATACTTCTTCCTGCTTACAAACTAACCTTCTTTACAAATTTATGCCCTTTGTAGGAAAACGTTACCGAATCGGGCCCTACCGCCACAATTTTAGCCCCTTTATAAGTATTACCAATGGTATATAATTTTCCCCCAATCAAAACTTCTTTATCAATCAGCCCACTGATCTTAATTTGATTGCGTACCAAAATAGTAGGGTCTTTAATAATCATACGTTCCCATTCGCGGCGACGTTCTTCCTCTTCCCTACGTTTACGTTCTTCGTCTTCCTTGCGTTTGCGCTCAGCCGCTTCGGCAGCCAAACGCATTTTTTCACGGTGTTGCAAGACCATCACATCTTCGGCAGACAGCATCGGATCACGATTGCCCTTTAAAGAAAATTTTACATTGGGCTTAGAGACAACTCTCCGGGTGGTTTCCTCCGGTTCCATGTCCTCTTCCAACCCAGGCATGGGGGCTCTACGCTTGGAATTAGCTTGCGCGTATCCCAAGCTGGAAACACACAACCCCAAGATAACAGTAAATACAGTTAAAATAGAAAAACGTCTCATTACTGGTTTCCTCCGCTTTCAGGTTCTTTCTGTGTTGGCGCAGCAGCCTCTTTTTCAGCTTGAATTTTTTTGATTTGTTGCGCATAATCTTTAAACAACTTAGGCGCATATTTTTCTTTAGGGAACACCGTGTTAAAGGTCAGGTTTACAGCATTTTTCCCTAGTGCTTCCGGCGCAGTTTGTTTAGAAATAGTCACTTCGGATAACCGCAAAAAATCGTCTCCGTTTTCTATATCTGCAATCAATTTGCCAATCTGCGCAAAAGACTCCTCAAATTTTACCGGTTGCACCATCATGGTATATGTTTTCTGCGCAGATTCGGTAAAATTCCCATCAATATTAGGGGTAATTTTATGTGTTTCAAAAATATTGATTAAACGCCGCAGCATCCAGTCGTTTTTTTGCTCAATATCCGGGAACAACGGCTCCAAGCGTAGCAGTTGTTGTTTGTTTTCGGTATAATCGCCTTCATTAGCTTGTTGAATATTGATGGATGCGACCTGATCTTTAATTTTAGCTTCACTTTGAGCAAGTTTCCCGCTTACAAAACGAACGAGCAAAAACAACACCAACAATACCACAATTTGTTTTACAAACAAATTAAACTTTCCCTCATACGCTACCACTTGAACATCTTCCAACCCACGCTTGAGGTCTGCCACAGCAGGTTGTGCGGCCAATTTGGCTAGCACATTGGGTGCTTTGGCGGCCGGTTGTTTTGCTTGTGGGGTCTTAGTCCCCATTGCAAATTTACTTTTTAACTTTTCAAAATCTATCGCCATAATTAACGTCCCCTCGCTTTGGGCTCATTTTCACAAGTAAGAACAAACTGAGTGCCTTCTTTAGAACCTTTTGCATTTTTAAGCGTGCTAGCTGAAATATTTACGTAACGAATATTGGCATTACGGCACAACCGTTTTAGCGCAGGTTGCTTGGCAACAGATTCTTTAAACTGCCCACCTACCAATAAATCATCGGTACTTTCTTTGCCAGCCGAAATATATCCCTCCAACGTCAGCTTCCCTTCCCCCTGATGGCGTAACGGGAAATTTGCCGCAAATGAAACCTTCGTTAACCACATTTTAGGCAGCACCGCCTGTGCAACTGCATTTAGTACAGGGGTGGCTAGCGGACTATTCGCATATACATCACTCAAAACTTCATTTTGGTTTTTAATATTGTCCAGGTTGGTTTGTAATTGAGTGGATGACAATCCTCTAAAATCTTCTAAGGTTCCACTGACAGCCGCTTGTTTTCTCTTAAGCTGATAGTTTGCTGCTAATACGTCAAAATATCCTTTTCCCACATAGAGCAACATCAATGCGGCAATAAGCAGGGTAATTTTCCAAACGGTCCAGCTTGCATTAAACTCGTAGGCACTCAGACGCTTCCCCTTCGTAAAGTCAATATCGGGGGTTTTAGGATCCAAAAACTTGCCACTGGCTCCAATGGCCGCAACCTCGCCGGCGGATTTAGTTTCAATTCCAAACACTTCGCTTAAATCCCATTTACGTACCGGCTTACGGGCATCAGCTTCCAAAGCAGCCATCCACGGTTCTACCTGATACCCCATAATCACAGCCTCTTCAAACGGGTCGCGCTCTAATTGCTTAGAGATAAATTCGGCACTGTTTGTAATTTCAAAACGACGTCTTTCGGCCGGAATAGAACCCGAAATTTCCACATCTCTTTCTAACACCGGCACGACTCCGTTTAAAAATACAAAATTGGCAGAATCTTTGCCAAAGAAGGAGTAAATACGCCCCCCCTTACCAACGGCCTCTTTATCATTATCGCTAAAGGCACGGCCTAAAGAAATACAAGCAGGCTCTACAGATACCAAATCCAAGCCAACGGCTTTAAGACCCCTTTCCAAACGTGCAATAATGGTTTTTGTCGTCATAGCAAATACAACGCCTAACCGTTTTTGTTTGGTAGCAGCCGTTTCAAATTCGTACGCATAGTACGCATAAACGGCTTTATCAAAAGAAAAATGTACGTATTTACGGGCTTCATTGGGAATTCCCTCCGCCCATTCGGTACGTTTGAGTGGAATACTAATTACAAAGTGCCGCAGCAAACAAAACTCCGGCGCCAAACTCACGACCACTTTGGTGGTGTTCCATGTTTTCTTGGCAGTCACTTTAGCCAGTGCCTCTTGCCAATAGTCCATGGTAAAAAAGGATTCATTTAAATCAAGGGGTTTAAGCTGACTTTTATCCAATAGATTAACCGGCACCCGGATCAGAGACTCCAATACCAAGCCTCCGTCCCGTCTAGCACTTTGGGCCACATAAATTTCATCAACCCCAATATAAATACCCAGGCAATCTGGGTGTGCCTTCATATTTGTACCAATTAACACTTCCGATAAATTCATCCCGACTATCCCCTTGCTAGTTAATTAGAAACTTCCGTATATTCTTCTTCGTATGGCATTCCATACGGGTTATCTACGGCACTGACAGATGAAGTAGCACTATATCCCCCCGCATCTGAGGGTAACGGTTCATATTCTTGGAGGGTTGCGGACTGCGTCTCTACAGAGGAATCTCCCGTTACTACATTACGTACCGTCTTTGTAACTGTATAAGAACTACTGTCCGTAGCGGTTGCTGTTGCCTGTTCATCCATAGAACGTTCTACCGGTTGAATCACAGTTTCTTGCACGTCCTCTACTTTCACCACTTCTTCCGTTTCCACGCCTTTGGCACAAGCATCACAACGTAGCACGCGGCCCGGTTTTTTCCACAAGCGGCTAGCTTTATAACCAGTAGCCGTGGCTGATGCGTTTTTCTTGCTTCCCGGGCAGGTTCCCATTTGGCAAGAAGGAGCAGGATCCGGCGCACAGCGTACAATTAAACGGCGGCGTAAGGTTTGTTTCTCGCCTTTCAAATCAACCCCACTAAGCACTACCGTGTATTTCCCGCATGGCAACTCCGGCCCAATAATTCCTTTACGTCCATTCCATAAAATTTGGTGATAAACCGGAGAAAATCCTTCCAACTGACGTACAATATAATACTTACCATCCCGTCCGTGTTGAATGATTTGTAACACCCAATTATCTAGCGTGTTTACCGTTTCTAATACAGAAAAATCAATTGCATACGCTTCCCCTAACGAACGGTCAATCGCGCGGCAAGGCGGTACAACCGCCATACTGAGTAGCGGTGCTTTTTCCTGTTCCTCATTTTCCAACATCCGCGTAGGCAACTGGGCATCATAATCAAAAACAATAGAAAGACCTTTTAAATTAGAAAATTGCGGTGGGACTTCTTCATCTACCAGCCCCATATTATAATGTAATTTGCCTTGAGAAATGCCTCTTTTAACTAAATATGATTTTAAAGCCATTGCCTGACGGATACCACCTAACGTAACATCATCTGTATAAGAACCAGCCGGTAAAATAATATAACGAGCCCCTTGGGTCAAAGCAAGTAATTGATAAATATTATTCAAATCGGTAAGTGCATCTGAGCGAAACGAATTTTGGTAAAACAACACATTGTCATCAATATCTAACGCATCGGGTCTTCCATCTGCACGTAAGTACAAATGCATTCCTTTATTGGCACCCAAATTGGAAATTACTCCATCGGTCATACTTTGGATTTTTTGGGCTGTATATGTGTTACGGGCCTCTATGGCCTGGGGGCTGGTAAGATCCGCAAACACAGAAGAGGGTTGCGGTTGCAGGGGTTGTTCCTCCAGGTTCTTTTCTTGCGGCTGTTGCGCGGAGGCGACCAACGGCGCAGGTTGCGTTTCTTGCACGGCAACGGCTTGCAACGGCTCCGGCGTTGCGGTTTGTGCTTCCTCTTGCGCTTGCATCTGATGTTCCACTGCTTTTAAATCAGCTTGCGTAGTGGTTTTTCCGTTGGCCGGCTGCACCCCCAGTACCGCAGAAACATCTGTCAGCGGTTTCTCTTTCACCACGGGTTGTTCCCCCTGTTGCAAATATTCCTGTAACTGGCGTTCTTCAATTTGCTCCGTTAAGGTTTTGGGGGTAAGGGCCTCTTTTTGTTTTACCACTTCTTCGGAGTTAGTGGCCAACGTATCCAATTCTTCCGTGCCATAATTGGCCAAATTTTCCGCTTTATTCACAATGGTTTGGGTCGGTTGGTCCGGGAAGGTTACGTTTACTTCCACCGGGTTTTTAATACCCCCCATTTGGTTGTGAATTGCGTCAATATATTTATTGGCTTTGGCTACTTGCTCACTATCTCCGGTCATGAGCACATCAATAAAATAATCCATGGCTTTATCATTATCATTTTTTTGATATGCTTCAATCCCTTTCTGCAATTGTTTATCTGCAGACGCAGCTTCTCCCGGCACAGTTGCCAAAAGCAAGCCGCCTGTCAATGCTAATATGCACCACTTTTTTGTCATTTTGCTCATGTAATAACTATTCCTTACGCTACTGAATTTGTCTACAATCGCACTCCGATACAGGTATTATAGCAATTTCGCACGATTTGTAAAGTATTTTTTTACCGCTTCAGAAAATCTTCTTACCAACTGACATTGTAGCAAAATTGGGTTACTTATCCAAGGCTTTAAGCCGCTTAGTAGCACTAGGCTGGCCCGGATAGTAAAACAAGGCGTTCTCTAACGCTCGTTTAGCCCCAGCTGTATCTTCGGCCTGATAATACAAGGTGGATAGTGCTAAATTTGCCCACAAATTATCTGGTCGTTCTTGCAACACCTGGTGCAATAGTTTCTCGGCCCCTAAATCATTCCCGCTTAACGAGAACACCCGGGCTAGCAAAATTTTCCCATTTAAGTCTTGCGGATATTGTTGTACGTAGGACTCTAAATTTTCACGCAATTTGTGTTGATAATGGGCCGACATTTTTGTAAATTTTTCAGCTTTAGCCTGATAATTTTGTAACACCCGGGCCTGGGCCACCAAATCAGGTTCTTCTTTGGGGTTATAAAAACTCCGCACTGCTTTAAGCAGCGGGGCACTTAACGTATCCACGCTAAGTCCGCGTTGATATACGTCTTTTGCTTTTTGGGTTTCCTCTTTCTTTTGATACAATTCCCCCACTTGCAACCATAAATTGGTTTGATACGGAAACAACTTAAGCCCCCGTTCTAACATGGCCATTTCATCATCCTCGGCGTAAAGCACATTGTCACGAAGTAAAGCGGCCAATAACTCATACGCCTGCAAGTGATACGGACTTAAACGCAAGTGATCCATTAAATAATGCACGGCCTTTTTAGGATCATTCGTCCCCAGGGCAGCTAAAGCCGCTTGATAATATACTTCCTCGTAATAGGCCGCGGCGGACATCGTTTTTTCTAGCACACGCAAACTGTCCGTGTATTTCTGTTGACGCAAAAGCACTTGCCCTAGCCGGAAACCGGCCTCGGTATTTGCCGGATAAAGCCACAGCGCGGCCGATAAATTTTTTACGGCTCCCTCTTCATCTTGCGCGGCTATTTTTTTCTCCCCTACAAAGGCTTCATATTCACTGGCAAACCACACTCCTTGCCACAGCAGCACACACGCACAACCGGCTAGTACGGTAATAGCCAGGGCCTTGGTAGCCGGATTGGCAGTTAAAACAATTTTTCCTTCTTCCTTTCCCACCCCGCTCACTTCCGCACCGACAAACCACCAAAAAATAAACGCCGGTACTACCGCGTGTAAAGAAATGTTAAGCATATTATCTACCAACATCCCTAAAATACCGCAGAAAATAGCCTGCAAGAGTTGTTTTTTATCTCCTTCTTTTTTATGGGCGGCAAAATCTTTTACTTCTAAAAACAGGACCATAAACATAAACACAAACAGTCCTACACCCACCAGGCCGCCTTGGGCCAGTTGAAATAAAATCTCGTTATGCGGGGCATTGGTAGTAGTTTTAAGGGCGCGTAGTTCGGGGTATTTGAGCAACGTTTTGGGCTGATTTTGCGCAAAGGCCATTTGATAATTTCCCACCCCACTGCCTAGCACAGGGCGCGTTAAAAAAATTTCTTTAGACGTATCCCACATCAGTAACCGTTGGTGTAAAGATTGAAAAATACGCTCCTTTTTTACATCTAACGAAAAGTCTTCCAGTTCTAAGGGACGCATTTCCAGCACACGGTTTTTCACGGGGCTAATGGCGTTGCCGGGCCCGGGCATATACACCGAACTGTACGCCACCCCTACGGCGAGCAAAGCCAGTAAAAACACCCGTCCTTTGCGCTGCCAAATCAAACTGCGTAGCGTGCCAAACATCCACATCATCACCAGCGCACACAATGCCCCTATCCAGCACGAGCGCGCCAACCCAAACGACAAATACAACACATACATCAGCACCAACAACCCATAAACGATAAAATCCTTTTTGCTGTCCGTACGCATAAAATAAACGAGGAGCGCTGGCAACAGCATAACTACCGCCGAGGATAAAAAGTTCGGGTTTCCAAAGGTAGAAAACGCTTTGGTAGCAAATTGGTCAATGGTAAACGGCCACAAAAAGTCTAGCCCTAACGCCTGCAACACGCCGTACCCGCACGCTAAAAATACGGCCACAAAAATAAGTACAAAAATATTTTCCTGCGTGAGTTTTTTAAGCACCCGCACGCCCAAAAAAATGCCTATTGCCCACAACAACGCACCGTACCAATCCCACAGCTGCGCCAAGAATGTTTCCGACGAGGTTGTCGTTTTTAGAAGCGGGGCCAAATACCACAGTCCCCCCCACACAAAAAAGAGCAAAATGTAGTTGGTCTTACTTTCAATCGTGCCCGAGAACACCACATTTTTGCTGATAATATACGCCCCCACCGCCACAAATAGTAATAGTGTACCGTAGTTAAGCATATTAAATACCAGTGTTTGGCGCAAGGCTTGCGGCTCGCTAGACAAGGCCGAGAGCCACCCCATTGCACACGCCAGTACATACACAAAAAAGGCCAAATCAAAAAACGTTTTGGTAAAATCAATACTTTTGGTACGCAAAAATTTTACAGCTAAGGTGGCATAAATCAGCGCAATAAGCACATACAAAAGCACATTTTGCGCAAAAAACGGGTTTTGCGTTAGGTCGGTAAAAAAGATAAGCGGCACGACGAGAAAGGTAGCAGACAACAACACGCGCACTACTTTCATGTAAATCGTTTCTTTTTGGGGTTTAGTTAAATTAAGCATAAAAATCCTATGAAACTCCCCCTGCTCACGCAGGGGGTTTCTTCTGCTCCAAAATCTCAGCTACGCTTGATTTTGCCTAGCGCACAACTTAGAAGAAAACTCCGTTTTCTTGCGCTAGGATTCTCATTCATCCCCGGGCTGAAGCCCG
>JAZRAH010000085.1:0-7700 GCA_045634505.1 Elusimicrobiaceae bacterium
CCGGGCTTCAGCCCGGGGATGAATGAGAATCCTAGCGCAAGAAAACGGAGTTTTCTTCTAAGTTGTGCGCTAGGCAAAATCAAGCGTAGCTGAGATTTTGGAGCAGAAGAAACCCCCTGCGTGAGCAGGGGGAGTTTCATAAGGCCTACTTCAAAATAGGTCTTTTACACCTGGCGTAAACACAAATTTTTCGCTATACTAAAGATATGGAAGAAGATAAAACTGCCTTAAAAGTTGCCTTAGGAGCCTTGGTGGCACTGGCTGTGGTGGCTGCGTTGTGGCGTGTGCTAGCCTACGAGCCGGGCACGCCTGCGCCTGTGCGTCGCAGTGCGGGGAGCGTGCAAGCGGTGTCCTCCCCACAAGCCGGGACGGTTGCTCCCCGGGTTGCGGTTACCGAGCAAGACGCGCTCAATGAGCTGTTGCCCGAGGATACGACGAAAACCTCTGCTTCCCCGGCGGCCGTTGCCCCTGTTCAAACCGTTGCGCCGCAACCAGCGCGCAAGGTGGCTTACCCGCAACACAGAGCCTCACGCAAAGTGCCGTACCCTTCTTCCGGCGCGGATGAGCGCACCGTAAATACGAATTTTTATCCCACACACCCCCAACAGCCGCGCGCACCGTACGTGCAGGCGGGATCTTCGTTTGGGCAAGGGAATGTAAATCATCCGGCGGTTACGCGCGTGCAGGAAGAACGCGCCCACATGTTAGCCCCGTATTTGCGCCCCAACCGCAAACAAAAAGAACAAATGGATGCGAAGTGGGCTAAACTCTCGGCGGCGATTGAACGGGCCGTTTTGCAGGCGTTGACCCCCAAAAGTAAAAAAGAGCAAATGTTGGAAAAATATGCTCCCAAGGCTGCGGGTAGCGGGGCGGACAGTGGGCTGACAGGGCCGTTTGCCCCGGTGGCAAACGAAATTGCCGCCCAGAAAAACGATATTGTCAAAAATTTTGCACAGGCTTTTGGCTCTTCGGCCGCGCGGGAAGCGGGGAGTTTAATGGACTCGTTTGCCGGTGAAATTGCCCAGGCGGCCTCGGCCCCGGGGGCTACCCCGCAAACTACCGCACAGCAAGTCAAAGAAATTACCAAAAAATATCAAGAAAAAATGAATAAACTAGCCGAAAAAAGCCAGTATGACAAATTTGTGGCCGACCGCGTGGAACAAGATAATGCCCAAAAAAACCAACTGGGGGCCCTGTATAATGATGCGGACTTGCAAGCCAAATTCAATCAAATTATTGATGCCGCGCGCGAGAAAGACCTGGCCTTAGCCGGGCAAAATCTGCCGCGGGATGAGTATTTTACGCAAGTGGCTCAAAATAACCAGGCCATGCGCAACCAATTAAAAGAGGCCATTATCCAGGCCGGGCAATCCGTAGGGCCGTTGCACGCGTTGGAACAAAAGCGCGCCCAGGCACAACTGGAAACCCTCAAAGCTAAGGTGGAAAGCGGGGAAATTGAAAGTGTGGCGCGGGTAGCCTCGCCGGATGAAACACGCCAAATGAAAAAGGACTTAGAGGTGCAACGCCAGGATATCCGCCAAAAATTAACGCAAGGATTTGGGGAACAAACCGCCCAGACGTTTGAGCCTATTTTGCAAAATTATGAAACCCAATTAGACCAACTTTACACGCAAAAATTATCGCCCGAAGAGCGCGAAATGCAACGCATGGCACTCCTCAAAGATGTCAACCGGCAACTGTTAGATAAACAAATAGAAACGGTGGAAAAAATGGACATCCCCGACGAGCAAAAACAACGCGCCCTGACCGAACTGCGCGCGGCGTATAACAACATCAAATAGAGTACACGCGCAATTTATTTAAAACCCCGGTTTAACGCCGGGGTTTTTCTTTTTAGCAGAGTTGTTTAAACCCCTGCTACTTGACGCGTTTTTTTTTATACACTTTTCACGTACTTTATGTGGGGGACGTATCCCCTGTATCAAAGTGCAATATAAAAGAGTTTGGAGCGTTTAAAAGGTACTCTTGAAATAGAGTTGTCATTCCAAACTTGATTTGGAATCTCACCATTTTCAAAAACCTAAGGTGAGATCCCGTATCAAGTACGGGATGACACATAATTATAGGTCAGGTTGTACCTGACAATACAAATTGTTTTTTAACGTCTGTGCACGCCTTGCCCTATAACTGGCTTATGGTCCCTATTATGATTTGCTACAATATAACTATGTTAGACGATTCGGCCCGTTCGCTTTTCCATATTGTTAAATGGCTTGTGCTTGCTACCCTCATAGGCGTGGTGGTAGGCGTATTGGACGCCGCTTTCTTAAAACTACTGGACCTAGCCATTGGTACGCGTAACAGTGTGCCGTGTTTTTATGTGGCGTTGCCGTTTGCGCTGTATGGGGTAGCCTTGTTGTCGCGCAAAATAGCCAAGCCACACAAAGACTATTCTACCGACGCAGTGATTAAACGCATTAACACGTATCGGTCAGTGTCGCTAATGTCGGCGGCTAAAACGTTTATCTTCTCTATTGTTACGATGGCGGTGGGAGGATCGGCCGGGAAAGAGGCCCCGTGCGCGGACGTAGGCGCGGGAGTGAGTGCGTTTTTGGCGCGTGTGCTGGGTTTGTCTGCCCAGGATCAGCGCAAAATGATGATTTGCGGTGTGAGTGCGGGGTTTGCCGGGGTGTTTGGCGTGCCGGTTTCGGGCGCGCTGTTTGGGCTGGAAGTATTGTGGGTGGGGCATATTTTTTATGAGGTCATGTTCCCTGCCTTGGTGGCCGGGATTACCGCCTATGGGGTAACGTCTTGGTTGGGGGTAAATTATTTGTATCATCCGCTTGCGTTTTCCCCGGTGTTTAGTGAGCAGTTTTTCTTAAAAGTAGTGATTGCCGGGCTGTTTTTTGGGCTAGTTTCTATCCTATTTATTGAAATTAACAAATTGGTACGCACGGTGCTGCGCTACATTACCGTGCGTAGCGGGATGTTTATGACGTGTATGGTGGGCGGCGTGGTACTGGTGCTGATGGGTCATTTTACCTCTACACTTTACTTGGGTTTAGGCATGGCCGGCATTGAGGGCCCGCTAAGCGGGTCCGCGTTAGCATCCCCCTTTGGGTTCTTATATAAGATGATTACCACGTCGGTCACGTTGGCGGCGGGGGGGATTGGCGGGTTAGTAACGCCGATTTTCTTTATTGGCGCGCAAGCCGGGGCAATGCTGTCCGCGTTCCTGCAAGTGGATAGTGCCACTTTAGCCGCACTAGGGTTGGTGGCGGTTTTGGCGGGTACCGCTAACACACCGCTAGCCGCCAGTATTATGGCTATTGAGCTGTTTGGCGCGCCTATTGCCCCGTATGCTACGGTGGCGTGTGTGATTAGCTTTTTGATTACCGGGCGGCAAAGTGTTTTTCCGCATCAGCGTATTTCGCTAGATAGCGGCAAAACCCCCGAAAGAGCCCCCTACAATGGGCCCGAACGCCGCGCGGCTGACAAAGCGGCGTATCATCCCTCTACCGCCACACAAGTGCGCCACCGCCTAAAACGCTTTTGGCCCACCCAAAAGACCCGCCGCGCCGCCATTGAACAAGGACGCGAACGGGTGCAAAAGCAGAAGTAACCCCAATTTGCTATAATTAAGTATATTCAGGGCTTTTCAAACGCCCTCAAGGAGTTAGTATGGATTCTTTTATTTCTTCAGTCATTACCTTAGCTTTAGTCATGGATGGGTTTGGTAATATCCCTCTGTTTATTACCGCGCTTAAAAAAGTAGCACCGGAACGCCGTACGTTTGTCATCTTCCGCGAACTGATGATTGCACTAGCCATTATGGTATTTTTCCTCTTCTGCGGCAAATGGTTCTTGCGCGCGTTTGGGATTCACTCCTACTCGCTTAGTATTGCGGGGGGGATTATCCTATTTTTAATTTCTATTAACTTAGTGTTTAGTAGCGATACCTCCAGCAGTGAGCCCAAAAACGACCCCAAGGACGAGCCGTTTATCGTCCCGTTGGCGATCCCGTTGGTGGCCGGGCCGGCTGCGCTATCTATGGTGCTTATTTTGGCCGCGCAACATAGCAAAATGGGTACCTTAGGGGCGGTGGTGGCGGCGTCCGTCATCAATATGGCTATTTTGATGTGTTCTTTCCCGCTGAGTAAACTCTTAGGCCAGCGTGGGTTAACCGCCATTGAGCGTTTGACGGGTATGATCTTGATTTTAATGTCCGTAGATATGGTGCTGGGCGGTATTGCGGAGTTTGTAAAATTATGAAGAAATTTTTAGTTTTTGCGGCCCTGTGTGTAGCGGCGGTCAGCGGCTTTGCGGCGGACAAAGTGGAGTTTGCGTTGTTTGTCAGTCCGTCATGCGTGCACTGCAACAAACTAAAGGCCGAGTTTTGGGGCCCGTTCAAAGAAAAATACAAAGAGACCGTCCATTTTACCGAGTACGATATTACCACCCCGCAAGGCAATTTGACGTTTAACCAAACCGCCGACGCCTATCATATTCCCGCCGACCAACGCGGCTATCCGGCTGCCGCGGTGGGTAGCACGTATTTAATGGGATATCCGACCGAAATTGGCACGTATGCGGATGCCGCTATTGAAAAGGCCCGTATGCTGCGCGAAAAGACCAACGTTGTAACCGTGGCGCAAAAAGACGTGATGAAAGAGGCAAAATCGGCCTTCCAAAAAATCACGTTTTGGGCGATTATCGGCAGTGGGCTGGTGGACGGAATTAACCCGTGTGCGTTTGCGGTCATTGTGTTTTTTATCTCTTTTTTGACCGTGTACAAATACAACCGGCGCGAGATTATTTTAGTGGGGACTTCCTACTGTGTAGCCGTGTTTGTGGCATATTTACTGTTGGGATTAGGTGTGTTTAATTTCTTGTATGCCATGCGCGGTTTTGCGTATGTGATTAAAGCGTTTTACATCATTACCGCGGCGCTTTGTTTGCTGTTCTTTGTGCTAAGCGTGTATGATTTTATTATTTACAAAAAAACCAAAAAAGCCGACGGGATGCTGTTGCAACTGTCTATTAACAACAAGACGCGCATCCATAAAATTATGGGCTTTTTCCTGCGCGATAAACAAAAAAGCACCGTGCGCCTGGTATTGGCCGCATTGGCGGTGGGGTTTTGTGTGTCTTTGGTAGAAGCTGTTTGCACCGGGCAAGTCTATATGCCTACGTGCGTGCTGATTATGCAGGACCCCGAGTTCCGCTCCTGCGCCACGCTGTACCTGGTGCTTTATAACCTGATGTTTATTGTACCCTTGATAGCCGTGTTTGTACTGGCGCTACTGGGGTATGAATCCAAAGGATTTAATGACTTCTTTAAAAAGCATTTAGGGCTTACCAAGGTGCTACTGAGCCTAGTGTTTTTAGCCCTGTTTGTGCTACTGCTTAAAAATATCTAAGATGTTTTAGTACTGGAGAGCCCCGCTGGATGCGGGGCTTTTTGCTTGACCAAAACCCACCAAATTTAGTTAGGTATAAGCATGGCGAATAACTATGAAATTGCCCTGTTTGCAGGCGGCTGCTTTTGGGGCGTGGAACATTTGATGAAAGATTTTGCCGGGGTGGTGGATATTGTGCCCGGATACACGGGCGGACATGTGGAAAACCCCACCTACGAGCAAGTTTGCACGCATACCACCGGCCATGCCGAAACGGTCAAAATTACGTTTGACCCAAATGTTGTTTCTTACGAAACACTGGTCAAAGGGTTTATGGAAATCCACGACCCGACACAAGCGGACGGACAAGGGCCGGATATGGGCCCGCAGTACCGCTCGGAAATTTTTTATACTACGCCCGCCCAGCGTGAAACGGCACTACACGTGATTGATTTACTCAAGCAAAAAGGATTAAACGTAGTAACGCGTGTAACCCCTGCGGGGCCGTTTTACACGGCGGAAGAATATCACCATAAGTATTATGCGCGCAAGGGGACACAGCCGTATTGCCACCGTCGCATCAAACGATTTTAGTTTCTTCCTAATTTTGTGCCATACTTTGTTGCACCGGGGCTTGAATACCTCCGCCCTCCGGGCGGCTTGCGCACAGTATACTGCGCCCCGTTGCGCCGCGTCTGGCACAAAATTATTTTGAAACCCGCGTTCTTCCTAATTTGGGGCCGTACGTTCGCGGGCACATAACCCGCAACAAAAAACCCTGCGTCACTTAAACGTAGGGTCAAATAAAGGAGTTTGTATGAAACACTTGGCGCCCTCTAGGCACGCCGGACTGCCGACGAGTGCGTGTCCACTATAGTGTACCCTGGTTCTTATACTGCGTCTTAGCGCCTTTCCTTATAATTCTTGCACTTTGGCTAGTTCGAGTTTCACAAGTGCGCAGCAAAGATTAGCGATGTTTGAAAATTCCGTCCCCACGTGCCGAGGATAGTCCACATGGGAGAAAACCCAAGACTAGGCCTTAAACCCGTTTTGTGGACCGATTTTAGGGCTTTTTTAATGAAATCTCTCTTGTTTGCTGTTCCACTTTGTGTTCTAATAGCAGTTTTTGGAGAAAAAATTGCTATAATGAATATACAATGAGAGCCACAAGAAATTGGGGCCTAATAGAACTTTTTTGGGGTAATACCGTCCTAGAAATGATTTAATATTATTTTTGGGAGCCGAATATGATAAAAAAGTATGCCATAAATGTGGAAGTTTAGACATTATTAAATGGGGTAAACACAAAGGCAAACAGTGCTATAAGTGCAAAACTTGTGGCACTGTTTTTATATTGCAACAAAAATGGGGCGATAAAGCATACGAAGAATATTGTTTAAAAGGATATAGTTACGAAGATATATCTTTCAAATACGGTAAAACAATAAGAACAGTACAACGAAGTTTCGATAAATTACACTTCGCAAAACTTTGTCCTGTATTGGAGGATAAAAGTGTCAATGTATGTTTAGACGGAGTATATTTTGGGTGGAGTATTAGTTTTATAGTTATACGTGCCAATGGACAAAACATATACTTTGAACAAATCAGTGAAACAGTAGAGCATATAGCCGAGTGCCTACGCAAAGCGGAAGTATTAGGATATAAATACAAGAGTTTTACCATAGACGGCCGGAAAGGAGTTGTGCAAATGCTGCAGCAACGTTATCCGGGGGTACCTATCCAATACTGCCAGTTCCACCAAAAGAAGACGGTAAGGTCTTACTTAACTAGAGAACCTAAGACAGCGTGCGGCAAGGCCTTATTAGCGTTTTTAGGGCCCTTAACACGCTATAGCAGACAAGAGTTTGAACAAGGGTTACGGACATTAGAACAGCAATACAAAGACTTTTTAGCAGAGCGTAATGAGCAGGGAAGATATATGCACCGTAGCGTGAGGAGTGCATTTAGGAGTTTAAAAAGAAACTTACCGTATTTATTTACCTACAAAGAGGAACAAAACAAACACCTAAATATACCCAATACAACCAACACTTGTGAGGGTTATTTTAGTCAATTAAAGAGCAAGGTAAGGATACATTCGGGCCTAATTAGGGAGAGACGGATTAAACTGATAAAAAAGTTACTTAGCAAACCACATATTTAGACCTAATCACCCAGATTTTTGTCTATTAGGCCCATAAACGACAAAGTAGCGTAGCGTTAGCGGTTATAGAGCGTATAAGAGAGATAAGGCAACAATACCCACGGTTAAACCAAACAGCCGTACAAGGGATGTTAAAATCCTATTGCCAAACCAACCACTACAGTTTACCTAGC
>JAZRAH010000086.1:0-37263 GCA_045634505.1 Elusimicrobiaceae bacterium
TGGGGAAGGCTCGTTCTATGGTTCGTACGGCTCTGCGTATTTTTATCCCATAAAATCGGTTATTATGTACTTGCATATTGACTCCTGATAAACTATTATCTCAGTTTATCAAAAGTCCATTATGTGTTTGATATTTTGCAGACCTAAAACAGAGGGGCGCAATATGGCGTTGGCGCACAAAAAAGAGACCAATCTTAGCGGTTTTCGGGGCGGGAATAGGGGGCGGGACGTTCGTTCTTACCCGCGTATTTAATGACTTGGATGCGGGCCCCCTCTTCACACAAGAAACTATAGCCCTTAAGACAATAGCGGTCCCGGTCGCACACGCGGTCTTTATCGTAATTGCACAAAAACTTGATGCGCGGGGCTTTGGTGTTGGCGGTAAGCGTGATTTTGGTCCAGTTATTATCCGTGTTTACATCCAGGCGGAAACTGTTTAAACTTAAAAATTGACGCATCCCCGGATTATTAAAGCCTACGATTTCTTCTACTTTGCGCTCAACATCCTTTTTAAGAAAGCGGCGGTCCCAGCCTTTTTCGTAATAGTCGGTTACGTGGGACTGGAGCTGATAGCGACGGGCCGCATAGGTGCCTGCAATTTGCATTTTTTGGTTCAGCACCAATAACCCGAAAATTTTGATGATAAAAAGTACAAAAATAATCAGTACCGGAAACAGGAGGACCATTTCGGTAGTGGCTTGACCGCGGCGGTTATGGGAAAATAGTTGCATCATCAGGGCCTCAGCGTTACGTTATATTTGGGCAGCGGGTTGGGCCACACACAGTTATTATTGGTACGCGGGCAACTCATAATGACTTTATTGCGCACGTACGGTTTGTATTTGCTTGTTAAATTGATATTAAAATGGTTTTTGGGCAAGGGGAAATTTTGCTTGAGCGTAACCCCGCGCTTCAGTTGGCGCAAGCGCGCACGGCCTGCACCGTCCACATACGCAAACAGGAATAACGGCTCGGCCCCCATCTCGGTCATTTTAAGCGGGATTTCAATCGCACCGCCGGTCCCCCCCGCCATATCCGAAGCAGAGACAAACATCATCAGTTCATCGGCTTCTTGGCGTTTGGTAGGGATGGACAAATACGGGGCCAAATGGCTGGCACTTTGGCGGGCACACTCGCCTTTTTTACAATCATCCACGTTTAAGTAATACCCTTCGCGAAAGATACCCGCATTTTTGATCAGTTTTTGGTATAAGTCTTTTTGTAAATTATACGTGTCTCCCACTTGCACGTAGGTATTTAAGTAGGCTTTCATGGCCGGCAACCCCACTTGTTTGGCGGCTACATAGTGTTTGCGGACCATTTCCCGGTTCATGAGTACGACCCGCTCGGTAATGGCGGCGGGGGTTTCCTTTTCCCACTCTGTGCGGTCGTAGGATTTGGCTTCGTCCTCTCCATCAGGCCCGGTGGCCCAATCGCCGCGTTTTACATAATGCACCCCCCAATCGGTAGAGGCGGGCTTAGGCGGCGGGTTGTTGCCCCATTCGTAATCGGGCGCCACCGTAGGCACGGCACCCGCTTGGAAAAACAAATCAAATACGGTTAAATTATCCCGCCCGCGATAGGTGTTTTGCTTATCCACCAGTTTAAGCTTTTCGTCATACGTGCGCATAACACGGTACGGAAGCGGGCCGTTTAACAACCCCACCGCGTTTAAAAACACGCTTACGGTGGTCATTTGTGAATAGGCAGCGTTATCCAACGCAAACTGGTGGCGAACCTTGGCAATGGAAACTTTAGTTACTTCCACCAGTAGATAAATCACCAGTACAAACAGCGGCAGCAACAGCACGGCGGGCAAGAGGAGTTGTGCCCGGCGGCTACGCAAGGTGCGTAAAGCACGGGGAGCAAGCGGGTGCATATTATTGCCCCTCGGGCAAAAGTTGCCCGATAAATGAGAAAATATAATGCACCATGTCCGTATGAAAAGTAGTAATAAACGCGGAAAAAATCACCACCACAGAAACCAACATGAGGACGTACTCAATGGTGGCTTGCCCGTGGGAGAGCGAATCTTTTTCCGGTTTTATACGTTTCATACCTGTTATTCTTCAATGACCATGTTGCCTTCGGAGGAGATGAGGCCCTTTTCAATGGCTTTTACCACCGCTTCGGTGCGGCTGCTTACCCCTAGTTTGTGGAAGGCACTGTTTAAGTGATTCTTAATGGTTTTGACACTGCAATTTAACTCTTTGGCAAGTTCTTTGTTGCTCATCCCTTTGCCTAAGAGGTCCATAATTTTAATTTCCGTCTTAGTAAGCGTGGCTTGGCTGGGTACACCGCCGTCCCCCATTTTGCGCAAACCGTGCAACAGTTTGCCCATGAGCTGTTGGGGAATCATGAGGCCTTCGCTCGTAAATGTTTTAATGGAATTAACCAGTTCCGCGGCCGGCAACATTTTGGATAAATAGCCGTTAGCTCCCGCTTGGATAGCGTCTAGCACGTGGGCTTCATCTTCAAAGCTAGATAGCATCAGCACGTTGACCTGCGGGCAGGCTTCGCGGATTTTGCGCGTGGCGTTGATACCGTCCATTTTGGGCAGTTTAATATCCATAAGCACCACATCCGGTTTGAGTTTTTTGGCTAAGGAAACGGCTTCTAAACCGTCGGACGCTTCCCCGACTACTTCTACCCATTTTTCGCCGGTTAGAATATCTTTGATACCCTCCCGGAATAAGGTTTGGTCATCTGCAATTAAGACGGTAACTTTCTTTTTCTTTGTTGTTGGCATAAGCTCCTCTTACGATTTCAAATTTACTGGGCAATGGGTAACGTAAAATTAAAAGACGCCCCTTTGCCTAAACCTTCACTATGGGCCCAAATGCGGCCCTCGTGATTTAAAATAATATCTTTGGCGATGGATAAACCAAGCCCCAAACGGCCTACCCGGTTTTTATCCCCCACCTGCGTAAAACTGGTAAACAACTGGGGAGCCATATCCGGCTCAATGCCATCCCCAGAGTCCGCTACCGATACTTTAGCATTTTTTGCGTCAATTTTACTAACTACAATGCTGATGTGGCCGTTATCGGGCGTGTGGCGAACGGCATTTTCCAAAATGTTGGAGATGACTTGGCGGATACGTTTTTCGTCGGCAACGACGGGAATTTCCCCCACGCTTTCAAACGTAACAAGGATGTTGCGTTTAGCCGCTTTTTCTTTAAAAATTTCAGCCGTTTTTTGCAAACTGCCCGACAACTCAAACGGCGCTTTTTCTATACGCAGTTTGCCTTTTTCAATGGCGGCCCAGTCCACCAAGTCTTTAATTAAGTGTTCTATTTGGCCGATTGATTCGTCCATAAACATGAGTTTTTTTTGTTGGTCCTCGCTAGGGGTGAGTTTCTTCTTGAGCATATCAAAACTCATTTTAAGCGTCATGAGCGAGTTGGACAAATCGTGCGAGACAATGGAGAAAAATTTGGACTTCATATTATTCAAGCGGTCCAAATCCGCGTTGCGGGTTTTAAGCTCGGCCAAGAGTTCTTTGTTGCTTTGTTGCAAAAAATACTTGTCTAACGCGCGGTTAATGGTACGTTTTAAGTAATCAAAATCGACCGGCTTCATGAGAAAATCATACACCGATTCCTGCATGGCTTCCACAATGGAATTTAAAGAAGCATAGGCGGTAATCATAATAATTTGTGTGTCTTGGTTAAAAGAGCGGATTTTGCGAATAACATCTAACCCGGTTTCATCCGGCAAGTTGTAATCCATTAAAATAACGTTAAAAAATTCACTGGCGCAAATGTCTAAACATTCCGCAGCACTGCCCGCCTGGTACACTTTATAGCCTTCAATCTCCAGTAAATCTACCAGTGTTTCACGCAGGTTGTTGTCATCATCTACTACTAAAATTTTAACTTGCTTCTCCATAATTAGTATCCCCCGTACGGCGATAAATTTTTAGATAAATTTGAAAACAGGTTCCTTTGCCCAGCTCACTTTTAATAAGTAGCTTGCCTTTGTGGCGCGTGATGGCTTTGCGTACCACCGCTAACCCTAGCCCCGTACCCCGCGCTTTGGTAGTAAAAAAAGGCGAAAACATATGTTGGCGGATTTCCTCAGTAAGGCCGGGGCCTTCGTCCGCTACGTACAGACAAACCACCCGCTTGCCTACTTGGGTGCCCACCGTAACGGTGCCGCCGTTGGGCATTGATTCCACCGCGTTGGAAATAAGATTACGCAAGGCTTGCTTGATTTCTTCGGCGTCTATTTTTACGCGGACACTTTCTTCGTCCAGGACTTCTTTAAGAACAATGCCCGGCTGCTTGGGAAAAGAAAGAGCTACCTCGCGCACGTAACTGTTGACCTCTACGGTACTTAAAATCATTTCGCGCGTGCGGGCATAGCCAAGGACCTCGCTAATAATACTATTGGCTTGGCGGATTTCGTCCTCAATAATGCCAAATTGTTTAAGGACTTTTTGGTCCGTCGGGCGTACGAGCATTTTAATCAGACGCGTAGCGTTACTGATTACCGCAAGCGGGTTGCGGATTTCGTGGCTGATGATAGAGGCCATTTGCCCAATGGCTACTAAACGCTCCGCCTTGACTAAGTCCGCCGTGGCTTTTTTAAGCTCGCGCGTGCGGTCTTCCACGCGTTTTTCTAGCGCCTGGTTCATATGCGCCAATTCCTCTTGCGTGTGCACCAGTTCCTGACGGCGTTTGTGCAAGGTTTGGGACATATCCACAAACACACGGGCCAGTTCCCCAATTTCGTTATGGGGGATTTCTACGTCTTGGCGGGTTACTACAAAATCGTCATTTTCACGCAATTTGACCGCCGCCGCACGTAAACGGGCAAGCGGACGCGTAATGGGAATAATCACTACGTAACTGACTACCCCCACAAATAGCACCATCACACCGATAATCCACACCACGTCCCACCCGGAAGAATAAAATAAGTTTTCCAGAAACAGTTTCATGGGCAGATCGGCCGATTGAAAGACGTAAATACGCCAATCCACTGGCGCCACGTGTGCAATAGAAACCAACGTTTTAGTGCCGTCCGGCAAGGTAACAGGGCCGCTGTCCTCATCCCCCAGGTCTTCATCAATAGCGTGCAACGTTTCCGTAAGCCGCACCGCCGACGTTTCATCCACCCCACCCGGTGCCCCGTTATAGGATAAGAGGTCCCCTTGGCTAGATACCAACACCGCATCCATATCTAACGGATAAAGTTGCAATAACGATTTGCTAATGTCCTCTACATAGAGCGCACTGGCAAGCACTCCGGTAACCGTGGGATCCTGCTCCTTGCGGTGCAACGGCTCCGCCATCCAAATAAAAGGCTGCTCGTCCCACCAGAAAACTTCACTGATAAAACGGTTCCCGGCTAGGCAGGTTTGCATCATTTGCTCAAATAAGGGGAGCGTAAGCTGAGGAGAGGTGCCTGTGTCAAAAATTTTGTTCCCTTGGGTAGAAAAAACAGTTAAATAAAATAAAGAGGGATTGCGGGCACGCAAATAATCTAAATCCGGCTGTGTGATTAAATGATGGCTGCCAAAATCGGTATGCAGGTCCCCAAATTCGGACAATAGTTGCTCTTTGGAAGAAAGCGAATTACGTACGGAAGCCGCTAAACGGCTGGCCACCGTTTGCTGTTTTTGCAACAGTTCATTGGTAAGTAGCCGGCTGTTAATGCGCATGACGCGGTAGCCAATAAAAAGCACGGGCACTAAGGAAATAATCCCCAGTACCACAACGGCTTTTACAAATAACCCTTGGAAACGTTTTATTTGCATTTTACGACCCTTTGCGCGGCGGTTCACCGACTCCCGCTTTTGGCAAAATGGGGGCCGGGTAAATACCCCGCCCCCTCCTATTTACAACTAAAAACTAACAGCTACCGGCAGGGGCGGCCTGTGCCTTGCCGCGCGAGCGGGTAGGAACTAAGAAAGAGAAGCCGTCAATTTTAGAAGCGGTGCCAAAATCCAACTGCACTTTGCCTTCCCACAGAAAAGTAGGCGAAGCACTAATGCCGTATTTTTTGCTATATTCAGCCTCCGCTTTTAACAATTCCAACCCTTCCGTATCAAACTTTTTCATAATTTTGTTGGGATTGATGCCGGCTTCTTTCATGGCTTTATCCCAACGGCTGGAGCGGTAGTCTTTGTTACGAATAGACAAATACTGCCACAATTTGGAAGGATAATACTTAGCAATTAACAGCTGGCGGACGTCTTCTTCCCACTCGCCAGATCCGTGCATACTGGAGAAACCGTTGGCGTTGTCGTAGCTGACAATGTAGCGGATTTGAACGGTTTTGTCTTGCGGGAACTCGCCCTTTTTCTTGGCCTCAATGACGGCATTTTCTGCCATGACCCCGTAAGGACATTGGGACATTACAAAAATTTCCATCACGCCCGGTTTAGCTTCGCCGTGGGTGTAAACACCCGTGCGGGTTTGATGCGTAAGTACAATATAATCGGCCGTTTCTTGCACGTAACCACGTTGGATGTGCGGCTCCATTTTTTTGCGCACGGCATCCGTCTTTTTAATTAAATAGACCGGCAAAAAGCTATAGTCTAAATTGGCCAAGGCAGGGTCCTGCATGGCTTGCAGTTGGGTCATCTTGGTAACCGCCGGTTCCACCTCTAAGAAATTAGCTAGACCGGCTGTCAAACCGGCGTCTTCTTTGCCGGCAGCATATTCGCCCGATTCCACTACGACAAACTCCGCTTTTGCTTTTTTGGCGGTCGTTTTTTTAGTATTTTTGGCGGCCAACGCCGGCATGGCTAACAGGGCAGCCATTAACAAAATTGCTACTTTTTTCATGAGGACTCCTATTTATCTTCCAATTCTACGCGCACACCGCGAATCCCTA
Source organism: Elusimicrobiaceae bacterium (assembly GCA_045634505.1). Classification (GTDB taxonomy): domain Bacteria; phylum Elusimicrobiota; class Elusimicrobia; order Elusimicrobiales; family Elusimicrobiaceae; genus Avelusimicrobium. The sequence goes on from JAZRAH010000086.1 coordinate 6,847, forward strand.
GCGCGCACAAAAAGTTGTAAACCGCTACAAAAACAACCGTGGACACTAAGAAAATAAGCGTACCTTGGATAGCATACAGCACTAACCCCATTAAATAAGACACGGTAAGGGTAGCTTCCGGTTTGAAAATTTCCAAACATGCCGTTAGCAACATAATCACAAATACAGCTAACGGGAAAACAGAAAATAAAACATCTTTAACAGCTATTTTTTTAATTTCTACTTTCATATATTCTCCTAAAATTATTTTTCGGGCTCTAGCACAACCACAATGCGGTTTTTACCGGCATCATCCGGCAGTTGCACCGCACGAACCAAACATTTTACCCCCTGATTTATCACGCTGGTACGCACAACTTTGTTAGGGTTTTCAAGGGCTTCGCCCACCGCTTGGATAATTTCTTGTTGACGGGCATCAAAAATATCCAATAAGTGGACCGTCCGCTTTTCAGCAGCATCAAATTCAAAATTGGTATAGAGGACATGGTTGTTTTCGTCCACAATAAGGGCCCGCGTCCCCTTGGGAACAACGACCCCTAAAATAGATTTCCACCACGTTTTTTCTTTCTCTAGGGACATAATTTCTACATTTTCAAGGCCTTTGATATCTTCGCTGAGTTTGCCAAGCAGCCCCTTTACCGCCTGGGCTACATCCCCAATTTCATCGCGCCGCTGTGGGACTTCAAAGGTTAAATTGTTTAGAGAAACAGCCTCTATATTATCTTTTAACGTAATGAGCGGGCGAATCACTTTGAGCAGTAAGAACAAATACAGCACCCCGCCAATGAGTAAAATCATTACCAGAACCCCAATGCAATAGCGCACCATGGAAGAGTGTATGAGCTCCCGCGCGGCCGTGCGGGAAACGGTCAAATCCACGACCCCGGCCACGGTGTTGCCTTTGGCGAGCAAAGGGATGGCCATATCGTACGTTTCGCCACGGCCCGTTAAAATGGCCCGCGGCTGTGCGGTGCGGATCGCCTGGACAGGAGCATTACTGTCAAAGCCCACGGCGTTGTTATAGTCCGTGTACGACATGCCCAAAAATTTCACATTCTCGTGCCAGCGGATAGAACCGTCGTAATTTAAATAAATCACGCTTTTCACGCGGGCATCATTCTGCATCATGTCTTTCATTTGGTTGGCTTCATTAAAAGACACTTGTTTGGGTTTGGCCGCTAAGCCCTGCACAAGCTGCGGGGCACGGTAGCGGATCATCTCCACCATCTCATTTTGCAGTTTGGTATCAAATACGTATTTGAACAAATTGTAGTAAAACAGGCCCCCAATTACGGCCGCATACACCGTAACCAGTACAAACCATAAAAGCCATTTAGAAGTTAATTTCATACCTGCTCCTATTTAACCATCATTAACTCTTCTACCTTGCGTAGCCCCAGTTCGGCATCCGTATTACCCGGATCTAATTGTTTGGCCGCAATCCAGGCTTGGCGGGCACGTTCAAAATCGTCTTGGTTGAACGCGTCTAAGCCTTCAATATATTTAGCACGGGAGGCGGCACTTGCCTCCGCCGATACACGGGTAACCCCGCCCGACAACCCCGGTACGACTTCCGATACCCCCGGCATAGAACCGGCGGCAGATGCCGTAGCGGTGGAAGTTCCTGTAGTAGGGGTTAAGGTAGGAATTTGACCATCTACCGTGATGGTTTCAATCAAATCTTGGTCTTCCATTTTTTGCGCTTGTTCTTCGGTCTTTTGTTTGGCTTTTTCAGCCGCTTGTTGGGCCGCTATTTCAGCCTGTTTGGCTTCCATTTCGGCTTGTTGAGCGCGCAATTCTTGGTTACGCAAATAGCGTTCTTTGGAGGTGCGGGCATTTTTAATCAGTGCGTCCATAGACGCCCCGTCGGCCCCCCATTTTTTGGCGTTATTCCAATACGAAATGGCCTTGTCAAAATGGTAAGCATTGTAGGCTTGGCACCCGGCTGTATAGTAACCGCCGGCAATCTCGTTTTTAAGCTGAGACATATATTTCTGCACGCGTACGTCCCCCGGTTGGATTTTGCGGATACGTTCAAAAACAGCGTACGCCTCTACGTATTGGCCTTGGTTATACAGCTCCAGCGCTTGGCGCATGTTGGACTGGAGTTGCTGTTGGCGTAGTTTGGATTCCGCCTCAGAGATTTTGGCAACGAGGGCCGGGTCTTCCTTGCGCATTAAGAGGGAATTATACCACGCGTCCACAGCGGCTTGATAGTCCCCTTGTTTATTGGCTACGTCCCCGCGGCGGGCATATTCTTTGGCAATTTCAGCGTCAATTTGACGTTTCCACGCCAAAGCACGGGAATTGCCCGGACGAATGGTTAAAATTTCGTTTAGTTTGTCGTTCGCTTCCACCAAACGGCCGCTATCGTACAAAGCGGCGGCTTCTTTAAATTTAGCATCTAGCACTTGTGATTCGGACACGGTGCCATAGGTGCCCATGTGATTGGCTTGGGTGGCCAACGTTTGGGCTTGCTTGAAATTAGGGTCAATACTTAAAATGGTTTGCGCAAGCTCTTGGGCGCGTTGATAGTCGCCTTGTTTATAAAGTTGATAGGCGTTTTCATACACCATACGCAAGGTATAGTTTTGGATACGTTGTTTTTCTAACTGGACGGTGGAGAGGTATTGCTTTTTTTCTTCCACATCATTAAGCGTACCTAGCGAAATTTTACCCAGGTCCAGCATCATGCCCGCTTCTTTACCGTATTGACGGACGGGAACTTCGCGGTTAAATGTGGAGGCACTAGCCGCAGTAGCCAGCCCCAACAAAACACTCATCAGTACCAAATGTTTATTCATACGCATTCCTCAAAACCCGAGTCCGCCGGAAAAAAGGCCGCTGAGCATCGGGGACAAAATTAAAATAAAAATCGTTGGGAAGATGAAGATAAACAAGGGAAATAACATCTTGGTAGAGGCCTGGGCGGCTAATTTTTCGGCCCTGTTCAAACGGCGGGAGCGTAAATCGGCCGAAAAGTTGCGCAGCAAATCCACCAGGCTGGTACCCAGTTCGTCCGACTGGATAATTAGCCCCACCAGGGAGCGCACTTCCTGCACGCCGGTACGGGCGGCGAAACGCTCCAGGGCTTCGCGCCGGGAATAACCCAGTTTAATTTCCCCAATGGTTTTATCTAATTCTTCTTCCAAAATGGTTTTTTCACGCGCCACTTTGATAATTCTTTCAAACGCGGTTAAATAATCCAGACCAGACTCAATAATTAACGCCGCTAAATCCACCGTAGTAGAGAAGTTACCCAAAATTTCTTGCTGGCGTTTTTGGATGCGCCCTTTAATAAGCACATCCGGCAAGATAAAACCTACCGGCAAGAAAAGAATCGGCCAGAACGACTTAAATAGCAACATCATAGCGGCCGGCAACGCCACCGCCGCAATAATTTTGGTGTACAAAATATCCACGGGTTGGGGTTTTTCCGGGCTGCCCAGTTGCAGGTACATGGTTTCCAGGGAATCTTCTAAATGAAAGGTATTTAAACAAAATACCGCCAGTTTATCCATGAGTTTTTCATCGGGGTTTAAACGGGCAAAACTGGAGGCCGATTTATAACGGCGCACCGCAATATCCACGATCTCTTCTTTTTGCGTGGAAGGAGCAAACAGGCGGAAAATAAATATAAACGTGCCCCCCGCCCCTATTAACAACAACAAATTAAGCAGCACTAGCATTAAGTTACTCATAATTAAACCTTAATGTCCCCCAATTTGCGCAGTACCTGCATCCCAATGAAAATCCACACAATACAGAACAAGAATACCATCATCCCAATGGGACTGGTGTAGAAGTTAATCATTTGGGTAGGATTAAATACAAACATGACCATCATCATTACAAAAGGCATAATACTTACGACAATGGACTGGATGCGCTGTTGGGCCGTCATAGCCTGGAGTTTCTCTTCCAGTTTGCTCTCCTCACGGATGTTTTCTACCAAGCGGGCAAAAATAACCGGCAAATTTCCCCCCACTTGCCGCTGAATAACAATGGCCTTGACAATGTAAGAAAGCATACGGCTATCTACCCGGTTGACCATCCCTTCTAAGGCTTGTTCAAAAGGGGTGCCCAGTTGGTAGTTTTTAACCACCAGGCCAAATTCATCCGAAATGGGCGGCAGTAAGTCTTTGGAAACCATTTCAAAGCCTTGTACAATGTCCATACCCGAACGTAAGGAGTTGGAAAGTAAAATCAGCGCGTCCATGAGTTGCTTATTGACCTTGACCCCGCGGCTGCGTTTAAGCGTGTCTAAAATGGCGGAGGGAACACGAATGCTAAACACGCCCCCCATTGCTAAAATAGCTAAGAATACAAATACGCCTAAAAAGCCACCAATCATCCACCCAAACATAAACCCAATTACCATAAACACAGCCAGGGTACCCATCACAATGTATTTGACATCTATGGTAATAAATTGACGGTTGAAATCTTCGGCCCAGGCCACACTTTTGGCGCGGTAATCTTCCAAGGCACGGTCTATACTGTCGCTCTTGGATTTAATAAAGAAATACACAAACATACCGGCTAGGACCGAACCGATTAAAATAAGAATGAGGCTAAAAAGACGGTCCGCTTGCGTGGTTTGGTACGTTTCGGGGCTGGGCGGAGTGGCCGGAATAGGACTGCCCATAAATTGCGCGTAGAGGTGATTGGCTAGTACCACTACCGCCATGACGGATTTGCGGTATTTGTCGTCGCGCTGGGAAACCGAACTAGAAAACGATTCAATGGTGCTGAAAAATTCGTTGTTAATCAGCTCCAACGTGGAAAGCATGGAACGCGCACGGCCGTCCATACTGTCTTTCATCACGAGCAGTTGGTTGCCGCGCAGGAGGTCTTTATTTAAACGGTCCAACGTGGCCATTAAATTCAAACGGTTGCCCACGTAGCCGCGGGAAAGCTGTTCCAGCACAATGGGGCGGTTGGGGTCTAGCGATTGGGCGGCACGGTCCAAATACAAATACACATTGGAAAACGCTTGGCGCCACAGGTCCACCTCGCTATAAGTTTGGTTTTCGGTCTTGACGAAAACGACTTTGTTTTTGTCCATACGGGCCAGTTCTTCACTAAACCAATCCGGCATGGTAACCGGCTTGTTAGCCGCGCCGCCGCATAAATCGGTAAGCGTGTAGCTTGTTTCTTGGGAATCCACGTTAAAAAAACCTGCTAAAATACGCATTTTATCTTGCGCGCATTGGATTTTGCGCAGATCTTTAGCGTCCAGCGAACGGGCCTGTGCCGTCCCTACACTTACGAGGAACAACCCAAGCACACAGCCTAATTTAACAAGTACGCGGTTTTGTTTCATACGTTTACGTTACAGCTTCGGCGGAGCAGGCGGCAACGGCGCTTGCGGGGCCTGCGGATGATCCGCGGGCTGCGCGGCGTTTGCCAGGGATTGCACGTCGGGCTCGCCGTGAGCATCTAGCTTAATGGCCCCCTGGGTAAATACGCCTGGGTCCACCGGCCAACCTTTGGCCGCAAATTCATCAAAGAAAGTAGGCAAGTTGCCTGTAGGTGCAAACACCCCTTGCACTTTGCCGTTTTCATCTACGCCCGTTTGCACGTAGCGGAATAAATCGGTAGATAAAATTTCGCCGTTTTCCATACCGTGCATTTCGGTAATATAGGTTACTTTACGAGAACCGTCCGAAAAACGGGAAAGCTGCACAATCATATTAACAGCCGAAGAAATCATTTCACGAATTACACGCACCGGCAAATCTACCCCTGTTTGCAAGCACATGGCTTCCAAACGCGATAATCCGTCGCGCGGGGTGTTGGCGTGAATGGTGGTCAAAGAACCTTCGTGCCCGGTGTTCATGGCTTGCAACATATCCAACGCTTCGCCGCCACGGCACTCCCCGACTACAATGCGGTCCGGACGCATACGCAAACAGTTTTTGACTAAGTCTTGAATGGTAACCGCCCCTTTGCCTTCTACGTTTGGCGGACGGCTTTCCAGCGAGACCCAGTGCGGTTGTTGCAAACGAAGTTCCGCGGTATCTTCTACCGTGATGATACGTTCATCATCCGCAATATAACCGGAAATAGCATTTAAAAACGTCGTTTTACCGGTACCCGTACCGCCGCAGACAATGATGTTTTTGCGGATTTTAACGCACTGCTTAATAAATTCCATACAGGTAGGCGTAATGGTACCAAAGCGGTAGTAATCCTCGGGCCCAAACGGTTTTTGCGAGAAACGGCGGATGGTAAGCGTAGGACCGGATACCGCAAGCGGCGAAATAATGGCGTTGACACGGGAACCGTCCTTTAAACGCGCGTCTACGAGCGGCACCGATTCGTCAATACGACGGCCGAGCGGGGCCACAATACGCTTAATTACCTGGACGACTTGGTCGTTATTTCTAAATTTGTATTTGGTAAGGGTAAGTTTCCCTTTTTGCTCAATGAAAATTTTATCAAAGGCGTTGACCATAATTTCGGTAACGGCCGGGTCGCGCATTAAGACTTCCAACGGACCTAACCCCAAGATTTCGTCTAATAGTTCTGACGAAAAACGGGCACGCTGTTCACGCGAAAACTGCAAATTGGGTTGCTTTTGCAAAATGTCGTCCACAATAGCGGCTACCCGCTTGCGGGTTTGGGCACTGGCGGAGCTTTCCTCGCTCACGACAATATGCTCAATTTCAAGCGTGTGAACAACTTCTTTATGGACTTTTTGTTTGAGATCGTCCCAAAATGAAAGTTTAGTGCCACCGTTTTCGTCTTCATCCGCTACGTGGTTGGTGGTAGTTTGGGTTTTACCCTCGTTAAATAGCACCGGGCTCCAGATTTCTTGCGCGGCTTGGGTAAATTCCGCATCACTTACAGAGGCCGTCCAATCTTTGGGGGCCGGTTTTAAATCGCGGATTTTGGCAAGCACCAAGCGAAGCCCTTTGACCCACTCGGCCTGCGGATTGACAATAATTTCCACCTCGCGCCGGTTGGACGTGCTCATTACGTCTTCATCCCAGGGGAGGAAAACGTCAATATCGTTGCCCAGCGAAGCATAAAAATGTTCGATTTCGTCATACGCAATAGAGCCGGGCATATCGTAAGCGTTACAAATGACGCTTAACCGGTCCATGGGGTAGTGGCGTTCTTTATAATCGTTAAAAAGCTGTACCGTGGCATTGAGATGCGTGCGCGTAGCTTGGGTAACCCAGAATACTTTGTCTGCAATATCAAAGGCAAAGGCCTGCATGGGGAAGCTGGAATCTACATCCAAGAAAATATCAAACGTTTGCGCCAAGCGCGACAAAATGGGAATTAAAATTTTGGGGCTAATGGATGCCACTTGCGCGCGTGTATTGCCTAAAGGCAAAAGGCCTACGCCCCATTGGGACATAGAAATTTTGCCCCGCAAAAGCCCCCCCACGACCGCAATGTTGGTGTTGCCGAGGGTTTGCAAGATATCTGCTACACTGACGGGTTTTTTGATGTTTAAATAAAAACTGTGTTCCTGGCGGGCAAGCGGGTCCAACGGGACCACCAACACCGGCCGTTTTTGGATACCGGCCCAACCTAAGGCCAGGTTCAGCGCAAGCGTCGTTTTGCCGGCCCCTTCTTTAGGACCGCAAAACGCTATGATTTTTGCTTCTGATTTAAGTTCTTTTTCTTCTGCCATACCGGGACTACTCTACAATTTCTACCGTAATAAACAGGAATAAAGAGCGTTGCTCTTCCGTGACGTCTTTATTCTTAAATAAAAGACCGATTAAAGGCAATCTGCCCAAAAACGGAACGCGGTCTTCGCTCACGTTGCGCGCGCTGCTTTTGAGACCGCCGATTACCAAGGTTTCGCCGCTGTTAAGTTCTACGTGGGTTTCCACGTCGCGGTTGGTAAACGAAGGCGCAGTGGCTGTACCAATAACAACGGTACGGGAATAGTCCACCGTAGAAACGGATAATTGGACTTGCAAATCAATTAAGTTATTGCGCTCCGGGATGATGGTGGGAAGCACGTTAAGCAAAATACCGTATTCTTCCAACTGGGAGCCGACCCCTTGGTTATTAACTACCGGTATAGGGACCTTACCCCCCACCGTAATTTTGGCGGCACTGCCGGAAGAGGTTACAATTTTAGGGTTGGATAAGACCTGGGCGCGACCTTCGGTCTCCATCAAACGCAAACGCGTGGTAACCGCGGTTTTACGTTCAAACGACCCTAAGGACAACACGCCGGGAATCGTGGATTCTTCAAAGTCAAAGAGCTGGTTCCAAGAAAACCCTTTTACACTTTGCAAGGTTCCGCTAATTTCTACTACATCTGCGCTAACGGCCACCAAACGCGTTTTTTTGGCCTGCGCGCAAGACGGTGCGAGCAAGCTGGCTAAAAAAACTGCAAGTGATACTCCATATATCCATTTTTTATTTGTCATGACTCTTCCCATTAGTTAAATAATTTTTCAAAGGTTGCAATTTCCATTAAGTAATTGGTTACATCCCCGTGTGAACGTAAAATGACGGAAATGTCGCCCTCTTTTTGGGCCAGGGCTAAGTACTGTGCATCCCGCGGAGAAAGGGCTAAGGCTAAGGCCGTGCTGTCCGAATAGGCGGAGGCGTCTTCGTCTTTATTTTTAAGGGCAGAAGCCGTTTTAGCATCTAAGCCTTGGCCTAAGTCGTTGCCGACACCGAGCACTTTTACGTTTTGTAACAGGGTTACCGTTACGTTTTGCTGCGTGCCGTTTTTCATCACGGCGGCAAACGTAAGCAAAATATCCACGTTATCATCCGGCTTAATTAAACTGGCAGTAGTTACCGGCACGTTGTTAATTACAAACCCGCGCATTTGCACCGGGATTTTGCTGGAAAGACCGGCCTCGGGCGAGAGAGAAGTGATAGCGTATTTAGAAATTTGGTTGCCTTTCGGAATTTGCACGCGGGCGACGGCGTTTTCAATGGCTTTGAAATCCGCATCCGTAGTATAGGTAAAAGCATCTTTTTGCAAATAGGCCGCCGGAACGGGAACGGTTTTGACAAAATCACGCTTGATTACTTCACGCTCTTTAATGTCACGCGTGGGCACAAAAACGTATTTGACGTTTTTAGAATCGTTGAGTTTCTTTTCTGCGCGGCTGACAATCATAGCATATACAAGGGCCGCCAAAATGGCAAGTAACAGCGGAAATAAAAGACCTTTTCTCATTTGTTCTCCTTACAACCTAAATTAACTTTGTCAAATCTGTACGTTCGCACTAGCGTTGGTCCGAACTTAAATAACCTTTTTCTACCGGCATACGCGCGGAGGCGCGAATCTTACGGATGCCCTCCCGGCGGGGCTCATCCGCTAAAATATAACTGGTACCCGGAAATACTAACTTGGCCGGATACGTAAGGGTTACCACTACGTCTTGGTGGCGGTGACGCTTAAACATCGGGTCCGTACCCGTGGTTTCCACCTTGATTTGGACATTGAGCCGTTCGGCTTCGCGTCCAAAGACCTTGCGCTTGGCTTGGTCTATTTTTTGCTGCATGACGGTCCGGTTGGCCGGGCCGCTGGGTGCGTCCACCCCCACTAACGCAGCGATACGGGCAAATTCATAGGAAGCGTGGTTTAAAACAAGCGTGCGGTAGGCAATGTTGCCATATTCAAGCACAAAGAAGATCATCAGCATGAATACCGGCAAAATGAGCATTAGCTCCACCGTTACCTGGCCGCGCCTCCTATGAAAAATTTGCATAGTTTAGTTGGCGCTGTTAATACCGCCCAGGATTTTGTTTTTTACATTTTCATACACTTCGGGCATGAATCCTTTTACAGCAGCACCCACCCCTAAGGCAATCCCCACTACTACTACGAGCATGAGCACGTATTCTACCGTGTTTTGCCCTTCTTTCTTAGCGAGCATCCCCAAGGCGTTGGCTTTGAGTGCATCTACTTTATTTTGCAACATGACGATATATTTCATAACTCCTCCTACCTGTTAAATTTTTAATTGGTACTATAATCTGTCAAAATAATTTTTGCACCTTGGTCAAATTGTTGGGGAACCAAGTGCGAATACAACACATAGAAAGATAAGAACGCCCCCATCAGTCCCGCCGCTACGATAATATATTCTACCGCGCTTTGGCCTTTTTTATTAAAAAGTATCTTTCCTACTTTTAACATACATTAAAACTGCAAGGCAATCGCAATCTGTTGCGAAGTGCCCAAGGCCCCAAAGGGCGTAACGGCATAGTCAATAGAAGCCCCGTAGCCAAAGAGCTCGGCACTGTAAATACCAAACCCAAAGGACACGCGGGAAGTTTCTTCTAAGCCGATTTTTTTGACCCATTTATCATCCGTATTGACACCGGTATTATCACGCGTGTAATACCCTACGCGCAAATCAAAACGAGCTACTTGGAGCAAGTCTTCGGGGATGTGAACCTCTAAACCGACCCCATAACGGCCGCGGTCATCGCGGTATTTCATATATTCACCGGAAATGGTAAAGTAGCGGGTGTTTAAATCGGCCCCGGCACGAAGACCGCGGGGCATTTCGTCCTTATCACCCAAGTTCACTACGGCCAAACCCAAACCAAGCCAGTTGACCATACGCAATTTGGCACCGGCATCAAAACCGACGTTGTCGTAATAGTTATGACCGCCGTTGCCGTTGTCCAACCGTTCGGACACATATTTAGCTGTGCCGCCTAATTGCAAGCGTTGATTAAAAAATCCGCGGGCAATAGAAAGGCTGCCTACAAAGTTTTGCACCGGAATACCGACTTCCGGATTGGGACGGCCTTGCCAATCGCGAAAGTCAAAGTTTTTCATGTCCATGTAGTTGACGGTTAAACCAATGATGGTTTTACCAATGGGCTGTAAATAAGCAAGCGTACGCGATTTGTAGCCTTGCAAGTAGTCTAAATACGTAAATTGTACTTCACGCGTAGTGGCACTGGCGGCCCCGGCCGGGTTCCAAAATAATGCTTCCGGGCCGTCCGCCACGGATACAAACGCATTCCCTAACGCTTGGGCACGCGGAGTACCTGCGTCAATCTTTAAAAATGCTGCGGCACTGGTACCCGCATTTTTATGAATAGAAGCCAAGGCGTTTGTGCCAAGCACACCCACCAAAAGACCTGCAATGATTAGTTTTGATAGTTTCATAAATTTTTATGCTCTACTATATTATAGCATGAACTCCTTTTACGGGATTAAAATCTTTACCACTTTTTGGCAATGTTCGCGCCCGTTGTAGGCCCTAAAATCTACCAGGCCGAAGTACACCCCACGCGCTACTTTTTTGCCGTGTTGGTTGGTGCGGTCCCATTTGCAACGTAAAGCGGCGTTGCGGATGTTTTGGAAAGCACCGGTTTGCGGGTCTAGCTCCTCGGGCGTTAAGCGGGTGGAGCTGACGTTATTGTCCGGCTGGAAGTACAGGCTGGATCCCATCGTGGTTTGGTAGTTGTTGGCGTCCACACAGGTGTAGTCGCTATCGCGTACCATATCGCCCGCTAAGTTGAAGTACTTAATAGACACCGTACCCGGCACCGGCATCTTGGTAATTTCCAAGGTACCTTTGCTGGCATCATTGAACGGGTTAGGATAGAAGAAAACCGTTTTCTTCCAATCGTCGCACACGAAGCGTCCGTCCCCTACCGCTACGGTAATTTTGTGCAAGTTTTGATACTGGTAGGTGTCCGCCACGCGGTTAACTTTCCACTTGGCGCGGTCGGTAGAAGTATCGTCCCCAAACAAGATGTCACCCGTGACACTGTCAATCGCGGCAGAATCCAGCGAGGTTACAAAGCGGAACGGATAGATTCCGTCCGGCACTTCTTGTTGGGCATAATCGCGCCCGTCCCACACTTCTTCAATCAGCGTAGTGCCGGGGCGGATGCCCACAATGGAGCGCACGAGTACTTCGTGAATATCTTTGACTTCTTTACCCGTGGTCGGGTTGCGAAGCGTACCTTTGGAATAATCGTAAATAGTAGTACCCGGCTTGAAGATTTGGATGGCTACTTTCATGGGTACAGAGACCTGGTAACCAATCTTCATATCCTGGCCACGCTGGGAAATAGCGTAGTTGTCCGCTTCTAAGAGGTCATATACTTTCAACAAATCAATGTTTTTAGTAATGGATTTGACCGTGGGTTGGTACAAGCCCGGGTCCGGGTAGTTGCGCGCGGTAAGGCGGAACTCGTAAATACCGGGTTTGACATAATTGCCGTTATGGTCCGTACCGTCCCAATACATTTTGCGAATCGCGTTGGCATCAAAATTGCCTGTATTCAAGATCGTCATGGTGGAGAGGAACTTACAAATATCCCCGGCCACGTTGGTGCGCGATTCATACACGTTTACGGTGCTGGATTTGACGTTGTCCGTCACCGGCGAGCACATCCCCGCTTCCAACGCGACGACGGCTACTTCTACCGTGGCGGCGCGGGAGATAGCAAAGTTAATCTCGTACGGCGGGATAAACGTGAGCGTGGTGGAGGACGCGTTAAAGAGCTGCGGCGCGTTGGGGAATACATCCACCATACCGTCCAAGAAATACACCGGGCCGCGGGTTACGTTAATTTTGTTGACTACTTTGTCCGAGGCGTAGAGGTAATTTTCTTGTTGGACGTCAATATTGTCCACCTTATCAGATTCTTTACCACTTCTAAACGGTTCCCCGGAGATAGTGTAAGCATGACCACTACCAAATGTTTTGCCGCTATCGCGCAAGTTATCATAATAATAGCGGTTGAACGGCTCGTTTGAGCGCGCCGAGAGATAGAACGGATATTGACCGTCCGGCACCATTTCGTACGGGCAGTTGGCTTTCTCTTTGGAGTTTTTACACTTGGCAATTTCTGCTGCCGTGTGACGGCCCTCTGCCGGAGTGGGGTTGTAGAAATACAGCGCGTCCCATTCTTCGGTGTTAATGGCGTTGTCCCCATAGCTTAGCTTGGAGCGGTCAAAGGTGTGGATCGGCTGCAAGCGCACATCTACGACGCCGGAAGCAGCTACCTGCGCGTTGGCCGGATAGTTGGTAAACGACGTATCATTGACATAGATACAAGCCCGTTTCTTTTGATTCACAAGCTCCGCCTCTACGTAGCCATTTGTCATCACATCACTATCGGTATCTTTGTTACAAATACGGGGCGGCCACACCGCAGACGTATCCGTATTTACGTCCAGTTTTTCTTGCTTTAGATAAACCGTGTAGGCCCCGGTGGCAGGTTCGTTGCTGTTGGCCCCTTGGACGGTTAAATCGGCGTTTTTATCGCGGTCGCCCACGATGCTATACTCAGCCGCACTGGTCCACGTATTGCGGTACACGTCTGTGCCGCTGGTTGTATATTCCACCAAGGAACCGTTCTGCGGAATGGTACCGCTGGTGGCGGCGACCCCGCCCGTAGGCGTGATAGATACCCCGCTTAAAGAAGTAACCCCGGTTTGTTGGCCCGAGTAGGTAGCGGTTACCGTCGCGTAGTTGTAATCCCCGGTAGTGCTGTTATAATCCGGGATGACCACATCCTTATTATAAATGTTAATCTGTGCATTCATCGATTTAGACAAATGGTAAGAAATGGTGGCCTTGGCATTGGAATCCCCATATACGTCCGTAGTGGTTACATCTACCACGCGGTACATATCCACGGGGAAAATGGTAATGGCTTCGTTAGATTGCGCCGGGAACATGGCGTCTAACGCTTTGACGCGGAACATATAAGTACCGGGGTACACCATACGGCCTTGTTCATCGCGCCCGTCCCAAGAGAGTTCGTTTAACTGTTGGGCAACGCCGGGTTCGCCCTCTTGCAACGTGAGGTATTTGACGACCACCCCGGCGGTATTTTCTATGGTGGCAATTACTTGCGCGTCGCGGTCTAAGGCATATTTGAACTTAAACGGATCCATGCCGTAGGCATTGGGCGTAGAGCCCAAAGTAGCATACGCAACCGGTTGCATGGTAATACCCACTAACCCACGTTCCAAAGGTAAGGTACCTGTGGTATATTTTAAGGTTTTTACACCGGTAAATTGTTTGTTGTTGTTGGCCGCGGAATATTCACAAGTTGCATTTGCCGTAAAGCTAGGGGCCCCATGATAATTGCCTGAGGTAGTAGCGGCGGCATTTTTGTAGCACCCATTATAAGGGATTTCCGCCCATAATACGTACACGTAGTTGCCGTCCGGCATGGGGGCACCGTACGCGAATGTTTCCGTTTCGCCCGCGGTGGCAGTTTGACCGTTGGATTTTTTCTCCCCTTTGGCATACGTGCGCGTACAAATGGTGGGGTTGCCGTTTTCGTCCACGGCTTGGCAGGTGCCGTCCCAACGTTGGGTATAATTCATACGGCCGGATTTTTGTTCGGAACTGCGGTACACCAGGGTGCCTGTGCCGTCAAGTACGGGGCCCGTCCCTGTAGGAGCAGACGAGTTGGTAAGCACGGCAGAAACTTGGTGGCCTTCTTCTGTAAGCGATACCGTTTTAAAGTTGGTACCCGGCGTGTAAACTTCCCAATACACGGTGGAAGATTCCGTAGGAACGTACGAAATAGTAGCGTAGGCGGTAGATTTTTTGTTAAGCCCCGTGATTTGTACGTCCGTTAGTTTCAAGGGGTCCAAAGATACTTGGCGCGTAACGGCGCGGGAGAAGTCAATACCGGGCCATTCGTCTTGAGATTTGGCTTGAATAGAAGCCAAATAGTTACCCGCAGGAAGTAATAAACCGGCATCATTGCGGCCGTCCCACGAGTCAAAATCGGCAATTTGGGTATCCTTATCGGTCCCTTTCATGCCCTCACCGGTGCGGGGTTGCCAATCTACTAAGGTGCGAACAATCTTTTGGGTGGCATCCCCAAAGCTAGCCGCAAAACTGGTTTGGTTGGAGGTGTTCCCTTGCTCTTGGTCCGACGCCGCGTAAGCGTACATGGCATCATCTAACGTAGAGGCATCAAAAATGGCAATGCGTACGTCCGCATCTTTACTCAACCGATAGGTAAATGTATAAGGTTGGGCAGATACCGGGGTAATCGTCCCCACCAGGCTAGGCGTACTGCGCACGGTGTGGACGTTGGTCACGTCAATTTGTATCGGCACTTGGGTCGCCCCGTTGTGGCCGGGATAAACACCGGTTTCTTCAATTTCAATGCGGTCCGCGATTACACCGTCCGAAGGAACGTTGGTATAAGCCGTGGCACGGAAACCGAATTGGCCGTTGGATTTACCAAATTCGCCCGCCATTTCATAAAAACCGTCCCAACCGGTACAGAAAGATAAAGTGGTATTGGTTTCAGCACCGTTATAGTCAAATAACAGACAATCGCTATGGCCGGTACCTCGATTGCACCCTTGATAAACATCCGCTGAACTCGCCACAACTCCATCATGATAGTAATAACAATCATACCCGCTATTTCCGTAGGTACCATAGGAGGTACACTCATCCGAGGACATAGTAGAACGCCAGCACTTACTTGTGCCTTCGTTGGTGCCATCACAAATCCAGTGCGCCCCTAAACAATCGGCCAAATCGGTATCGTTATCTTCTCCGGCATTTGTACAGTGATACGAACCGCAGGTATAGTCTTTATAACTCTCGCTATTGCCTTTGGGATAAACGTCAATAGAGCGAATGGTAGGTAGTTCGTCCGGATTTTTAGGGTTTTTGCCGTTGTAATATTTGAAAACATCAAATGTAATACGTTGGAGCGGAAACGCAATAGAATAGGTAGATTGACCGACCGGCAAGTTGCTACAAGAAAATTCTGCACACAACCCTAAACATTGGTTAGGATACCCAACACTGGTGGGGGTAGGATAGGGTTGGTCATATTCAATTAAGCCGGAGCTTACCCAGGGATCATCCGACGTGCGGTTACTTTCGGGCTTAGGGGTAGTGACAAAACTACGGTCTTGCGCAGCTGCCCCTGTTACCGTGTTACAATAGGCCGCATCCGTACCACTGCCGGAAGTGGGGTAATACACACCCGTACTGTCTGTATTTACAGTTTGGGCCTGGGCTAACGGAGCACACAGGACTACTAAATTAACTAAGAAAATGGACGTAACAGCCGCCCGAATATTGAAAATAGTTGTGAAAAAATGTTGAAGTTTGGTCATTTCGTTTTTAGTTCCTTACTGTTTAAAACTAATACTTCCCCGACGGAAAACACCTATTTATTTTGCGCCGGAATTTATTGTAACTTCACGTGCAAGACGCCCCGCGCATACGGGTACAAACTTACACACATAAATTTTCGCAAGTTTTAAGAGGATTGTCAACTATTTTTTTAGGAAGAAAAAGCGTGCTTAAAGCAGGGCGCCTGGCCGTGTTATTGCCAAGTGTTTCTGTGGGGAATATATCCTTTGGGCTTAATGGAGCTTTTTGTTGGTAATACCATCTTAGGAATGATTTTTCTTCATTCAAAATTTGTCTATAGAGATTATTGCCGATTCAGGGATATTATCTAATGTTACGTCGGCTTTTGATGAATGAATCTTTGTTTTAAATTATGTTCTATCACCAACAAAAAGTTCTGCTTGATTGTGGCACACAAACTACATGCGTGGAAGATCCCGAAACAAGTTCGGGAATAATAACTTTATGAAATGTATTACGGAACTAGCGTGTCTTTCAAATCTTTCCACTTGGGATTAAACTGTGTGATTAAATTACGTTTCCATACTCTATGCCAGTTTTTAAGTTGGTGTTCCCGTCTGTATGCAGACGTTTTGTCATCAAATACTTCATAATACACTAATTTCAGTGTATTATACCGGGCCGAAAAACTGGTTGGCACTAATTTCAATACATGCACATACGTCCGTTGACTGAGGTTGCCAGTACAACCGATATACAAGGCAAAATTGGTCTTATTCGTTAAAATATACACTGTAAACATGTCTGTATAACAAATTAAAATTATCCCTGAACTTGTTTCAGGGCCTTCCACGCTTGCCGTGATATTTAACGATATGCTTGAGAGGTGCCGAAACAAGTTTGGCAATAATACTTATATTGTGAAAAATTTTATTCTTTTTTGTAATCTTGGGTTTGGTCGGCCACTTCGCGGTACACCGCAAAAAAACCACGGCCGTTTTTCTTGACTACGTAGAGGGCTTTGTCGGCCTTTTCCAGCAGTTCTTCCGTGCTGTTTGCGTCCATGGGATAGGTGGCAATCCCTTGGCTAATGGAAATGTGGACTTCCTCCCCCCCCGTGTATTTGGTGGGCAAGGTAAGGGCATTGATGCGTTCTTTCAGACGCTTGGCGATAATTTTGGATTCCTCGCTATTGGTGCTGGGGAGCATAATCATCATTTCGTCCCCGCCAAAACGGCACGGCACGTCGGTCTGGCGTAAACTGGTGCGCACCACACGGCTGACCTCCTGCAAGGCCCAGTCCCCAATTTGGTGGCCGTAATTATCGTTAATGTGTTTGAAAAAATCAATGTCCATAATCAAGAGTGAAAGCGTCAACCCAAAACGTTTGGCACGGTACATTTCTTCGGCAAATTTTTCGTTAAAATAACGGCGGACCGGCAGGCGGGTAAGCTCGTCGTAATTAGAGAGTTCCTGCACGCGCTCAAACAGACGCGCGTTATCAATAGACAGTGCCATTTGGGAGGCAAATTGCTGGAGGGAAATAAAATCCAAATACCCTATATGCCGGCGGGAAAGCACGTTATCAAATGCCAAAAAACCTACTTTACTGCGCTGTACTTTTAAGGGAATATAAATGACGCTACGCGTGGAGCGGTAGGTGGCAGAGGAGTCAAACACTTCCTTGAGTAGGGTTTGTTCGTGCTCGGTAATTTCGTCCGAACTGCGGTGTGAAACTTGGCCGGAAATATCCACGCATAAGGCACTTTTAATACGCCGGGCGTACGAATCGGTTAAATACAAACGCACGCGGTCAAAACGGAAATACTTTTGCACCCCTTGCAAAATAAGCTCTAGGCCGTCGGTCAAGCGCAAGGACGAGGCAAACACCGTGGACAGCGCATTGAGCGCCGTGGAAACACTTAAACGTTGGTTTTTGGCTTGGTCAATTTCCGTATTGCGCAAATTGTGTGAAATTTCTTGCCCTAACGCCTTAATAAGTTCCTTTTCCTGCGCCGTAAAACCACGCGTTTTTTTGAAACGTTCCAGGCGAAGCACCCCCACTTTTTCTTGCATATACGTATGGACTTCGCCCCCTTTTAATTCCATACTGGGGCGTTGCCATTTAATCAGTACATATACGGCGGGGTAGCTTAAATCGGTTGTTTCGGTAATGCCTTCGCGCAAGAGCTGTTTTAGAAAAGCCGGTTCACTGATGACGGAAATATCTTCCTGCTTATCCATACAATACTCTTTTTTGCACATCATACGTAAGGATAAAATGGCGCGCTCTTGCTGCCAATCAAAAAAGTAAATGCGGTCCAGGCGGAATAAGCTGCGAAGCACGGGCAAGGCACTTTCTAAGAGTTCCCGCTTGTTTTGGAACGCTTGGTTTAATTGCTTATGGAATTTATAAAGGGTGTAGGATTTTTTATCAAACATAGTTAATTTTGGTAAATGGAAAGTAAATATTCAATTTCTTTGGAGGCCAAATCCAGCTCGCGGTCGAGCGAGGCTTGCGTAAAGCGGCCCTCCACAATTTGCGTAGCGCACACCGCCAAAATGCGTTTTAAAATTTCCATAATAGTGCCCGTTACCGTCATATTGGGTAAGGTGCGCGCCGAACTTAAAATGGGCCCGTATTCACGCACGCGCCGCCCGGAAGAGAGCATAAAAAGCTCCAGGGCGTCTTCAAACGCCGGGAACACTTCCAGTAACTTAGCGTAGTGGTTTTGAATCTCCGGCCGGGCACAAAATTTAATAAAAGTAAGGGCTTCTTTTTTGTGTTGGCTACGCACATTGATAAACAAATTCATGCCCGATAAATACGCGGCAGAAGTATCCCCGGTGGACGGGACCGGCACGGTGCGCACCTGAATCCCGCGCCGTGCGTCAAAGGTGCTAATCCCTAATTTGCGCGAGAGCATTAAACTGGCTTTGCCGGAAACCATCGTTCCTAAGGAGCCGCGCTCCCGCAAAATGGGCATATAATTGTTAAGGGCTAATGTAATATAATCGCGGATGCCCTCTTTAAATGCTTTGGTGGCAACACTGGTGCGCTTAAGATCATCCGTCAACAAGTCCACCCCGCGCCCCCACACACACGGCAAGGCACTGCGCATGGAAAGAGAGCCGCGCCAATCGCCATTTTGCACGGGATAATAACCGGGGACCTCTTTGAATTTTTCGCGCAAGGCTTGGCAAATGCGCAAAAAGCCGCTCCAGGTGGATAAGTCTTTTTCCGGAGTTTGGGTAACCGTAGCCAAGTGGTCGGCCCGGTAATGCAACGCACTGATATCAAACCACCACGGATACGAATAAATATCCTTGGTGCCCGGTTTATAACAATGATTTTTAAGCGGGTTTAAACACGAGGAAAGCGAGAGACCCGGGTCTAACTGTGATAAATTTTCGGCTACGCCTTCGCGCTCCAGCAGCGACGTCCAATAATGCGGAATTTGGATCACATCCGGCACTTCCTCTTCGGGAAAGGGGTTTTTGATAGTAAACATCCGCCGCCACAACACGTTGCGCGTAAACACCCGCACCGATACAGGAATTTGCGGATTTTCTTTTTGAAATAAAGCAATAAATGCGGCGTAGGTTTCTTTGCTGTTATCGCCCGCGTCCGGCATGGTCCATATAAGCATACATTACCAACTGCGCACTTTCATATTTGGGTCAATATCTATATTGGCCTTAAAGGGTTGCCCGGTGCGCTGGGCATATTCTAACTTTTTATAGGCTGCCAGTGCAATCATGGCGGCATTATCCGACGAGAATTTACGGTCCACAAAAAACACTTCGTTGCCTTGCTTGGCGGCGCGCTCTTGCATGGTTTGGCGCAATAAACTGTTGGCCGCTACCCCCCCGCCTACTGCAATATAAGATACCTTATATTTTTTAGCCGCTAAAAGCGTTTTCGTAACCAGTGTATCTACCATGGCTTGCTCAAAACTGGCGCACACGTCGGGGATACTAACGTGTTGGTGATCGCGCAAATAATAACTAACGGCCGTTTTGATGCCGCTAAAGGAAAATTCCCACGTGCCCGGCAGTAACGGACGCGGAAACGCAATCGCGTCACGCTTGCCCAGTAGCGCTTGTTTGGACACTTGCGGACCGCCCGGATAGGGAAGGCCCAAGAGTTTGGCTACTTTATCAAAAGCCTCCCCGGCGGCGTCATCCCGCGTTTTACCTAGCACCTTATACTGCCCGTAGCCTTTGACGTACCAAAGCTCCGTGTGCCCGCCCGACACCACCAAGGCCACTAGCGGGAAACGCAACCGGTTTGTTACTGCGCCGTTTTCATAATCGCACGCAAAAAGGTGCCCTTCCAAATGGTTGACGCCAATGAGCGGAACTTGTTTGTAGGTGGCCAATGTTTCGGCCGCCACGCGCCCGACCATAAGCCCCCCCGGTAACCCCGGGCCGCTGGCAAAGGCCACACAATCAATGGGCTCGTTTTGCAACGCCTCGCCAATGACGGTGGCAATTTTGGCCGCGTGCGCCCGGCTGGCAAGCTCGGGCACGACACCGTGGTATTTTTTGTGCTCTTCAATTTGGGAGTAAATGACATTGGACAACAACTCCTTGCCGCCTTTTAACAAGGCGGCGGAAGTTTCGTCACACGTGGATTCAATCCCTAAAATAGTAAAATCTTGTTTCATAACTAGTTGGCGGATTTAGAATCCGTTTTTTTATTGGTTTTTTCGCTTTTTTTAGCTTTACGCTCGGCGGCGGCTTTTTCGGCCTTGGCCTTGGCTTCTTCCAACGTGATTTGGCCCGTTAAAATTTCAACCGCTTGGTCTAAGACGGGGTCTTTCACCTTAAACTGTGGTAGTTTAGGTTTTTTACCGGGGGTATAGACAATCTCGTTATACTGCATAAATACTTTGGATTCTTCTTCCGGCGTGAAATAAACTTCTACGTCCGGGAAAATGCCGCCTTCCTCGGCCTTGGATTTGTCGCGGTAATTGCGCTGAATCAGACGGCCCGAAGGCGTATAGTATTTGGCAATGGTTAAACGCAACCCCGCACCGCCCGAGAGCGGCATCACTTGCTGTACGCTGGCTTTGCCAAAACTGCGTTGGCCTACAATAATAGCGCGGTGATTATCCTGCAGGGCCCCCGACACAATTTCGCTGGCACTGGCGGAACCTTGGTTAATGAGTACTGCCATGGGAAGATCCGGGTACAAGGGCGTGCCGGAGGTCTTATATTCTTGGTAATATTCTTCCTTGCGGCCCTGGGTATAGACAATCATTTCCCCATCCGGTAAAAATAATTTGGCAATATCCACCGCCCCGGTTAATAAGCCGCCGGGGTTAAAGCGTAAATCTAGCACGAGGGATTTCATGCCTTGTTTTTGTAAATCTTCCAGGGCTTTTTGCACTTCTTGCGTGCTATGGCCGGAAAAATCTACCAGGTAAATATACCCCACTTGGTTGGGTAACATACGGTGATATACCACTTCGGGAACGATCGTGGCACGCTTGAGCGTGATATCCGGCAGTTTTTGGTAATTGCCGTCTTTATCCTTACGGCTAAGCGTCAGTTTGACTTTGCTGCCGACTTTGCCGCGCATTAAGGAGACGGCTTCATCTAGCGGCATATCCGCCAAGTCTTTATCGTCCACAAATAAAATGCGGTCTTGCGGCATAATGCCGGCCTTGAAAGCGGGCGTATCGGGCATGGGCGACATGACCGTAATAAACCCATCTACTTTTTGCAGACGCATCCCCAAGCCGCCAAATTCGCCTTTGGTATCGTTTTTAAGTTCTTTGTAATCTTTGGGTTCTAAGTACGAGGAGAAATCATCCAGTTCACGCACCACCCCTTTAATAGCACCGGAAACCAGTTGGTCGGTATCGGTCGGTTCCACGTAATTTTCTTTCACAAACTCCAACACGTCCACCAGTTGGCGCAACTTTTTAAGGCTGCTATCCACCGCCCCGTACGCATAGGGAAACAACGTCCCCATAAAAAATAAAATTGCTCCGATTACAACCCATTTATTTAATTTTTTTACTTGCATAAGACCTCTTAGCGCGTCAGCCAATCCAGCGGATCTACCGCCGTAGTGCCTTGGCGTATTTCAAAATATACTGCATTTTTGCCGGTGCCGGAAGAAGATTGCGTATCTCTGCCCACCGTACCCACAAGCCCCTGGGATTCTACTTTATCGCCCACAGAAGCATTGATTTGTTTTAAAAATCCGTAAATGGTAAAGAAACCTTTCCCGTGGTCCATGATGACTACATTGCCGTACGAGCGGAAAGGACCGGCGTAAATAACACTGCCCGCCGCACTGGCCCGCACCGGGGCCCCGCCTACGGCGGCAATCTTAATACCGTCCCTAAAAATCCATGTGTTCAAATCGGCCCGGTATTCCTTGCCAAACTGGCTAAGGACCGTGCCTTTGACCGGCCAAGGAAGTGAATGCGGCGGCACGTTAATTTTGGGCGTATTATTGGATTTATTGCGGTTAGCAACCGAGGTTTTTTTGGCTTGTTCTTTGCGTTTGCGTTCAAAAGAAGCGAGTAAGTTGTTTAATTCGGTGGCGGATTTGTGTAGTTCGTTAATTTCTTTGCGCACCGCGTCCACTTTGCGTTTGGTAACATCTAAATCTTGTTGTTTCTTTTGGAACGACTGGGAAATAACGGCTTGCTCTTGCTTGAGTTTGGAATTTTGGGCCCGCAAATTTTTGTTCTTTTCCGTAAACGCGGCAAAGCGTTCGCGCGCTTCTTTATTTTCGTTTTGCAGAGCCACTGAAAACTGGGTTTTGTGGGTAAGCATACGGTCTAAAAACAGGTCCGTTTCCAGTTGGCTCTCCGGCGCGCAGACGGGGCAGGACGGCTGCATATAATGCGTGCGTACTTCCTGCCAAGCTAGCCCCTGCCACATGGGCATACTACGCTCCAGGGCGGAGCGTTTATCTTCAATAGAAACTAAATTTTGCTCTACGACCGATAAATCCAACTCTACTTTGTTTTTAAGCCGGTCGGCTTGCGCTTTTTTATTTTGCAAGGCGGTAATTTCTTTAGAGATTTGTCTTTCTTGTTCGCGGTATTTTTGTAGCTCGGCTTCTTTGCGCTGCGCTTGGCTTTTTAATTTGGCAAGCTCTTCCTTGCGTTGGGCTGAATCATCCGCCCACGCTTGGGAAGCTACCAAACACAAAACCCACAAAAAACTTAAAATTTTTGCCATTTAGATAACGTCCATCCCATGAGCCCGCAAAATACCAAAAGCAATACTTGCCGGTGCCAGGTGGTAAACAAGGTAAGGCTGTCGGTCAAAATTCCGGCCGGATACAACACAGCGGCCACCAAACCCGCAGATACTACCGCGGCCAGTAAACCCGCAAAAAGCCCCCCTAGTCCGTGGGCATACTTGCTAGAAGCGGCCTCCACTAAAAACATAAAGCCCAAGAAACAAAGCAAACTAACTACCCCCAACACGCGCAGTAACTTGGTGTAAAGCCCGGCATAAAAAAGAAGACGGGCATGCTGCGCATGATAGTGCGGGGTAAGCGCTTCATATTCAGCCGCTAAATTATCCACCAGGGGTCCCACATTGCGCACCGCACTGGGCACTAGGGTTATTTCAAAATAAGAGGGCATTTGGTTTTTGCCCATGAGCAGTAAACTATCTACCAGTTGTGGGTTTTTGTGGCGTACAACCGCTAAGGCGTCCTCGGGCGAGAACAGGCGCACCGTAGCAATATCTTCCTTTTGATTGAGGGTTTGGCCCCATGCTTCCAATTGCTCGGCAGAAGCGTCTGTGTCCACGGTAAAAATAACTTTAAACGAATCTTTTAACTGTTCGTAATAGGTGTTTAGCCCCTTTTCCACCAGTAACAGCCCTTGCGCCAGTAGCGCAACGGCAAGCACCAGTAAAAATAACTTGCGGTACAAGTGGCCTAGTTGCTTAGGCGCGTGTACTTCTTTGAGTTCCGGTTCAAAAAGTTCGTCCATAGTTTCCTCTAGGCAATGGTTTTGCGGTACAAGTCTAAATACATTTGGGCGGATTTATCCCACGAAGAGTCGTAGCGCATGGCACTGCGTACCAGGCGGTTCCACAATACGCTATTTTTGTGCAACTGAAGCGCTTTGACGAGTGCATTATAAATGCCCGTAGGTGTAAAGGACTCAATGAAAAAGCCGGTGGCAGTGTTTTCGTTCTTACCGTTGTATCCAATGACAGTATCCACCAGGCCGCCTACTTTGGAGACGACCGGCAACGTGCCGTATTTCATGGCAATTAGTTGCGAAAGCCCGCACGGCTCAAACCGAGAAGGCATTAAAAACAGGTCCGCCCCGGCGTAAATTTTATGGGCTAATTCTTCGTCTAGCCGCCCTGTATAACTGACCGTGCCCACATACGTACGGGCCAAACCTTGGTAGGCTTTTTCCAATAAGGGATCGCCCGTTCCTAAAATTACAAATTGGGCTTGATTTTTAAGACGTGCAATCACTTCCAGCACCCCGTCTAACCCCTTTTGATAATCCAAGCGCGACACAATGCCAATAATCGGTTTGTGGTCATCCTGGGTGAGCTTGCAGGTTTGCTGCAACGCACGCTTGGCGGCTAACTTGCCGCGGGCCGATTCGTCGGCATTATAACCGACGGAAAGCACCGGGTCAATTTCCGGGTCCCACACGTCGGTATCAATCCCGTTTACAATGCCGCAAAAATTTTTACTACGCGCGCGCAGCACGCCGTCTAACCCAAAACCCATGGCCGGGTCTTGCTGGACTTCTTTGGCGTAATTGGGACTGACGGTATTGATGTTATCGGCAAACACAAGCCCGCTTTTGAGAAAACTCATGCCGCCGTAGTATTCAAATTTTTCAGGCGTGTAATCCACCGGGTGAAACCCCGCCTTGCGAAACGCCCCATACGAATAATGCCCTTGATAAGCAATATTGTGAATGGTATATAAGGAGCGGGTGCGGGTATAGAAAGCGTCCAATTTATAGACGGTTTTGAGGTAGGCCGGGATAAGGCCGGTTTGCCAGTCGTGACAATGGATAATATCCGGGCGGAAGCCAATAAATTTGCACCCTTCCAAAACGGCCCGGTTAAAGAAAATAAAACGCTCGTCATTATCGGCAAATTCGCCCTCCGGGGTGCGGTACAAGCCGGGGCGGTCAAAGTATTTGCGGTTGTTGACAAAAAAGACCAACACGTTGCCCCAGTTGACGTAGGAGAGGGAGGCTTGCTCAATTTTGTCGCCCACCGGGATTAAATACACCCCGGGCACAATTTTAAGCGAAGACACCCGCACCATATTGCGGTAATGCGGTAAAAATAGGAGCACTTTGTTGCCTTTGTAGCCGGCAAATTGCTGGCATAATGCGCCAACTACGTCGGCCAGTCCCCCCGTTTTACAAAACGGGTATGCTTCACTAGCTGCTAAAACGATATTCATTTTTCTTCCTCCTGTGGGGTAGCTTGCGCCGGGGCGGCGGCCGTTTCTTTGAGCGGTAAACCCTCCGCCGGGTCTTGGGGCAACGTATCTTGCGCCAAGGTTAAATCGCCCTGGTTATAACTGTTACGCTTAAAAAAGGGGTCCGGGGTGGAAGCATCTAACGCTTCAAATTTTTCTTCCCCTTCCAGTTCCTCTAGCGGGATAATGCGCGGTTCCCCCAACGCAGGGAGCGGCTCGCCAAAGGGTAAATCTTCTTGTTTCTCCGCCACGGCTTTGGCGGCAAAGACTTGCAAGTCCGGCAGTTCGGAAACTTTGTTAAGCCCAAACATACGTAAAAATTCGTCGGTCGTACCGTAAACCATGGGGTGGCCAATGGTGTCTTTGCGGCCCACCACACGCACCAGGCCGCGGTCTAAGAGTTTTTCCAACGGACCGGCTACATCTACGCCGCGAATAGCCTCCATTTCCGCGCGGGTGAGCGGCTGCTTATACGCAATAATGGCTAGCGTCTCTAAAGCCGCGTTGGATAGACGGGTGGTCATTTTTTCGTTATATAAGCGGCGCACCCAGCGGCCATATTCGGGCTTGGTACACATTTGAAACCCGCCGGCAATTTCTAAAATTTGTACCGCACTGCCGCGCGCGGCGTAATCGTCTTGCAGTTTGTGCACGGCCTCGCGCACTTCCTTAGCGGTGGTGTTTTCTATGACGTCCACCAGGCGGGAAACCTTTACCGGCCGGTCCGTAATAAACAAAAGGGTTTCAATAATTTTTTGCAAGTCTTCGCTTTGCAGTAAGGTGGGCTCGCCCGCGCAAGCGGGAGATTGCACGGGCAACGCAGGGGCCACAGGCACCTCTTGCGCGGGGATCTGCTCAACAGGCGTAGTTGCTTGCGCCGGTTGCGTGGGTTGTAATTCTTGCGTTTCTTCGCTCATAAAATCTCCTGCCTTAGGCCTCGTCGCCATGCATTAAGGTTTTAAAATCTTTGTCTTTATTATCGGGGTTTAAGTAAATGCGGATGTGACCTTCGCGCTCGTCCTGGCGGGCAATAATTTTTTTAATTTTCATCAACTCCAAGACCGCCATAAAGCACGTAATCACGCCGCGCTTTTTAGTTTCCCCCACAAAAATATCATCCAGTAGCACCCACTCGCGGTTCTTAAATAAGTTTACCACCTTTTCCATCTTACTTTCAATGGGGAATTCCTCTATTTTAAGTAGCTCAATGCGTTTGCGCTCGTCCAAACGGTCAAAGGCGCGCTTGACGGCGGCTAACAAGTCAAAAAGTTGCAAATTGAGTACTTTTTCGCCATTGTCAAAAATGGGAGCCGCGCGGTAAAATTGGTCTTTGTGTTCTTCTAACTTTTCGTTTAAAAATTTACTGGCCTCTTTGTATTTTTGATATTCCACCAGTTTGGCTACCAACTCTTTCATGGGGTTGGGGCCTTCGTCCTCGGTCGTAGGGGCTTGGCTGGGCAGCAGCGTTTTGGCCTTAATTTGCATTAAGGTACTGGCCATAACTAAAAACTCGCCGGCTACTTCTAAATTCAGCTCCTTCATGACGTTTAGATAATCCAAATATTGCGTGGTAATTTCGGCAATGTTAATGTCGCAAATATCCAGGTTATCTTTTTTGATAAGATGCAACAGCAGGTCCATGGGGCCTTCAAATACATTGATGTGCACGTTTATCGGCGTAGGAGCAGTGGTAAGCATAGTTATTTAAGTATCCGCATGACCTTTTTTACTTGGGTTAACGTGGCAGCGGCATTGGCGCGGGCTTTTTCCTTGCCTTGGGCCACAATGTGGGCCAGTTGGCCCTTATCTTGTTCCACGGTTTTGCGCCGCTCGTTAAAAGCGGCCAGTTCCGGCTCCATTAAGGCAAAAAGTTCCTTTTTGCACGCCACACACCCCAACGCGCCGGCTTTGCATTCTTCGCAACGTTTTTGCCAGTTGGGGTTGTAAATTTTGTGGAACGCAAACGCCACGCACCCTTCGGGGTTGGCGGGGTCGTCCTTGGCTTTTTTGTTGGGGTCGGTAAACATGGACATCACTTTCTTGCGTACGCTGTCCAGTTCTTCGCCCAGGAAAATGGAGTTATTGTAAGACTTAGACATTTTGCGCCCGTCTAACCCCGGTACACGCGCTACCGTAGTGTAGAGCGGTTGGGGCTCGGTAAATACTTGGGTACCGTAAATTTCGGCAAAGCGGCGGCACAAATCGCGCGCAATTTCCAAGTGGGCGGTTTGGTCTTTCCCCACAGGCACATAACTGGCTTGTTGAATGAGAATATCCGTAGCCATTAAGACGGGATAACCCAAAAAGCCAAAGCAGGAAATATCGTCATCGGCGGCAATGGAGGCCACTTTTTCGCCCAGGGTTTTTTCGTCTAATTGGCCGGCGTATTTTTGCTTTAAGAGCTCTTGGATTTGCTCTTTGTACGTCGGGTTACGAAGTAGCCACCCTAAGGGGGTAATCATGCCCAGCAGCGTGTTTAGTTCGCTTACTTCGGGTACGTCCGACTGGATAAAGAGGGTGCATTTTTGCGGATTGAGCCCGGCGGTCAGCCAGTCAATGAGCATATCTTCGCTGTTTTGGGCTAGGTTTTCGGTATGTTGGTAGGCGGTGGTTAAGGAGTGTAAATCCGCCACAAAAAAGTAGCAGTTATATTTATCTTGCAACGTTACCCAATTTTTAAGGGCTCCGTGAAAGTTGCCCAAATGGAGTTTACCCGTAGGGCGCATGCCGGAAAGTACAATTTTGTTATCAGCCATAAATACCTCTAAATACCAAATAGGTTGCCTAGCGCGCTAATGACGAAAAACGTAGGCGGAAAAATAATATATTTTACGACCCCTGTTAAAATCAGCCCAATCACAATCCACATACCGTAGCGGCCGATAAAATGCTCGTACCAAACGGCCTTTTGCACAGGGAGCAACGCGGTAAGTACCCGGCCGCCGTCCAGGGGCGGAATAGGGATTAAGTTAAATACCGCCAAAAAAACGTTGATAAATATCCCGTATTGGAAAATGTGTGCCAAGGCAGTAAGGGTCTGCTGGCTCATATGCGCGTGGAAAACAAGTGCTAGCTTTAATAAAAACGCACATACTACGGCTAAAATCAAATTAACAGCCGGGCCCGCAAAGGCCACTTTGCCCATATCTTTACGCGGGGAAGGCAAACGCACGGGATTAACCGGCACGGGTTTGGCCCAACCAAACATCGGCCACCCAAACAGCCAACAAATAGCTGGAACGGCCACCGTACCTACCGGGTCCACGTGCGAAATGGGGTTTAGCGTCAGGCGTCCGCTTAGGTAGGCGGTATCGTCGCCCATGCGGTAAGCTACCCAGCCGTGGGCAAATTCGTGCAAAATAATAGAAAAAAACAGTATGGGTAGTAAGACAATAATATCCATAGTAGTATTGTACTATTTTACGCCCGATTATGCACATATAAAAAGCGGGCGCAAAGTTCCTTTGGGCGCACAAATTTTACAAACAAAAGATTTGTAAAATTTGTTGCTTGCCAGCGATACAATTTTCCACATTTGGACACCTTTGCACCGACTTGCCCTTGACGTACCTGTCAGTACGCCTATACGGGCAACTTACGGTGCAAATCTGCCTCAAATCTGAAAAATCATCTTATCCTCTACTCTACCTTGTACTTGGGGAAATACTGCCATACCCTACAGGTTAGGGACAAATCAGGGTACTGACTATTTTACCCGGTGGTTTTTCGTACGCGCGCAAGAAGTACCGCAAATTTATCCTAAATTATGTTAGAATAAAGGGGTAGTAAACATACAATTTTATCTGTTTTTGGAACCGTGAAAACGGAGCGCGTAGTACACGCCGCTACCCACCAAAAACCGCCTTACATAGGCACAAAGCAAACGGACTAATTACCCGGTTGTTTTGTGCTCAATGTTTATCGTTTGCAAAAATGATAGATTACGGCTGTTATTTTGGGGTTGCTGGGTAGCGAACTCGGGATAATGAGCCGTTTTTGTATGCTCCGGGCGGGTAAATTGAAATTAAAAAACCAGGAGTATGAAAATGAAAAACAATAAAAATCAAATCATTCGTCATTCCCGAAAGTTTTTATCGGGAATCCCCACCCTATTGAAAATACAAGGAGGAGATCCCCGATTACAACTCTCGGGGATGACATCTTTATTTAATAACGGCACTTTACCAACTCACGGTTTTACGCTCATTGAGTTGTTGGTGGTTGTGTTAATTATCGGTATTTTGGCGGCGGTGGCAGTTCCGCAGTATCAAAAAGCGGTTCAAAAGGCCCGGCTGACGGAATGGACCATATTATCAAATTCACTTATGAAAGGACTGGAGGTATATTTACTGGAAAATGGTTTCCCAGAAATAACCAGTTATGTAACCAAAGATAAACCCTCTATTTCATTAGATGTTGATTTACCTTTTCTCAATAACTGCGATAGCGGCTATCGCTGTTTTAGTAATTTAGGTAGTTGGAATGTAGGTTGCACAGATCATCACTGTGGAATTTCTTTACAAACTTCTTATTATGCGGATAGAAGTTCTGGAAATAACTGGCTCAAAGGTGGGTATATCCAACTCTACCGAGGGAATGATTCTCCCACATGGTTATTACAAACCGTTCCTACTACAGAAAACGAACAAAAACTTGTATGTCGTTGGTGGCTAGAGAATTATGGGGCTGATCGCATTGCCGATAATTACGACGGTTCTGGAAGCGGTGGCACTAGCGCAACCGCTTGTAGTGCTTATTTGTAAATTAGGCCTAATAGACAAAAATCTGGGTAATACCGTCCTAGAAATGATTTAATATTATTTTTGGGAGCCGAATATGATAAAAAAGTATGCCATAAATGTGGAAGTTTAGACATTATTAAATGGGGTAAACACAAAGGCA